>JAFTFD010000374.1 GCA_017449745.1 Lachnospiraceae bacterium
CATTTTGAATGAAGCGGTGCCGACACTGTCCCGCTACGGCACGGTCTTAGGGACAGACGCCTTCAATTCCTACAAGATCAGACCTGTGCCGCAGGTGCACGTCGGGGTATCTGTCGAAAGCGGCCTGATGGACCTCACCGTACTCTCCAAGGATATTGATATCAGAGAACTGCTTGACCTGATGGAGAGCTACCGGCGGAAAAAGAAGTTCCACCGGCTAAAGAGCGGCGAATTCGTCGCCCTCACTTCTCAGGAGCAGACAAAATCCCTGGCTGAGCTCAGCCAGATCATGGAGGAGCTCGACCTCTCTCAAAAAGATATCGCAGCCGGCCATAAGCAGATGCCGGTCTATCGGGCACTGTATGTCAATAGGCTCCTGGAAGAGCATGAGGCGCTGGCAGGCAGCAGAGACAGGACGTTCCGGCAGCTGATCCGGAACATGCGCACGGTGGCGGACTCGGAATATGAGCCGATGGCGCAGATGGCGGATGTTCTTCGCCCGTACCAGGCTTACGGATACAAGTGGCTGCGGACGCTGCATGAGCTTGGTTTCGGCGCCATTCTGGCTGACGAAATGGGGCTCGGAAAAACGCTGCAAATGATCGCAGTTTTCCAGGCGTTAAAGCAGGAGCAGCCGGGAAAGATCCATCTGGTCGTCTGTCCGGCCTCCCTGGTTTACAACTGGCAGGAAGAGATCGAGCGCTTTGCACCTGATCTGAATTGCTGCGTGATTGCCGGCACGGCGGCAGCAAGGAAAAAGATCCTGGCCTCGGCGGCTGACGGATCCGGCTCTTCTAACAGAGGCAGGGAAAACACATCTGCCAAAGCGAAAAAAGGAAAGAATATAAACCCGGAGGCACCGGATGTCTATGTCACAAGCTACGACCTGCTGAAAAAGGATATCGTCCTGTATGAAGATCTGCGCTTTGACATTGTTGTTCTGGACGAGGCACAGTTCATTAAAAACCAGAAAGCGGCTGTGACCAAAGCGGTCAAAATACTTTCAGCAGACCATCGTTTTGCCCTGACAGGCACTCCGATCGAAAACAGGCTGGCGGAGCTGTGGAGTATTTTTGATTTCCTGATGCCGGGGTATCTGTATAACTATGAAACCTTCGCAAACCGGTTCGAGACGCCGATCGTCAAGAATAAAGATGAGGCGATGACCGAGCGGCTCAAAAAGATGGTCGGGCCCTTTATACTGCGGAGACGGAAAGAGGATGTCCTAAAGGATCTTCCCGAAAAACTGGAAGAGATCCGCTATGCACGTTTTGAAGAGGAGCAGCAGAAACTCTATGACGCGCAGGTCATCCGCATGAAGGAGATGCTCTCCGGCGGCAGCACAGCGGGAGAAGATAAGATCAAGATATTCGCGGAACTCACCAGGATCCGCCAGATCTGCTGTGACCCTGGGCTTTTGTTTGAAAACTACAAAGGTACCTCCGCGAAGCGTGAAGCGTGTATCGACCTCATTAAAAGCGCGATCGACGGTGGTCACAGGATGCTGGTGTTCTCGCAGTTTACTTCCATGCTGGAACTGCTGTCAAAGGATCTCCAAAAAGAAGGAATCGAGTATTACACCATCACCGGTGCTACTCCCAAGGAGCAGCGGATCAAACTGGTGCACCAGTTCAATGAAGAGGACAAGGTGCCGGTATTTTTGATCTCGCTGAAGGCCGGCGGAACAGGACTCAACCTGGTCGGTGCCGACGTTGTCATCCACTACGATCCATGGTGGAACCTCGCCGTGCAGAATCAGGCGACGGACCGCGCACATCGCATCGGGCAGACAAGGCAGGTCAGCGTGTTCAAGCTGATCGGCAAGGATACGATCGAGGAGAGGATCGTCGAACTGCAGGAGGCCAAGAAGGATCTCGCGGATGCGATCCTCTCCGGCGAGAACCAGTCGCTCATGAGCCTGTCGAATGAGGAGTTGCTGGAGCTGCTGGGGTGAGCAGGAGAATTATCTCCAAACATTATTTGGAACATTACCTGAAAGCACTATCTGAAAGCTTTCTGAAACAAATTGGAAAGAAATGGACAAGAAAAGTATCATATTGATCGGCATGCCGGCTGCAGGCAAGAGCACAGTCGGCGTTATTCTGGCTAAGTTAATTGGATATGATTTTGTGGATACGGACCTTCTGATCCAGAAAAGCGAAGGAAAGCGGCTGGAGGAGATCATCCGGGAACGCGGCGTCGAGGGTTTCATCAAGGTGGAAGAATCTGTATGCTGCGATTACGTTCCGGAGATCCCGACCGTAATTGCTACCGGAGGAAGCGTCGTATATGGCACTAAGGCCATGCAGCACTTCAGGGAAATGGGAACTCTCGTCTATCTGGATCTCGGATTCGAAGAACTGCAGAAACGCCTCCACAACATACAGCAGCGGGGCGTCGTGCTGCGCGAAGGCCAGACTCTGCGGGATCTCTACGACGAGCGAACCATTCTGTATAACAAGTATGCGGATATTGTTATCGAGGAAAAAGACAAAGGCATTGAAGAAACCGTGCGGGAGATCGTCGAGAAAATGGATGAGTAGTGAGTCACGGGGACGCATCCGCTGACTCACCCGCATTTTGAGTCACGGGGACGCATCCGCTGACTCACCCGCAATTTGATCGTGAGCTGCGGGAACGCAACTCAGGATCATCAAATACGAACACATGAAGGAAATAATCAACAGCATGGAAGTACCTGAAAGACTAAAACGCCAGCTCGAATTTGCCCTGGAGATCGACAAGGAGAAGAATATTTTCAGGCAGACGCATCTGTCCGGCCACGGGCGGAACGAGAATGACGCAGAACACGCCTGGCATATGGCGATCATGGCGTATCTGCTGCGCGAATATGCCAATGAAGAAGTCGATATTTCCAGGGTCATGATCATGTGCCTGATCCATGATATCGTAGAGATCGATGCAGGTGATACCTATGCCTATGACACCGCCGGTCTTGCGACGCAGAAAGAGAGGGAGGACGCCGCAAAGGAGCGGATATTCTCGCTTCTTCCCGAGGAACAGAAACAGGAGCTGATCGCTTTATTTGATGAATTTGAAGCGTGTGAGACCGCCGAGTCGTGTTTTGCCCATGCGATGGACAACCTGCAGCCGCTGCTGCTCAATAACAGCAACGGAGGAGGGGACTGGAAGGAACATGGCGTCACGGCGCAGCAGGTCTACGGCAGGCAGAGCAAGACCAGGCAGGGATCAGAGGTCCTCTACCAGGTGACGGATGCGATCATTCAGGAAAATATCCGAAAGGGAAATCTTCCGGAAAAATAGTATCGTGGTATATATTATGAGTTATATTTAGTAAAACGGCGATTAAAATCGGGATGGCAGCGGGCGTACTAATTCAGAAGGAGCAGATTAATGATTTACGATCTTGTAAAGAAAAACAGAAGCTACAGGGGATATGACCATTCCTACGAGTTTACCCGGGAACAACTGGAGGCTTACGCTGAATGCGCAAGGCTGTGCCCGTCTTCCGTGAATAAACAGCCGCTCAAATATTTTCTCGCCTGTGAGAAAGAGATGGTCGACCTGATCCAGCAGGAGACGCACTGGGCGAGGGCATTGCCCGAGCTGACGCTCCCGCACCCGGGGAAAGAGCCGACCGCCTTTATCGTGATCTGCCAGGACGACGAACTGGATCCGGACCTGAAGCGCTATCAGAAGGATATCGGTATCGTCGCCCAGACCATGCTCCTTGCGGCCGTGGAAGAAGGTCTCGGAGGGATCATGATCGGAAACTTCAGCTCTGAGAGCGTCAGAAAACTGCTGCAGCTGCCGGAGACCATCCATCCGATGCTCATCGTGGCTTTTGGAAAACCTGATGAAAAGATCGTCATCACGGACGTAAAAGAAGGAAAGACCAACTACTACCGTGACGAAGAGGATATCCATTATGTCCCGAAACGGAGCCTTGCGGACGAACTGCTGAACTGAACCTGCTTGCCGGCTTTCTGATTTGCAAATCAACTGAATCATATGAAACTAAGAAGCTCCGGAGAAATGCTACCCGGTGCTTCTTTTTTTTACTTCAACAGGCGTTTGCGGTAACCTGAAGCTAAAAATCAGACTAATAGTCAGAAGAAATTCAGGGGAAAATTCAGGGTAAAACTCAGAGGAAAATTAAGAGGAAAATGCCGTCCCTGCAGGTATTGCTAAACTTTGGGTCAATTGAAGAGACAAAAAGAGACAGATTAATTGTGTTTTTTTATCTAATATTGTAAAATTAACCCAAATGCGCAATACGCATGAAATAAGTGAGATCTATCTGATCATCTTTTGACTAGTCGGGTTTCCGGAAGACAGGGAGCGGAGGGCGGCCAGGACTGATATTGTCCGACCTGGTTGATGCCGCAAGTCTCAGGAAGCATACCGGCAGCAAGGAGAAATGAATGAAAAGGAACAGGAAGAATATTCAGAAAAAACACAGGATCGCAGCGGCTGTACGCGGCGCGGCTGCAGTAACTACGCTGGCAGTAATGACCACTCCGGTCACAGTGCTGACGGCAGCAGCTGCTTCTGCACAGGAGGTGGCGTCGGCTGAGCTGATGAATAGCATTAACGCCCAGGCGGCGGCACTGCAGGCCCAGGCAGCTGCTATTCAGGCAAACGCTGCCGCGGCGGCACAGACCCAGGCGGCACTTGCAGCTCAGGCACCGGCACCTGCGACGACAGCAGGGACTCCTGCAGTCATTCCGGAAGGGGAGGGCCTTGAGTCAGCAGATTTTTATGTAGTAGTAGCGTCCTCCGAAGGCGAACTTCGATTCCGCACCGGACCTGGCGCAGAGTATCCGCGGGCAGTGGACACTGTTTACCATAATGGCGATATTCTTCATATTCTGGTGACGGCGACTTCCTCTACAGGCAATCCGTGGGGATTTACCATGGGAGGTGCAGGCGGCCAGACAGCCGGCTGGGTAGCGCTGAATTATACTAAGAAGATTGAAAATGTATCGACACAGGCGATCGAACAGGCGGCTAACGCGAACCAGGCTGCGGCCGCACTGCAGGCACAGGGAATTCAGGTCAAGGACGTGGATTATTATGTCACGGTCAATTCCAGTGATGGAACCTTAGGATTCCGTGTTGGCCCCGGTGCTGAATACAACCGCGCAGCAGATGGCGGTGTTTATCATAACGGCGATGTGATCCACGTGATTAAAGAAGCAACTGCAGCGAGCGGAAATCCCTGGGGACTGACACTCGGCGGTGTCGGCGGCGGCGTTCCGGGATGGTTTGCCTTAAAACTCACAGACAAGATCCCGACTCCGGCAAATGCGACTTCGGATCTCAGTGATGTTCTGTCTATCGTAAGACAGGCCGCGGCAGGAAAAACACCTGCACAGATCACGACTGCTTCCCAGGCAGCACCTGTAATAAGTGCTGCTCCGATTGCAAGTGCAGCAGCACCGATCACAGCGACACCTTCCGCTTCAGTTCCGTCTGCGGCTTCTGCAACAACAACACCGGCAGCCTTCCCCTCAAGCGGGTCTGAACAGGTCACAGAAGTGATCGGTACCGAGGAAACAGTCCCGATCGCACCTATTGCTTCTCAGGCACAGGCAGCGCTTGAAAATTCCGGTACTGCCCAGGAGACTGCATCTGCTGCTGGAAGTTCAAGCGGCAGCTCTTCAGCTGGTGCATCTGCTGCAGGAACAACTTCAGGCACAGCGACAGGATCAGCTTCAGGCGCATCGACAGGAACACAGGGCAGTGTTGAAGTACCGGCACAGGTTGAAGGCGCAGGGACTTTCACTGGCGACAGTGTTTCCAGCGAGGAAGGAAATACGGCAGCTGCTGAGGCTGCCGCTTCAACGGGCAGCAACATTACTGTAAAAGATACTGAGAACAGCCAGGAGACATTTGCTGAGCAGGAAAACAGCGGTTCAGCTGAGGAAGCCGGCACAATGGACGAAAATACTGATGCAGCGGCAGAACAGTCTGATCAGGCTCAGGATGCGTCCGCAGAGACACCGGCAGTAGGAACAGAAGAAAATCCTGCAGTGCAGGACATCGAAGAAGCGGAAGCTCTTGATGCAGATGCTTCGCAGTCCCGCGGCGTCGGAACAGGTGTGAAGGTAGGCATCGGCGCCGGTATTTTGGCTGCCTTGTTCGGCGGATACTACGGAAGTGTCCGTAAGGCAAGAAAAGACCGCGAAAATCGCGCGAGAAAGAATTCCGCTGCTGCGAAAACTGCTTCCGGTCAGGGAGGAAGAACCGGCAATACTAACAGCAATGCCACCGGCAATGCAGCTGCAAAGGCCGGAAAATCCCTACAGGCACAGGCAGGTACATCCGGAAACGATCCTGCAAAAGCAAGGCAAACTGCAGGAGGCAGTACTGAAAGAGCAGGTGCAGCGGGCAGCAAGAATTCTTCTAACAAAGGAAATACGAGAAAGGTTTCCGGCGGAAAGAACAGACGCCGGACAGCGCCGGCGACGCAGAGACCTACGACGCCTGAAGAAGCAAAAGACCTGAAAGACAAAGCGGAGAGCAGTGTCCTCGCAGCACTTGAGTCGGCTGCAGCTGAGGGACAGGATGCTATCGAGAACGTCAAGACGGCGGCAGCGGAAGGCGCAGCGGCTGTAGATGCTGCAGCAGCAAAAGGAGTTGAGGCAGCTGCAGAGGCTGCAGAAACGGCTGCAAAGGAAGTTGAGTCAGCTGCAGAGACAGCAGAAGCGGCAGTGAAAGAAATTGAAGCTGTAAAATCTGCGGCAGAAGAAAACCTCAAGGCTTGAGAAAGCTATGGCTGAAAACCAGAAAGAAAACTGGAAAAGAAAACTGGTAACTGTATAACCGGCATCAGAATCGTATCAAAAACAGGCGGGGTATATCGGGAAACTGATATATCCCGTTTTATTTCAAAACATAACAAGATCAGGGATCCATACATGAGTTTAATAATCGCTTTTGACGTAGACGA
>JAFTFD010000031.1 GCA_017449745.1 Lachnospiraceae bacterium
ATCGTCCTGGATGACCCGATCAAGGCCTTCGGTATGCATGAAGTACCGATCAAACTGCATCCCCAGGTGACAGGCAGAGTATTTGTCCTCGTCAAAGAGGCTTGACAGAGAAGATTTGAACTTTGAAAGGCGGAACTTCCTATGGAAGAAGATGCAATCAAGCGGGTGATGCCCCACAGCCTTGACGCGGAAATGTCCGTGATCGGTGCCATGCTGATGGATCAGCAGGCGATCGGCAGGGCGATGGAGGTGATCACGGGGGAGGATTTCTATTCCAGGCAGTACGGGATCATGTTTGAGACCATGTGCGAGCTCGACAGGAGCGGTATGGCCGTGGACCCTGTCACCGTTCAGGAAAAATTAAAGGAACAGAATCTTCCGCCTGAGGTATACAGTGCAGAGCACCTGGGAACTCTTATCGCCCAGGTACCGACCGCGGCCAATATCCTCAGTTATGCAAGGATCGTAGCTGAAAAGGCGGCACTGCGCCGGCTGATCAGGGTCAACGAAGAGCTGGCAGGTGCTGCCTATCTGGAAAAAGAGCCCTATGAGACCCTGATGGCAAAAGCGGAGACAGATATTTTTAAACTGTCCCAGAGACGGAATGCCTCCGATTTCGTGCCGATTAAAAAGGTGGTTTTGAACGCCATGGATAAGATCGTCGCGGCCTCCAAGGTACATGGAAATGTCACGGGCGTCGCGACCGGATTTACGGATCTGGATGTCCGGACGGCCGGATTCCAGCCAGCGGATCTGATCCTGCTGGCAGCCAGGCCTTCGATGGGAAAAACGGCGCTGGCCCTGAATATAGCGGGCAACGTTGCCATCAAGAATGGCAAGCATGTAGCGATCTTTTCGCTGGAAATGTCCAAAGAACAGCTCACAAACAGGCTGTTTTCCATGGAGAGCCGTGTGGATGCCCAGAAGATCCGCACAGGTGATCTGACGGACGGAGAATGGACAGATCTCATTGAGAGTGCAGGTGTCATCGGCAACAGCGGCCTGCTCCTTGACGATACGCCGGCGATCACCGTTGCGGAAATGCGTTCGAAGTGTCTGAAGTTCAAGATGGAATACGGACTCGACATGGTCATGATCGACTATCTGCAGCTGATGAGCAGCTCGGGTTCCAAAAACGTCGATTCAAGACAGCAGGAGATCTCAGAGATCTCCCGGTCCCTGAAGGCTCTCGCCAGAGAACTGGCGGTTCCTGTCGTTGCCCTCTCGCAGCTGTCCCGTGCCGTCGAGAGCCGCACAGACAAGCGCCCCATGCTCTCGGATCTGCGTGAGTCAGGAGCTATCGAGCAGGACGCGGATGTCGTTATGTTCATCTACCGTGACGACTATTATCATCCTGATTCCGCCGATAAGGGAATTGCCGAGATCATCATTGCAAAACAGAGAAACGGCCCGGTGGGAACGATCCAGCTGAAATGGCTGCCTGAACTCACCAAGTTCGGAAACCTTGCATCTGCCAATACAAATATCGATTTCTAGAAGACTGCAAACAGATCTAAGGGATCGCTTGATTTTATATGAATTTATTAAAACGAGTTTACAGAATACTGACGCCCAGACAGCATAAACTGATCGTCATCCTCTGCGGGATGATGCTGGTCGGCGCTGCTTTTGAGACGATCGGAACGAGCCTGATCCTGCCGCTGATCACGGCGGCGACGGCGCCCGAAGCCATCGAAGGAAACAAATATATGCGATGGTTTAAGGATCTGATCGGACTGGAGAACAATAACGACTTTCTGATCGCCTGCGTGATCCTGCTGATCATCGTCTATGTCGTCAAGAACGTCTACCTGTTTATTATGTATTATGCGCAGTACCGTTTCGTCTACAACGGTCAGTATAATACGTCCAGAAGCCTGTTCAAGGAATACGTCAACAGGCCTTACGAGTATTATCTTAACAGCAGTACGCCGGTCGCGATCCGGAATATCGTCAGTGACGTCAACGGATCCTATCAGCTGGTTCTGACGATCCTGCAGCTGGCTACAGAGCTGGTAGTCTTTGCCTGCCTGCTGGTGCTCTCGATCGTGGTCAATCCGATCATGACGCTGCTGATGGCGCTGTTTATCCTGGTCGTTCTGCTCATCAACAAGCGGTTCTTCGGACCGCTCCTGCGCAGCTACGGCAACCAGGTCAACCAGAACAATGCCATGGTCACGAAATCCCTGCTGCAGGCGATGGACGGCATGAAGGAGACCAAGGTCCTCCACAAGGAGAGATATTTTGTCGAGCAGTATGAGACGCATGCGGGGATCCTGAATGCGATCCAGATGAAGCAGAGTACGCTCAGCAATATTCCGAGACTCAGTGTAGAGACTGTCGTGATGGTCGGGATCCTGACGATGCTGGGGGTCTTCCTCGGCAGAAACAGCCAGTACGGTATCGGATCCATGATCGCGCAGGTAGGCCTTCTTGCCATGGTCGCTGTGCGCATGATGCCCAGCGCCAACAGAGTGATCACGGCCATTAATAACCTGGAATACTATGAGCCGTCGCTGAAGGCGGTCGAGGATCTGATCGTACATGCGCATGAGATAAACACCGATCTTCTCTATGTCAAGGATTCGCCGATGGAGATCGTCACCCCGCTGGAGTTCCGCAAAGAGGTTAAGCTCGAGTCAATCTCCTACCGGTATCCTATGACGGATGTAGATATTTTCCACGACGCGAGCCTGACCGTTCCGATCGGCAAATCGATCGGCATCATCGGGCCCTCCGGCGCCGGGAAATCGACAGCTGTCGATATTCTTCTGGGTCTCTTAAGACCCCAGAGCGGCAAGATCACGGTGGACGGTGTAGATATTCAGGAGAACCTGCCGGGATGGTATGCGGATGTGGGCTATGTCCCGCAGATGATGTTCATGCTGGATGATACGATCCGCAATAATGTCGCTTACGGTATGGACCGCGACAAGATCAGTGAAGAGAGGGTCTGGGAATGCCTCAAAGAGGCGCAGATGGATGAGTTTGTGCGCTCTCTTCCCCATGGGCTTGATACGGGAATCGGCGAGAGAGGCGTCCGCCTCTCCGGAGGGCAGAGACAGCGCATCGGTATTGCAAGAGCGCTTTACAATGATCCGGAGATCATGATCTTTGATGAGGCGACTTCCGCGCTGGATAATGATACGGAAACCGCTATTATGGAAGCGATCGAGCGGCTGCACGGCAGAAAGACGCTGATCATCGTGGCACACAGGCTGACCACGATCGAGAAATGTGACGCGGTCTACCGCGTGGAAAACAGAAAGTTTGTCAGGGAGAGATAATGCTGAAAAACGAAGCGAGAGATAAGAAAATCTTCATCGCACTGTTGATCCTGTCGTTTTTGATGGTGTTCGTATTTAATTATATGACACCGATGATGACGGATGATTTTTCCTATGGAGTACAGGCAAGGCAGGCAAACGGCTTTTCCGACCTCCTGCGGCAGGAGTACCAGCAGTATATGACCTGGAACGGCAGGAGCGTCGTGCATCTGATCCTCAGATGCTTTCTGGCTATGCCGGTGATGATCTTCAATATCTGTAATTCCGCAGCCTTTATCGTGCTGTCCCTGTGCATGTATTCCCTGCTCACCGTCCGCAGACGCTTTGACTGGTTCTTATACCTCTGCATCCAGCTGGGACTGTGGCTGTATTCGGTTGATTTTGAGCAGACGATACTCTGGGAGACCGGTGCCTGCAATTATCTGTGGGGCAGCATGATCATCATGCTGTTTATAACGACAGCCCATAGGATCTCGCAGAACAGTGAGCGCAAGGGTGCAGGAACGGCTGTCCTTGCTGCGGCAATGTTTCTGTTTGGGATCATCGCGGGCTGGTGCAATGAAAACACCTCAGGCGGGGCCCTTCTGTATGTACTGCTCTGCATGCTGATGCTCCTGACCGGCGGTGCTGCCACCAAGTCCGCCGCAAAGGGCAGACTTGGGATCCTTGCGGCCGCTGCTGCGGGAAATCTCGCAGGGCTAATGCTGATGGTCATGTCTCCCGGCAGTCACGCCCGCGCTGCGTTCAGTGAAGAACTGCACACGGGATTAGTGGGCCTTTTGTCCCGGTTCCTTGGGATCACGGACAACGTGGATAAGTATTTCTTCACGCTCCTGTCCGCAGCGGCAGTGCTGACGATCCTGACGCTCCTTCAGATCAGGCGCGAAGAAAAAACAGGGAGCGAAGTTTATCTGAAGGCATTTTTAAGACCTGCGCTTTTCTTTTTCCTGTTTCTTGCGACTTCCTACGCGCTGATTCTGACAGCGGCGACCCAGGCGAGAGCCTTTTTCGGCGCCGGGATCTTTCTCATGCTCTGCGTCCTGGAACTGGCATCAGGGTGCCTGCAGAGGCACGAGGCCGGGGATTCGGCGCGGCTCGTCATCTATTCCGCCGCCAGCATCCTGACGATCAGTTTTCTGTTCACGTATCTCCAGTGCGGCGCGCAGCTGATCCGTATTCACAGGGACTGCAATGAGAGGATCGCCTACATTCTGGAGCAGAAAAACGCCGGCATGGATGACATAACGGTGGCTCAGGTGCACCCGGCGTTTTACAATTCCTTTTCTGCAATCGATGAGATGGAGCTCGAAGAAGATCCGAGCTTCTGGACGAATGTGGCGATGGAGGAATACTATGGAGTATCTGCAATCAGGGCTATTCCCTATGATGAGTGGGCTGTTTCCGTCGGCAGGATGACACAGGAAGAGGCAGAAGGTGCGGAAAGAGTTCGCCAGAAGGAAGAAGAGCAGATACAGAACGCGCTGAGAAAACAGTACGGGACTTCCGGATATTAAGACAGAATAAAAACAGAGAAATAAAAAAGGAAGGCGAAAGCCTTCCTTTTTCTGTACGCGACAAGATTCGAACTCGCGACCTTCTGGTCCGTAGCCAGACGCTCTATCCAGCTGAGCTACGCGTACACACGCTTCCGACAGAGAACTGTCATCCGCAACATTAGATATAATAGACATTTTTGCCGGGAATGTCAAGAGTATTTTTCCGCTTTGTGAGCTTTGTAAGAGAGAATGGAATGTATTTGAATTTTTCGCTATAAGGTATTATCCTATACAAGTCAGTCTGCAATCAGAAAAACGTATAATATATGGTACCTGACAGATCAGATCGTGGCAGATCAAGAAGGACGGAACATTGAATATGAATTCAGAAAACAGAACACCCGCGGCTGGAGCATCCGGTGCGCAGTGGTTCCTGAGAGGCCTCAGAAACGGAATTCCTATCTGTGCCGGCTATTTTGCCGTATCCTTTGCACTGGGAATCGCAGCCAGAAATATCGGAATGGACTGGATGCAGTCCTTTGTCATGTCGCTGACCATGGTCGCTTCGGCGGGAGAATTTGCGGCCGTCACCCTGATCAGCAGCGCAGCCGGTGTCGTGGAGATGATCACGACCAGTATCATTGTCAACCTGCGCTATTTTCTCATGAGCTGCTCCCTGACTCAGAAACTCGATCCGCAGCTTCCGTTCTGGCACCGGCTTCTGCTGCCGTATTGCATTACGGATGAGATCTTCGGATTGTCGGTCAGTGTTGAGGGATATCTCAGGCCGATCTATTCCTACGGAATCACCCTGATCTCTGTGGCAGGATGGTGCGGGGGAACGGTGCTGGGCGTACTTGTCGGCAATATTCTGCCGGAGGCACTCAGCAGCGCGCTTGGCGTGGCTATGTATGGTATGTTCCTCGCAATTATTATTCCGCCGGCGAAAAAGGACCACTTTATCGGCGTGCTGGTCTTCCTGTCCATGCTGATGAGCTGGCTCTTCAGCGTAGTGCCCGTTTTAAGGGACATCTCTTCCGGTTTCCGGATCATTATTCTGACGATCCTGATCGCAGGCGCTGCGGCAGTGATAAAGCCTGTGCCCGATGAAGAAGGATAACGGGAGACGGATAGTCAGAGAATATACAGCTATAAGATCAGTAAAGCAGTCAGATTCCGAAAGGAGCAGGAGCTACCGTGACAAGGAATACATATTTTTCTCTTATTATCATAGCGCTGACGATCTATTCGATCCGCCTTATGCCATTTCTGTTTCTCAGAAAACCGATCACGAACCGCTGGTTTAAGTCTTTTCTGCATTACGTTCCTTATGTTACACTTGCAGTCATGACATTTCCTGCGATCCTGACAGCGACACACAGCGTATGGGCGGGTGCCGCCGCGCTGGCAGCAGG
>JAFTFD010000375.1 GCA_017449745.1 Lachnospiraceae bacterium
AACTGATCAGTTCATTGCACTGTAGTAGGAAAGAAGGCGATTCCATGCATCCTGCTTGAGGGTCAGATACTGTTTTCCGCCCCACTCATCAGCAACTTTTGCTGCGGAAGCTTCTGCATTGCCCATTCCCTCCTCAGCATAGCCGGAGACGATCTCGTTGACGAAGAGGTTCTCGCCGCCCTTGGAGCTGGAGTATTTACCATTGGCTGTCAGCTGTGTATAGGTGTTGATCATGTCGTTCTCAGCCTTCGTATTCGGAAGGACTGTAGGAATGGACATGTACCAGGGATTCTCTGTCACAGCCAGTTCAGGGTGCTTGATCGTGCCAAGACCGATCGCCTTGGAGATATAGCCTGCGCCCTCACGTCCGACATCGCTTGTGCACTGATACTCAAATGCCTGGCTCTTTGCGAAGCTCAGAGTAGATCCGAGATACTGACGCGCATAGTTGGTGTAGTTGCCGCTTGCCTTCTCCCAGAGTTCCGCACGGGTAGCGTCTGCGATCTCAGGCATCTGCTGTCCGTTGAATTCGAATGTTACATAGCTGCCGTCTGCGTTTGTCTTGATGAATGCATCCGGGCCATAGCTCATGAGGATCATGCCCTCAGGTGAATAAGCGTAGTCAATCAGCTTCAGTGCTGCATTGAGCTTGTCTGTGTTGCCCTGAACGCCTGCTGCGGAGATGCCCCAGCCGTCAGTCTTAACACTTCTCCAGGACTCTGTGAAGCGCATATAGTGGCCGCCCTCTGTTCCATCCTGCCAGCATGCTACAGGAACCATAACTGCCATGTACTTCTCGCCTTCGCTGAAGACTTCCTGGCTGGGATCGTTGAACAGGGTCTGTGTCTGGTTGTAATCGTAGTGCATGAAGCCGCTGTCGTTCTCAAGATACTGCTTGGTCTTGCCGTCTGCGGTGTTCATGAAGTTCTCAGAGATCAGGCCTTCCTTTGCAAGAGCGTTCATGCGCTCGATCGCCTTGTAAGCCTCTACATCCTGGCGGGCATCCTTAAGGTTGCCGTCAACGTCGAAGTACAGATAATCCTGGCGGGACTCAAGACCGCGGATACCGAACAGGTGGCCGGCAAAGCGGACCATGTCGACGCGGCGCTGGTTGTTGTCATCCTCACGGGCGAACAGGCCCTGGATCTCGTTTGTGCCGTTCAGAGTCTGAGGGTTAGCGACGACGCAGCGAAGAAGAGCTACAAGTTCGTCTGCATCCCATGCAGCGTTCTGTCCGACGAAGAGGTTGGATCTCTCTGTTCCGTAATATCCGCCGTAAGCTTCGTCGATGTATGTGCGGAGCATGTTTACTGCTGTGACGCCGTCAATGCTGCCTGCTGCGTTCATCTTCTCAATGATGTTGCCTGCTGCATCATAATCCTTGGTCACTGTCTCTGTGCCGCTGCCGTCAAGCTTGACAGTCTCGATCTCGATCTTGCCGCTTGTAGGCATATAAGGCGTGTAAACGGGAGCTGCTGTCGTGTTGCTGGCATCAGCTGTGAACTCGCCCTCGCCGTCCAGAAGCTTCTGGACCATGTCGACACGCATCAGAGGCATACGCTCGATATCGTTGACACCGTCGAAGTAAGGGGAGAAATAAATAGCGCCTGTGTTCGTGTTACCCGTGATAGACAGGCGGACGATCGGGTTAGCTTCCAGATAAGCCTTGAAGTTAGGCATCTGGTCAAGATAATCGCCGATGTTGATGACAACGCCCTGCTCGCCGTACTCTGTCAGCTTGCTGGCTGTGCCGGAGACCATATCTACGTCTCCCATGCGCTCTTTCCAGTAATCGAACTCGTCGGAAGCGCTGTTGCCCTGATATTTGTCCTCGATCTTGATGCCGAGGACCTTCTCGACCTGGACCCATGTGGGCTTCAGGTCGCCGGCATGATAGGTAATGCCGTCTGCCAGAGTAATGCCCTCTCCTGCGACCTCTGCGTCAAGGCTGAGGCCAGTCTTGGTGGAGTTGTAACCGGTAGCCATACGAAGTGTGGTTCCGTCTGCATAAGTGAGTTCTGCTGCAGGAGCTGCTGCCTCACCCTCTGCTGCGGGTGCTGCTGCCTCGCCCTCTGCTGCAGGTGCTGCCGCTTCCTGTGTTGCTGCAGGTGCCGCTGCCTGGGGCTGTGAAAACTGTTCAACATCCAGCTTGTGTCCGCATCCTGCAAGAGATGCCGCGATCATCACAGCTGAAAGAAGCATAGCGATCTTTCTGTTTCTCATGGAAACCTCCTTTTTGTTGGTTAACTTTTATAACACAATACCTGTGTCTGAAAAATTCGTTTATTCCTTGACACCGCCGACGTTCGTTCCTTTTGCGAAATATTTCTGGATGAACGGATAGATGATCAGGATCGGAACGATGGAGCATACGATCAGCGCGTAGATAACGGAGTCAGATGCGTAGACCTGATTCCATCCTGCCATGGCCTCTGCGTCCGTGAACTCCTCGAGTCTTAAACGGATGAAGACCTGCAGCGGATGCTCGTTCGAGTTGGAGATCATCTGGCGTGCCCAGAAGTATCCGTTCCAACGGGAAATACCGAAGAACAGTGCGACTGTCGCGATGGTGGATTTGCACATCGGCAGATAGACCTTGCTCAGGACCTGGAACTCGCTGGCTCCGTCCACGATCGCCGCTTCCTCGATCTCACTCGGAACGCCTTCGAAAGCGTTTCTTAAGAGGATGATATTCATGGCCGCCATACCCATGGCGATAACGACCAGCCACTTGTCATCCGTGATGCCTGCTGCCACAAAGACTTTCTGTGTGCTCAGATAGTTCAGGTACTGGGGAACGATACCAGCGGAGAACCACATGGTAAAGACCAGGAAGAAGTTAAAGAACTTTCTGAACAGCAGTCTTTTCTTGGAAAGTGCATAGGCGCCGAGAATGGAATACAGCAGTGCCCATACAGTTCCGTAGAATGTGATAAACAATGTGTTTGAATATGCATTCCAGAACATGTTGTCGCTGAACATGCGGCGGAAAGCTTCAAACTGGATGTCCTTCGGGAACAGTACGATCTCACCGTACTCTACGGCAGCACGTCCGCTGATCGCGGCAGAGATCGCATACACGAAGGGATAGAGGCAGGCCAGTGCAAACACTGTCAGCAGCGTGTAGCTGATGACCTTGAAGATCAGCTCAGAAACCTCAAGTTTTCTTTTCATGGTGATCTCCTTTCTTTAGTAAAGCGATACATTGGATGCCTTGCGTGCAATCGTGTTGGCGCCGATGACCAGCAGCATGCCGACGACGTTGTTCATCATTTCAGCCGCGGAGGCAATGCCCTTGGCAGCTCCGGCCAGACCATAGCGCTGCGCGAATGTGGAGACAACATCTGCCGTTACGTAGGTATTCGTATTGTACAGAAGGAGGACCTTCTCGTAACCGATGTTAAGCAGGGAACCGATACGTGTGATCAGCATGATGACGATCGTGGAAAGGATACTCGGCAGTACCACGTATCTCATCTGTGCCATCTTGTCGGCGCCGTCGATCTGGGCAGCCTCGTAGCTCGTCGGGGAGATCGCGATGATCGCCGCGAAGAACACGATACTGTCATAGCCGGCACCTTCCCAGATACCGCTGATAATGTAGATCGGACGGAAGAATTCCGGATTGTTCAGCATACCGGATTTGGCGACATCCGCCGAGATCCATCCGAGGTTTGCCAGCGCCTGGGAGACAATGCCCATGCCGGATGTCAGGGATCCCTGCTTGACCAGCATGACCACCAGGGATGTCATAACGACGGTGGACATGAACTTGGGCAGGTAGGTAAGGACCTGATAGACACTGCGGGCAATGTTGGACTTCACTTCGTTGAAGAACAAAGCGAGAATGATCGGCATAGGGAAGCCGAAGCACAGTCCGTAGAAACTCAGGATAAAGGTGTTGCGCATCGCGCGCCAGAACTCTGCCGAGAGGTCGTCACCTCCGACCAGCAGGCGCTTGAAGTACGAGAACCCGGAGAACAGCTGCTCTGAAACCGGCAGAACTTCGTCCGAGACCTTAAAGCACCCGAGCAGTTCATACATCGGGAAGTAGCGCCAGAACAGGAAAACCAGGATCATGGGGATCAGCATCAGGTACAATCGCCAGTCCTTGACGATCGACTGTCCCACATGCAGCCAGTAGTGTTTTTCCACGTCATCGCGCACGGCCTGCTCAGGATCCTCCCGATAAATGCCTGCAGCTTCATCGTAGATTAGGAAATCTGCTGCGTTTGCTTTTTTCATCAAAGCCCTCCTTATTCCTCTTCCGCGTGTATTCGCAGAAGATATTTTTTTTGATCCTCAAAGACCCCGTCGAGTCTTCTCGCGATCCATATCACCACGCCGCAAAAAAGCAGCGAAAGTGCATCAGTGGTAAAAAAGCCCAGACACCTCGTCAGGGGCGAACCGAGAACAAGAGCGATGAGCGCTCTTCCCGCCTGCATGAACAGAAGTGTTCCGAGTCCGAAGGAAACACTGGCAAATCCACTCTCGCGGATCCGCTCCTTGCCGAATATCTTAAACCAGAGAAGAGATCCCAGCCCAAACAGGTTTCCGATGCAGTAGACAAGATACTGCTGCAGATTTGCATGGGAGGCAAAACAGAAAACGATGCCGCCCAGCACTGCATGGATCGCCGCCCAGGGCCCCCAGCGCATCATGACGATCGCTGTCACGACCGCCACCGATGAGACGACATACAGCTGTTCCGGGAACCAGAAGGTCGCTGCATTCACGATCAGGGACTCCGCAACGATCAGGATCAGTCCAAAAAAAGCGAGATCTATGCTTCTGTATTGTTCAAAACTAAACCTGTTTTCCATACGCGGTCACTGCTTTCCGTAAATTTGACGGACTTCTGCCTCAGCTCAAAATATCCTTTATAAATAATATCAAGTGTGAAATCCCAATACTACTCAAAATCGGTTTTGCCGGCAAAAATAATACTGTTTTTTTGTCATTTGTGATGTAAAATATAGAAGAAAGACAAAATTACGATCATTTTTATTGTTCGATTTCAACAAACAAACTGCTGGAATTCCTAATATCACAAGCTTTTTCGACACTGTGCGCGGCAATTTCACTATTTTTTTGTCATTGCGGTGCGATGCGCGTTCCATCGAATTGCGTATCAGTGCCGGACATACACCTGCAGCCAGGAAGGAGCGGAAACACTATGCGCGTCTCCGATATGAACATCGACCGGATCTATATCAACAGTACAGTCCGCAACATCACGACGAAAATGCCTGAGAACCACTATCACTACTACTATGAGCTCTACTATGTGAGCCACGGAGGATGCAGGTTCTTTATTGACAGTGCAACGCCCTATGACCTGCATTCCGGAGATTACCTCGTCATTCCTCCGAAGCAGGCTCATTTCAACAACTACCTGTCCCAGACGACGAGGATCAATATCTACTTCAGGGAACAGGACCTGATAAACGGCAATGAGCCCGTATCCTCCGCCTTTCTTGACCGTATCCGCTCCCGGGTCCTGAAAGTGCACATTCCCCGCGCCTACCGCGGCCTTTTCGACCAGATCTTTGACCAGATGCTGGCGGAGGACAAAATCGACGATGAGCGCACCGCGGCAATTATGAAGCTGCAGTTCCAGCAGCTGATCCTGTACAGCGAGAGGCTGGGGACCACGGCTTTTGCCGACACATCCGTCCAGTATTCCGAGAGCGAGGACGCCGTCCTGCAGGCCGCCAAATATCTCGCGGAGAATTATAACCAGCAGATCACGCTGACGTCCCTTGCGGAGCTTTACGGCCTCTCTCCCTCTTATTTCAGCAGGAAGTTCCACCAGGTCACGGGAATGGGCATGAAGGAGTATCTCTCAGGCATCCGCCTGGACCACGCCGCAAGGCAGCTGCTCTCAACGACCCATTCCATCACAGACATTGCGCTGGACTGCGGTTTCTCGGACAGCAATTATTTTAAAGACGCGTTCCGAAAGACTTACGGGATGTCTCCGAGAGCTTACCGGTCATCGCGCATGACCGATTCCATGCATGCCCAGACTCTCGACAGATAGACAGCGAACGCGCACAGTAGTTATCCCTGTTCAGATCATGTCAGGAACCGCTCCGTCAATAACCATAACAAAATATACAAATAAATACGGAGGGGCAAGAACACCCTCCGTATCTTAATTTCCGATATTCTTATTCACTCTCCAGCTGCCTGCGGCAGTCCGCGAGTTTGGCCCTCTCCTCTTCCGGAAGCTCGGGGAAATGAGGATCGATCTTTTCCAGTTCCCTGATCAGGATCTCAGAAACCAGATATCTCGTATACCATTTCTGGTCTGCCGGGACTGCGTACCAAGGGCTGTGCTCCGTCGCCGTATTGCTGATCACATCGTCAAAGACCTCCATGTAGTCATCAAAAAGTGCGCGAGTAGGCATGTCGTTGGAGGAGAACTTCCAGTTCTTCTCACCGAGGTCGATTCTCTCCAGGAACCGCTCCCTCTGTTTTTCCTTGGACACATGCAGGAAGATCTTCACGACTCGATAGCTGTTTTCGTACAGGTATTCCTCAAAATTCCTCACCTGGCGGTAGCGCTGCTCATAGAAATCCTTCTTGTCCTTTTCCAGTATGCGGTCCGCCATCTTGTATCTCTTCTGGAAATCATGCACCTGAACAGTGATCAGGTCTTCATAATGGCTGCGGTTGAAAATAGAGATCTCCCCTCTCTTGGGGAGGCACTTGCTGATCCTCCAGAGATAATCGTGCGCCTGCTCCTCCGTATTCGGCGCCTTGAAGCTGTAGACATGAACGCCCTGCGGATTGAAGCCGCCCATGACATGCTTGATCGTGGAATCTTTGCCGGCGGCATCCAGCGCCTGCAGGACGATCACCATTCCCTCCTTGCCTTCCGCGTACAGCATCTCCTGGAGCTCAGCCATCCTCTCCAGGTTCAGCTGTGTCAGCTTCTGGATCTCCGCTTTTTCCACCCCGTCCTGTTTGCTGTTTGTCGGCAGCTTGTCCAGATCACATTTTTTCGTTCCGTCAAATAAATACTTGTCCGCTTTCATGATTCCCCCTCTATAAAAATACATAAATGTGTGAAGATCACGGGTCACAGTGAGATTGCCTTGATCAGGCTCAGGATCCCTTTCTGTGAGTTTTCTTCTGCAGTGCCTGCTTCTTCAAATACCGCCGGGATCCTGTTCACATACTGTTTTGCATCTCTGAAGATCTTGATGGAATAGCCGTGGAAGCCGTTGCTCTGCAGCATCCTGCGGATATGCTGCTCCCCTTCCTTCAGGTCGCATTGCGGATCCTCCGTGACGGCGATCACGTGGCTGCCCCTGGCGCAAAGATGGCTCAGCTGAAAGTTTTTCGAATAAGTAGTCAGATACAGATCGTACGCCTGCGCCTTTTCCTGCCCGCTCTTCTCTGTTCCTGATTCTTCAAAAGCCTTAAGAATGTTTTCGTGCAGCTGCGCCGAGCATCCTTTTGCTCTTAGAAACATGATCATATTGATCACCAGCTTTCCCTCAGGCAGGCACAGAAGTGCTGCCGCGATCGAAAAGAAATTCTGGTTGGTTTTAAAATAGGCCAGCGCGATGAAATAAATTGCCAGGATCAGTACCAGCATGGCAGCCGCCAGCAGGACCGAATGTTTTTTCCTGTTTTCGATATATCCGAAATCACCTTTTTTCATAAACTTCTCTGTTTTGCAACAACCAGAAAAGGACGAGATGTCTCGTCCTTTTCACTGTTTTCTCTGTTTACATAAATGCCCCGCGGGCAGATCACTGATTCTCCTCAGCGTCACTGTGGTTCATAAGCGCGTCAGCCTGCGCCTGCGCCTGCGCTGCCGCCTGCGCCTGCGCTGCTGCTGCCGCTGCCAGCTGGGCCTGGTTCTGGGCCTGCTGCTGGGCGACCTGCGCCTGTGTGGAGATCAGCGCATTCCTGTCGTTGCGGATGGTGTTCAGGAATGCTGTCATATTGTTCTGATAAGTATTGAATGTCGCACCGAGCTCGCTCATGGAAGACTGTGTGAGATTCTCAAGGTGTGTGAGCATCTCCTCAAGATAGCTCTGCGCGCGGACGTTGTAGTCAGAGACCTGCTGGGAAGCGCCTTCCACGATCTGCTGTGCCTGCATCTGGGCCTGGGCGAGCATCTGCTGGGCCTGGGCGTTGGCCTGTGTCAGGATCTGCTGTGCCTGAGTGTTGGCGCTCTCGACTGTCTCCTGCGCCTTCGTATTTGCCTCCTCCGTCACCTGGATGCTCTGCTCATTGGCAGCCTGCATCATCTGGTTGGCCTGCTCATAAGCCTGGCGGACGATCTCCTCGTCGTTGATCTGCTGGTTCATCTGATCGGTCGCCTTCTTGATCAGCGCTGCAGCCTTATTCTTGGCATCGGCAAAGATCTCGTCTCTCTGCGCGAGCACCTCCTGATAGCGTTCCACCTCTTCCGGGATCACGTCGCGAAGCTCATCGACAAGCTCGTCGATCCTGTCGCGGTTGACCATGATCATATCCTTGGAAAGCGGTTTATACTTGCAGGTTTCAAGAAAATCCTGAAGCTCATCAATTTTGCGTTCGATCCTGTTACTGCTCATAATTTTACCTCATGCTCGATTTTATCGTATTCTTTCGTGCGGTGCCCTGCCCTCAAATTTCTTGCGTACCAGATCCTCGATCTGTTTCGGAACGCAGGGAGAAATATCACCGTGGAACGATGCGATCTCTTTCACGACAGACGAACTAAGATAAGCATACTCCATGCTCGTCGTCAGGAAGATCGTATCCAGCCGTCCGTGTGAGAGCAGTGCATTCGTCTGCGCGATCTGCAGCTCATACTCGAAATCCGTAACAGCTCTAAGGCCGCGGATCGAAACATGCGCATCTACCTTGTCGGCATAGTCGATCAGCAGTCCGTAATAAGAATCCACGATCACACCGGGAATATCTTTTGTTACATCCTTCAACATTTTAACACGTTCATCCACTGAAAACAACGGAGTCTTCGCCTTGTTGTCCAGGACGCAGATGATGACCTCATCGAACATTTTCGCTGCCCGATGGATCACATCCAGATGCCCCAATGTCACGGGATCAAAACTACCGGGGTAAATTGCTTTCTTCATTTGTTATCCTCAACTCCCTGCGCTGCGGCAGCACCACTGTGCCGCTCCAAAGCTATCATTCATCACATAGGTGCCTGATCCTGCCGGGTCCTTCTGATAAACAGATGTCTCTGGGAGCGATAATCCTTCTCCCTGTAGATTGTAAAGCCGAGATCTTCCATGTAGTCCACATCGCTGTCCAGCGAAGTCTCGACGATGATCACGGTATCTTCCGTCACATACGGCATCTGAGCCAGCATTGCCATGGTATTTTTTACGATATCCGACGCATAGGGCGGATCCAGATAAATAATATCCACCTGCTTCTCATGAATATGCCTGAGCGCGCTCAGTACATCCATCTTCAGCACGACGCCGTTCTCCTCAAAATGCGTCTTGCGCAGATTTTCCTGGATACAGCGGATCGGCTCTCTCCCGTTCTCGGCAAAATACGCGGTCTTTGCCCCTCTGGAAAGCGCCTCGATCCCGATCCCGCCGCTGCCCGCGCACAGATCTGCGAAAACGCACCCCGGGATATCGAACTGGATCATATTAAACAGTGTCTCTTTAATAATATCCTGCGTCGGCCGGGTGTCCCTTCCATCCGGAGTCACCAGCTGCATACGCCGCGCAGTCCCTGCGATCACTCTCATATCTTGTCCTTATTGTTTTATTTTTTAGTACCCTTTCCGCCTCGCGCGGTAGTTTTGAGGTGGTTCAGGTCCACCTCGTGGTCATGATACACGACGGTATTGCTCTCCCCGGTCTTAAGGACATAGGCCATCTCGACCTCATCATCCTTGCCAAGCTTGATCCCGCGGACACCTCTTGCGGTCTTTTTCTGCATAGGGATCTCTTCCATCGGGAACTTCAGGAAGAAACCTGCCTTTGTTTGCAGCACGACAGACTGCTCGCCGGATACGGGAACCACGCTCACCACGGTATCCTTGTCTCCCAGAAGCGTCGCAGCGACTGCCTTGCGGGTGACATCGAACTCGCCGCCGTCTACCAGCTTGATCATGCCCTCTTTGGTGACAAACAAAACGCGGTAGAGGTTCAGCACGCTCTGGCTCGTTATGCAGACGATATCTTCCTTGGTGGAATCATAACCGGAGACGTTGTCGATCGGCTTGCCCTTGTCCTTGAGCTTGCTCATAGGCAGATCGGAGACCTTCACAGTATACAGAGCACCGGTATTCGTGAAAATACATACCTTTCCGGTATTTTTGCATACGAAGGCGAACCGGTTCTCTGAATCCGCCGTCTCTTTGTTGCGCTCATAGGTCTGCATATCGATCGTCTTGGCATAGCCGAAGCGGTCCATGAGGAAGACGACGTCGATCTCTTCCTCGGCCTTCTTGACATAGACCACCTCTTCTTCCTGGGTGATCGTAGTCTTTCTCTCGGAGGCGTAGGATTTCTTGAAGCGGAGCAGCTCCTTACGGATGACCTGGGTCATGGAGCTTCTCTGTTCGAGAATGTCTTCATATTTATAGATATTGGCGACGGTCTCCTCATGCTCCTTGATCAGGGCATTTAACTCGAGGCCGATCAGCTTGTACAGGCGCATTTCCAGGATCGCATCTGCCTGCCGGTCCGTGAAATTGAGCTGCGCAGCCATGATGGCGGACTCCTTCTGCTTGAAGCGGATCCCCGTCGTGTCGCCCTGCACAAGGCAGCGCTTTGCCATATTTCTGTCTGTCGATCCGCGCAGGATCTCGATGACCAGATCGATGACGTTGCAGGCCTTGATCAGGCCTTCCTGGATCTCCCTGCGGTCCTGTTCCTTCCTGAGCAGGTTTTCGTATTTTCTCCTGGTGACCTCAAAGGCAAAATCGATATTTGCCTGCAGGATCTGCTTAAGGCCTAAAGTCTCCGGCCTTCCGTCCTTGATCGCCAGCATGTTGACGCCGAAGGTATCCTCCAGCTTGGTCTTTTTATAAAGGAGCGTTTTAAAATAAGGAACATCCGCGTCTTTGCGCAGTTCGATCACGATGCGGATGCCTTCCTTGGAAGACTGGTTGGAAATATCGACGATATCGTTCGTGAGCTTGTTCTCGGAGAGAGCCGCCACATCCGACAGGAATTTTCCGATACCGGATCCGATCATCGTGTAGGGGATCTCCGTGATCACGAGATTGATATGTCCCGCTTTTCCTTTTTCTTCTGTCAGACGGCCGCGCAGCTTGATCTTGCCGGTACCGGTCTCATAGATATCCTGCAGGTCGTTCTGGTTGATAACGATGCCGCCTGTCGGGAAATCAGGCCCCGGCAGGAATCTCATCAGGTCCGCGCTTGTCAGCTCCGGATCTTCGATGAGCGCGATCTCTGCGTCGATCGCCTCTCCGACGTTGTGGGTCGGCGTGGAGGTCGCCATACCGACGGCGATACCCTCGGAGCCGTTGATCAGAAAGTTGGGGATGAGCGCCGGCAGAACGGAAGGTTCTTTCTCCGTCTCATCAAAGTTCGGGACAAAATCGACGACATCCTTGTCGAGATCCGCCAGAAGCCCCTCCTCCGTGATCTTCTGGAGCCTCGCCTCGGTGTAACGCATCGCAGCCGCGGAATCTCCTTCAATATTTCCGAAGTTTCCATGGCCGTCGACAAGCGGAAGCTCTTTTTTGAAATCCTGCGCCATGACGACCAGGGAGTCATAGATCGAGCTGTCGCCGTGCGGATGGTATTTTCCCATCGTATCGCCGACGATACGGGCACTCTTTCTGTAAGGCCTGTCGTAATGGATCCCGAGCTCGGTCATGTCATACAGCACGCGCCTCTGGACAGGCTTTAAACCGTCCCGGACATCCGGCAGCGCCCTGGCCACAATGACACTCATCGCATAGTCCACGAAGGACTTCTGCATGAGCTCCGAGTATTCCGTTTTGATGATCTGTTCCTCCACCGGTTCCGGTGCAGTCTTTTTTCTAGTTGCCATCTATATTTTCCTTATAAATCACATATGCGATATAAATTCATTTATATTGACCCTGCTATGTTATCTTACTCATTTATTAACTGCCGCAGCTGGAGGGAATACCCT
>JAFTFD010000376.1 GCA_017449745.1 Lachnospiraceae bacterium
AGCCCTGTATGCCGTAATGTAAGGAGGCCCTGCCGTGGTTGATGCCGTTATTACCTATATATGCGGGATCCTCCTCATGGAAGCTTATAGGAACATTTAATTCGGCGCATTTTTCCATGGCTTTGGTCACAATATCCCCGGATAATATGGGAATACCGTCGTCGGTAAAGCCCACAGCCCCGAGGGCTTTGAGCGCATCCATATCCGCCGGCTCCTGCGCCAGCGCCTTCTGATAGTATTCGGCGGCCTTTTCATATTCCTGCCGGGACTGATATCTCTGTCCGAGATTCAGTTCCATCTCGTGCCTTGCTTCCGGTGTATTCTGCTGCGCATGCACGCTGTATCCTACACCCGCCAGGACCGCCAGGGCGATCAGTGTCGCTGCCGCCGTATACTTTTTCTGCTGTTGTGGTGTTTCCGGTTTATTCTCCATATGATTTCCCATGCCGCAGCGCCGGCAACAGCCTCCCATGCTCTATTATCTTCTACAGACGATGTGATCCAAAATTATATTATACACGAAATCATACTATTTTTTGCACTTCCACATAAGATTTGATAAACTATTGGGAGTTATGCTGCAAAGACAATCTGCATCATCTTGTTATTGCAAAGGAATCCCAAGCCATGGTTTTCAGTTCAATGGTTTTTCTGACCGTATTCTTGCCGGCGGTCCTGATCATCAGCAGCCTGCTGCCCTCCACCAGGTTAAAAAACCTCTTCCTGATGGCGGCAAGCCTCCTGTTCTATGCCTATGGAGAATCCATCCATGTTCTTCTGATGATCCTGTGCGCTTTCTGGAATTATCTGGTCGCGCTCCTGATCGGAAAAAGCGAAGCTGCGGGAATGCGCAAATTCCTTCTTTTTGCCGGAATGGCTGCCGACCTCGCTATGCTGGGCGTATACAAATACGCAGGTATGGTCGTAGAGACCTTCAACAATATCAGCGGCAGCGCCCTGCCTGTTCCTCAGATTGCCCTGCCGATCGGCATCTCCTTTTTTACCTTCCAGGCTATGGGCTATGTCGCGGACGTGTATCGCAAAACGGTAAAAAGCGAAAAAAGATTTACAAAAGTTCTGCTGTATATTTCCTTTTTTCCGCAGCTCATCGCAGGTCCGATCGTCCGGTACCGGGATATCGCCCAGGAGATCGATGACCGGAGAGTCTCCCCGGCCGACCTCGCCAGAGGCCTGCGCCGTTTCACCTTCGGCCTGGCCAAAAAGGTGCTGATCTCCAACGCGGCCGGGGCTATGGCAGATTATGTGTTTGCCCTCCCCGCCGGATCCCTCAGCCTTCCGACGGCATGGCTCGGCGCCCTCGCCTATATGCTGCAGATCTACTACGATTTTTCCGGCTATTCGGATATGGCGATCGGGCTCGGCCGGATGTTCGGCTTCCATTTTCTGGAAAACTTTAACTATCCGTACAGCGCCGTGAGCATGCTGGATTTCTGGCGCAGATGGCATATCTCCCTGACAAACTGGTTCCGTGAGAACCTCTATTTTCCGCTCGGAGGCAATCGCAAAGGAAAACTGCGGACTTGGATCAATAGGATCATCGTCTTTTTCTTTACCGGTCTCTGGCACGGAGCAAACTGGACCTTTGTCCTGTGGGGTCTCTATCATGGGGCCTTCACGATCCTGGAAGTGGCTTTTCCGAATCTGACCAGGAAAATGGGAAAGCTATCCCATCTATACGTCCTGGTCGTAGTCTGTATTGGTTTCGTTCTGTTCCGCTCGGATACGATCGCGCAGGCGCAGGTCATGATTTCCTCGATGTTCATTCCTGTCGCGATGGACACAGAGCGCACCGCCATTCTGATGTCGCAGCTGCATCCGCTTAACCTGGCCGTCCTCCTCGGAGGCTTTATTCTGGCCATGCCTGTCGGACGAAAACTCCGGGATGCTGCCGTCAGAAAAAATACAACAGGCCTGTTCCTCCGATGCGCCTCTTACGCAGGCACCTTTATCCTGCTGCTCCTGAGCATGTTCTCTCTCTCTGGAGGAGCCTACAATCCGTTCATTTATTTCCGTTTTTAAAACGGCAGTTTATTTACAGTTTTCATAATTATAAGCCGCAAAGGTCCTTTCTATCAGCAATCGGGAGGATTTTCGCCGGCAGTATTACCAGGTATTTATGGATAACAGAAATGATAATGCGGGAATGTATTTACTGCTGTTCCATCTGATCGCCATTCCCTCTATATGTGCTCTGCTGCTCGCGGCGCTGACCCTCTGCGGAGTCAATATTCCGCTGCTGACCGGTGAGCCGTTGGAAGGATCCCGGGAACAGACCTTTTCGATAAAGGAGGCCATTCCTCCCGGGGAAGCAGAGCGCTTAAGATCTCTGCAGGAGGAGATGCTGCGGCGCAGCAATTCCGAAGGTGATGATACAGACAGTGCATCAAAAACGGAAAACGCGGATTCTGAAGAACAGGCAGAAACACTGTGGGTCTATCCCGGATCCCAGATCATCGGGGATGATGATGACGCCGTGACCTTCACCTTTGCGGGAGACCTGCTGCTGGACCCCTATTATGCCACCGGCTCAACAGCCCAGTCGATCGGTCTTGCCGCCTGTTTTGATGACGCCTCTCTCTCTGTCATGAGGGACTCTGATATTTTCGTCGTCAACAATGAATTTCCCTATACAGATTCCAACGTTCCTCAGGAGAACAAGCAGTTCACTTTTCATGCACCTCCTTCCGCCGCCGCGATGCTCAACGACATCGGGGCGGATCTTGCACTTCTGGCCAATAATCACATGTATGATTACAAAGCCATCGGAGTGACGGATACCGTAAATGCGCTGGACGCTGCCGGCATCCCTCATATCGGAGCCGGACGCAACATTGCGGAAGCCTCAAGGCCGCAGGTCTATACGATCCACTCCGAAAACGCAGAGCCCTTTACTGTAGCCATTATCAACGCAACACAGGTGGAGCAGTACGCCACTCCCAATACGCTTCCTGCCACGGAATCGGATCCGGGTGTCTTCCGCTGTTTCGATCCTGCCCTTCTCTACAGTACGATCGAGCAGACGAAAGCGGCTGTGGATTTTGTCATCGTCACAGTCCATTGGGGAACGGAAAAGGAAGAAGAGATCCAGTACCTCCAGGCGGATCAGGCGCAGGGTATGGTCGCGCACGGCGCGGATCTGATCATTGGCGGCCATCCGCATATTCTGCAGCCCATCGAGTATGTAAACGGGGTGCCTGTCGTGTACAGCCTTGGCAACTACCTTTTTACCTCCTATTTGCTGGACACCGGAGTTGTCAGGATCACTCTCCAGCCCTCCACGCGCTCCCTCGCCTCTTTACAGTTTATTCCCATGCTGCAGGACAATTGCCATGTGAGAACTGCGGACGGAGCAGAAAAAGACCGCATCCTGCAGTATGTGCAGAATATGTCCAGAGGGATAGTGATCGATGGGGAGGGGTTTGTGAGGCCTGCTCAATGACTTGTTATTAAATATAACAGGTGGAGGGTGTCTGCTGAATTCGCGGTTTCTTCACGCTGATCCACTAAAATCCATCGTTCCTTTCAGTCAGGAACAGCCTCAAACTCCTTAGAGGATTTGCTAACAAAAAGGCCCTGACCGAAACCATATCACCGTGAAACAGGTTTCCGTCAGGGTCTTTCTTTTTTATTGTGCTGTTTTCCGTCTTTTGTGTTTTACCGTCTGTAATCTTACTGCGCTTCCGGGTTCTTGTTCTGCCGGCTACGCAGCCTGGCTGACGCCGTTACATTTTCTGGATGTCGTTACGGTTTCTCCGTATAGAATGTCATCTCCGAGATGACCGTGTCGTTATAGGTGTCTCCTGCAGATACGCCTTTGATCGTCATGATCAGGTTATCGACCGGCACTGCCGTATCGAAGACGATCAGCTGTTCGCCGAGCTGATCCAGGAGCTGGACGTCCGTATTGGCGGTCTGGTCCTCATAAGCGGCTGAGAAGTTAAGCGAAGTCGGCCTGTTGTTGGCCCTGAATTTCTCCTCGCTGACCTGGTTGCCGGGCCAGATCCCGATTGCTTTGATCTTTGTGCTCTCAGGGAACTCTGTGTAGATGGTAGTGCCAAGGCCTTCATCTGCCTCGCCCTCCTGCCAGGACGTCTCTACCGTGCGGTCAAACAGGAATTCGGTACCGTAGACCTTGCCGCTCTGTCCGACGAGCATCGAAGATGCCTCGCATTTGACGGGCAGAATAATGGAGTAATCCGACTCGTTGAAGCTCCCCTCCTGCAAAAGCGTGTATGCGGAGATTCCCTGCAGCGCGTTCATGATCGCTTCCTGCTGCAGCTCCTCTTCTGTCTTCTCGACCTGCTGTTCTTCCTGCTGTGCCTGCGCTGCCGCCTCCTCTTTTTTCTTTGCAGAGGAGTCATTGATCTTATTAACGAGTAACGCGACAACAAGAATCAGCAGCAGACCTCCGATCACTCCCCCCAGGATCTTCGGAGGAATCTGAGAAATATATGGGATTTTCTTAAGGAAGGACAGGTCAAGATTCAGGTTCAGTCCGTTTTTGCGCTTTTTGCTGCTCCCTGTTCTGCGCT
>JAFTFD010000032.1 GCA_017449745.1 Lachnospiraceae bacterium
GATCTGACCAGCCCCAAATACAGGGTTGTTCCCTGTAAGGCGATGAAGCGCACCAGGTCACAATGATACTTCCAGCGGTGGGTCGGCACGAGACGCGGACGGGTGAGAAGCCCATGGAGCTGATAACAGTCAGCCATTCGGATAGTTCTTGGCTCGGGGGACGTGGTGCGAACAGAGCGGATTAGGATGCCGGTTTTGCCGGCACTTTGGCAGCTGCAGGGGTCACAGCCTGCAGTTGTATTCAGAGGGAAATGCACCTGCTGGGGCGTGGGTGCGGCTCCCTCTTTTTGTATGAATCTTCCTGATTCCATGGGGCAATGGAGTCAGATCAAGAAGAATGAGACAGAACTTCGCGAGAGAAAAAGGAAGGGGGTGAGCACATTGATCGTGCTGGCAGCGGCAGGGATATGGATGACATTACTTGCCATCATCGGTCTTGCAGTCATTGCGGAGACAATGAACATACTGCATGAAATGGCGTAAACGTATAAAACGAAGCGAGGGGTTCTTTGCTTCGGGAAAGGACAATGTATGGACTACGAACAGTTTTTAAAACAGGTCACTGACGACCTGAAGTATTCGATCCCCAATGCAACCATAGAAATTAGTGATGTGGTTAAGGTACAGGGAGAATCTTATCGGGGAATCTCAGTCAGAATGAACGATTCACCGGTAGCTGCTTCCATGAACCTGCGGGGAGCATATGAACACCTGATGGATGGAGCGGATTATCATGGCATTCTTCAGAGCATACATGATCAGGCGATGGAAGCCGTATCCCAGGGAAAGGGATTCGACCTTGATCTCGTTCAGGACTACGGAAAAGCAAAGGAAAGGCTTTGCATGGAGGTGATCCCGATCAGGGGAAATGAGGAACTGCTTACAGGGATCCCGCATACGGTCATGGAGGACCTGGCAGTGATCCACCGGATCGATATTGATGATCATGCGGTAGTGACCGTCACAAACAATCTTCTGGACCATTTCGGGATATCAGAGGAACAGCTCCATGCGGATGCACTGGTGAGTGCGCCGGAGATAAGACCCGCAGAGGTCCTTCCGATGCATGAGATGCTCGGGATTCCGGAACGGCATGCTGCTGAGCGCACTTCATAAGAAGGACGGAGAGGAAGTCCTGAACCTCCTGATGGTGGATCCGCACATCCCGGCAGGCGCAAAGCTCTACTAAAACAAAATATGATACATGACGACAGCCCTGAGGAAGCAAAAACCTTGGGGCTGTTTTCATTTGAGCGATAAGGCCGGAAAGTGGCAGCCAAGCATGCTTGAGCGGACATTTGACGGCCAACGTACAGCGAACGGTAAAGCCGCGAGGGGGAGACCGGAATGGTCTGATCATTATGCTAGTTCTGTCCACAAAGAGACGAAAAAACAAAAACAAATCATACGAAAAACGCAAAACAAAATAGACGAAAAACATAAAATGAATATTGCGAAAAACATAAAATCAGTATATGATGGCATTCAAGGGAGGCTTTCATATGGACTATATTAGGAGAATTGTCGATCAGGAGATTGATAAAAGAAATAAGGCTTTCAATGCAATCAATATTGTGGGTCCCAAGGGGAGCGGCAAGACAAGGACTGCTCAGGAGAGGTGTAAAACCATCATTGAATTCCAGGATGAGGAGCGCCGCGATGGTTATATGGCCGTTGCTGAAACGGCACCTCGTTTGTTTTTTTCTAATGTTAAGCCCATTCTTTTCGATGAGTGGCAGGACGCCCCAAAAATCTGGGGTGCGATTAGAAAAGACTGTGATGATCATCCCGAAGCAGTGGGCGAGTATTATTTGACAGGTTCAACCAGCCGAAGAACAGATACACCCCATACCGGAACAGGAAGGATCAGTGAGCTGATCATGTATCCGATGACGCTATGGGAAACGGGAGAATCCAACGGTTCGGTTTCCTTATCTGACCTGTTTGAACATCCGAAAACTCCTCTGGCAGGTTCAGTTTCTCAGATATCTCTTGAGGATCTGTTCTTTGCTTCCTGCCGGGGCGGGTGGCCGAGATGTCTCGCCATAACCGATCGGGAAGCAAAGCTTGAGATAGCGAAGGACTACTACAGGCAGATTTATCAGAAAGATGTCAGCGCCATTGACGGAGTAAAAAGAAATCCGGAGTGGGTACGCACGCTGTTGTGGTCATATGCCCGAAATATGGCTACATTGGCCAAAAAAACAAGTATCTATGCTGATGTGCAGGCCACGCAGAATGTGACAGATGTAACGCTTTCGTCGTATATTTCTGTTTTAGAAAAACTGTTTGTCCTTCGGGATATTGACGCCTGGACGCCCCAGATCCGCTCAAAAACAGCGATTCGTTCTGCAAAGAAGCACATATTTGTCGATCCCTCCATAGGTATTGCAGCACTTGGATTGAACCCGGCATATTTTTTCAATGATTTGGATCTTTTTGGTCATATCTTTGAGAATATGGTGTTGCGTGATCTTCTTGTATATGCTCAAGCTCACAATGCAACAGTCATGCATTATAGCGATGACAGCGGCCTGGAGGCGGATGCTGTATATCAGATGGCTGATGGACGTTATGCACTGATTGAGATAAAAACGGGCGCGAATGCAATTCCGTCTGCAGAGAAAGGCCTGCTGAAGTTCTATAACCTTATTAAAGAACATAACCGCAAGGCAGAAGAGAATATCAGTCATCCAAAGCCGATATATCGGGAGCCGTCTCTGCTGATTATTATCTGTGCAAATGCACCAATAGCATATACAACAGAAAATGGAGTTCACGTGGTCCCCGTCGGCTGCCTTAAAGACTGATAAAATAGTGAATATCTGTGGCTATGACGGGTCCATATCAGATTATGAACAGAATTGAACACCTTACATATTAAGGACCAGAGAGATGAGATTATGCTGGAATGGGAAGAATATTTTGAACCACACATATTGGAACGTGGCAGAAGCTATGCTCGAAGGGGAGCGGTAAAGTACATTTCAAGGCATGAGGACACAATTGAAGCTATCGTGGAAGGAACTGAATACTATAAAGTTAAGATCCGATTTAGTGGATGTCGAATTGCTGAAAGTTATTGCTCCTGTCCATATGCTGCCGGTGGATACTACTGCAAGCATATGGCAGCTGCCTTATGTGTAGCAGATACAGAAGATGAAGAATCATATGTGCTGGGAGACGGAACGATTGTTCACTCTGATGCATCGGAGGGAATTCCTGTTGCTTCGTTGATCAGTGAGGCAAATCGTGATCAACTTGAGGAAATACTAATTAAACTTGCCTGTGAAGATGATAAGATTGAAAGCCGCATTCGTGCATCACTTGCCGGAGCACCTGGAAAACAGGATGTTTTAGCGCTGAAAAAGGAAATTGACAATATCTTCTATACTTATTCCGGGCGAGGGAATTTCATAGATTATCATGCGGCTATGGATTTTGCCCATGATTTGATTTTGTATCTTGAAAATGAAACCGGCCGTCTGTTGGATGATGGAGATTACTATGCCGCATTTGATATTTCAAAGTATGCATATGTAAAGCTTGGAAACTGGGATATTGATGACGACGGCGAGATCACTATGATTTCAGCCTGCTGCTATGAAATATGGCAAAGAATCGTTCAGAACTGCACAGATCCCGAAAAGACAAAAATCAGAGAATGGTTTATAGTACATTCCGAGGACGGAACGGTCGCTGACTATATGGAGGACATGCTAAAAGACTTCCTGAGATATGAACTGGCTTCGAAGGAAGAACTGAAGGAAGAGATCCGACTTCTGGATGAATTGATAAAAGAGAGCAGCGGACTGACCAGGTGCAAAAGCGTTTTTACCTGCTATTACGGGTACAGTATAGAAGCAATTGAGTTCAGAATAATCTTGATGAAGCGGTTGGGTGCAGATGAAAAAGAAATTGATGATTTCAGACGAAAGCATATGAACTTCCAGTCCGTCAGGAAATATTATATTCAGCGAGCAAAGGCAGAAAATGATACGAAGGAAGAAATTCGATTGCTAAATGAAAGCAAGCGACTCGATACAGAATCGCCCTACCTGATTCATTCCTACTCGGAGCGGTTGATTGAGCTTTATCATGTGAAGAAGGAATACTCTTTGGAAAAAGCAGAACGAAGATTTGATTTCATGTCTTATCAATCGGCAGGGATTGAGGACTTTAGAGCCTACAGGAAAATGTGTTCGGAGGAAGAGTGGAATAAGGAGAAAACGGAACTAATAGAGTCACGTAATGATATAGATAAAAAGTGCGAACTGATGGCAGAGGAAAAGCTGCTTCATGAATTGTTTGAAGCAATATCAGGACAGGAGAAGAAACTGAGTCTTTTTAACAAGTACGGATTTCTGCTTGTAGAGAATTATTCAGACCCGATCCTTCGGGAATACTGTAAATATGTTTCTTCTTTAGCTGATTATGCCCGCAACAGATCCAGCTATGACGAATTGATCAGATATCTGAAGCGAATGCAGCAATATAAAGATGGGCCTGAAATAGTACGGGAACTGTGTCGGGAATGGATTAACAGGTATCCAACCAGGAAAGTGATGATTCAGGAACTACGTACTATGCTGCGATAGTTTATCGGATGCAAGAAATACTACAAAGTTGACATTTGCAAAATTCAGGATACACTGCAGTGGCTTATTATAGGTCATTGCAGTGTATTTTGCTTTACTGAGCAGTTTTAGAGATACTGATTTTACGGGCTTTTTGAGGACTGCCAGCTTCTGGGATCTGGCATACGAAATCTTGCCTCGCAATTCGTATAAATTTGTATATAGGCTTCCGGCGCGATAACCTACTAAATAAGCGCATTTATGTTAAAAATGAGTCTCCTGCGACAGTGACTGGGCTTTTCGGGAATCGAGGTTTTGGGCGGAATAGTAGTCAAATAGTGATCAAGCTGTTGTGTGGTCAATGATTGATCATTGTGCAGCCAATCCAATATAGGCAGGTGAGCTGGAGTATCGATCAACAGCTGACTCTATTCTACATGAAACACGTTTCCTTCTGTGATGCCGCACTCGTTAAAGCTGTCAATGCGGATGTAAGTCTCCTGCCCCTTGACCAAAGCACCCAGATGAGCGCGTTTCTCAAAGGTCATAGCGCTGTGGTATAGTTTGTCCGGGGCATAGCCGAAGTTGACCACATAGCCCATGGCGTCGCCCTGCCAATCCAGATAAATATCCAGAGTAGGTGGCATAGCTCATCAGCGTGTAGAAGCACATTTGCCCGGCACCGGTGAGCTGGCTCAGGGCGATCTGCCACATTTTGGCGCGCTTGAACTGCACACCGTCGACCTGGGACGTAGTCAGCTTTTCTTTCTTGCTCATGGGATTCTCTCCTTGTGTTTTTTGATTGTTTTTGGTTTCTGATATGATCTTAACAGAACCGCCGCCCATGCGTTAGCAAATTTAAGTCTATAATAGAATAAATTTGTCAAATTGCTCAAAAACGGCTCTTTTTTCTGGAGGGTGGTCAATAGGTTTTCCCCTGCGCTTCTGGTACAATAACGGCAAAGAGAAATCAAGGGGGCTTTTGCCATGGATACCGCGCTGTTTTGTACGCTCCTGCGCAATCTGCTGCATTTGAATGTTACGCTTCTATCTGATCCTGAGGCGGATCTTGCGGCCTACGAGGAAAAATACTGCTACGATCCCCGGCTGCAGGCGGTGCATACGAAGGACGGGCTGCTTCCTGTTGTGCGCGCCATGGAGGAGCGCTGTATCTACGGTGTTCGGGACGAGCTTGGCGTGTGTGCCTATCTCTTCTCGGTTGATGGGGAGCGTTTTCTGCTCGGCCCCTCGGTCAAGACGGATTTTGACGAGGAAAAGATCGAGCGCATTCTGATCGAGCAGCACATTCCGGCGGCCTATCTGTCCTCTTTACGGCTCTATTACAGCGCTTTTCCCACCCTGAGCACCGATCAGGTGCGGAGCACGGTGATGGCCTGCGTCCGTTCCTTCGGTCACATGGGCGAGGATTACCGCTATATCCGCCTTCGGGGAGATACAGATGCTTTGCCCATGCTCTCCCTCAGCCATGAGGAGGCGCTGGATTATAGCGCGGTCTACGCCCGCTACGATCTGGAAAACCGTTTTCTCCGCACCATCGAGACCGGAGATACTGAGCATGTGCTCATCACCTATGACCGGATGTCCGCTCAGGGGCTGAGCCAGAAGCGCTACGTCAACGCCGTCTATCAAGATCCCGGCGTGAGCCTGTCCATGGTGCGGGCTCTGGCGCGCAAGGCCGCGGAACGCGGCGGCGCGTCTGTGGTGCAGATCAACGAAATCACCCAGCGTACCGTGCAGAAAATATTGAGCAGCCCAGGGATGAACGATCAGAACCGTCTCACCCGCGCCATGCTCGTGGAGCTCAGCGAAGCCGTCCGGCAGCACCGTCTGCGAGCCGGGAACTATTCTCTGCCGATTCAAAACACCCTGGAGTTTCTGGCCCTCAATTACAGTCAGGAGCTACGGCTGCATGATCTAGCCAGCCGCGCGGCTCTCTCCGAGGCCTATCTCTCTAAGAGCTTCAAAAAAGAGGTGGGCATGTCCATCACCCAGTATATAGCAAATCTGCGCTGCACACAGGCAGCGCAGATGCTCCGGGACTCAAGCTATCCGATCTCTGAGATCAGCAGCTATGTGGGATATATCGACAACAACTATTTCGTCAAGGTTTTTAAAAAACAATACGGCATGACGCCCACCGAATACCGGAGCTCAAAAATCAGATGTGAGCCCGGATGAAAGCGATGGTGTCCTGCAATACCTCCTCGCTCTCCGGCAGCATGTGCCCCAGCGTGGGGAAGGCATGGAAAGCGTCGTCATAGCCTTTGGCCTGCACTTCGACGCCCGCATCCTCGGCTTTCTCCTTTAACAGCTCGCAGTCGGCAGCCAGGATCTCGCTCTCGTCCCAGCGGAGCAGCAGGGGCGGAAAGCCGGTGTAATCGGCATGCAGTGGGGAGACTTGTCCGGCCTTTGCCGTGACGCACAGCTCCGTATAACCGGAGTCATGGCGATCCAATACTATCGAAAGGTATCAAGAATATCTGCATAAAAGAACTGCGGGCATCATTTTGTCTGAAGTTCTTTATGGAGCTCTCCGATCAGTGTCAGAATCCGGTTCTTGGCGTCCGGCACTGTGTCCACGCGGAAAAAGAAGCTTGTCATATCAATCCAAGTGTCAAGGATCAGGGTGGAGAATTCTTTTTCTTCAATCTCGTATTTCAAAAAGTGGACGAAGAAGCTGACCATCATGTCGGCCAAGGTATCCCGTTCCAGCTCATTGAGCAAACTGCCGGAGCGTTTGAGGTAGTCCGAAAAGAGCGCGCGCATCCGGCCCTGCAGATCCAGGTTTTCCGAGCGTACCGCGAGGATCTGCCGCATCTGACGGCGGTTCTGCTTAAGGTAGGCGCAGAGCACCTCGTTGATTTTGTCCAGATCCAGTTCGCCGTTTCGAATGATCTCGTCGATCTGTTCTGTCATTCCGGAGACGTATTTTTCCTGCAAGCGCTCCAAAACGGCGTATTTGTCCGGGAAATGCTGATAAAAGGTGGAGCGGTTGATCATCGCCTCGTCCAAAATATCCTGTACGGAGATCTTTTCCAGACTCTTGCTCTCCATCACCTTTAACAGCGCGTTGGTGATGTCCCGATCGGTGCGCTCAAATTGATTGATTCGTTTCATGATACCCGCCTCCGGTAATCCAACAGTTTGTTTTGTTATAGAATATTTTTCTCGGTTTGTCTACTCATCATATTTTGAGCCTCTTTTGATGCTGGCAGCTTTCCGTTTTTTTCGTTATGCTGACATCACAAACCAAAAAACAACGGAGGAGGACATAACAATGGCAAGCGTGGAAATGGAAAACCTGAAGCAGGTTATGAAACAGATGATGGCGGTGGGCTTTGCTCCGAAGTTCGACGGCACGGTGGATCCGATCCAGCTGCGGCAGGTGGTGCAGGCCGCCCAGGCCCATATGGCGCTGGAGCCGAATGTGAGCTATCAGCAGGAAACGCTGGGCGGCATCGAGTGCGAGCTGAGCCTGCCCGATAACGCCCGTGACGACGCGGTGGTGTTCTACATCCACGGCGGCGGCCTGATTTGCGGCACGGCCGAGACCAGCCGCGGCTATGCCGGGATGCTGGCCGGCGAGAGCAAGCTCCCCGTCTGGAGCTGCACGTATCGTCTGGCCCCGGAGAACAAGTTCCCTGCCGGCGTGGACGACTGCTTCGCCGTATACAAGGCGCTGCTGGAAAAGCACCCCGGCAAGCCCATTTTCCTCATCGGCGAATCGGGCGGCGCGTATCTCTGTATCGTCACTGCGCTGAAAGCCCGCGACGAGGGTGTGACGCTGCCCGCGGCCATCGTGCCCTATTCACCTCCCATCGACTTCTCCGGCGCCATCGACCGTCACTTCCCCGGCAACAAAGACTTCACCGTCACACCCGAGGGACTCTATCAGCTGCGCGACTGGTATGCTGACGGCGATTATGAGGATCCCTATATCTCTCCCTACTTTGCAGATTACACCGGTCTCTGCCCGATCCTGCTGGCCTGGGATGAGAGCGAGAGTCTGGCCAAGGACTCCGAAATAGTGCGCGACAAGGCTCAGGCCGCCGGCGTCGAGGTCGTATGGAAGAGCTATCCCGACTGCTTCCACGCCTTCGCCACCACCGGCCGCGGCACGCCGGAAAGCTATGAGATTCTGCGCGACACCGTCTCCTTTTTCAACGCGCATATTTAAAACAGAAGAGCCTCGTTTTTCGCCGGGGTTCCTGCTACAGAAACGAGGTCTTCGGAGTATCCCCTCTGAACTCCGCGTCTGGGGAAAAGTGATCATGCCCTTCTTAATCAAGAGACACCGGATAGGGATATCCAAGTCCCCTATCCGGTGTCTCTATACTTGAGAACGACTGCGCAGCAGATAAATTGCAATCTGGTCGCTTCGAAATGCTCAGCGGATTCTCCAGAATGGTTTCCTCTCTGCCGTCAAAAGCCCCATGCCCACATCATAACTCTTCCCGTTGACCGCATCGGCAAGCCATTTGACACAGGGGGCTTCCCCTCGGACGGACTTAAAGAAATTCTCCTTCATCAGCAGGCAGTGCTCTGCTCCTTTAGCGCCGGGAGCCGCTGCTTTCAGATCATTGATGTGAAAATGAATACACGGGCAGGATGTCCGCAGACGTTCAACATGTGCCTTTAACCTCGGCGTAAAGGTGTCACAGAGAGCTCTGTGGGCGGTAAAGCTGCCGCTGTCTACGTAGTTCTGAAAGGTTGTGAACAGATAGTCGCGGTAACTATTGGCATACAGATAACGGATCGAGTCGCCTTTTTCTGCGTAAAGGCGTTCGTACCAGTCCGCCGAGAGATTGTTCGTGCGAATCCAAGCGGTCAACTCCTGTGGTGCCTTCCATACCTCTGTTGCAGCAGTTTTGTAGGCGTCCAGCAGAATCAGGGCGCTGTCAGAAAACACGGTAACATCCGTACAGGCCGGGTAAGCTGCCATTACACGTTCTGCCAGGGCAGGGACCGAGAAAGCCCCGGCGCTCTCTCCGCAGATCAGCAGTTTATCCGGTGAGGGGAAGAACTCTTTGATCTTCTCCATGGCCAGCATGAAATCGTGAAGCCCCTGATGATGCAGAATACGCTGTTTGCCATCGGCATCCGTGAAAGGAAAGTCATTGCAGCCTACATGAAAATCCCCGGTCACATAGTTGATAACAGCCACATTCCAATCAGAAAAAGGATTCTCCTTGTCCAAGGCCAGAATACCCGGCCTTTTTGTGAGCGCAAAAGTGGCGAATTCCGTCATCACATCTACGCCAGGGGAATAGAGCGCGGGAGATTTCGCGTTGTTGACGGTCTCAGGGTTCTGGCAATACTTTGCGCTCTCAGCGCTCCAGGACAGTCCGCCGCCCATGAAGAGCACAATCAGGTGATCGCTTCTGCCTTTTCGATAATAGCCAAGAGTGTTGCCCTCAAGGGCATTACAGGTGCCGGGCAGCGTTACTCTGGAATAGGAATCCGTTTTCAGAGTCCCGTCAAAATCCCTTACATAGCCGGAATCATCTACTTTTCGCTTGATATAAGCTTTAATTGCTTCCTGATTCATTTTCGCTTTTCTCCTTTCTCATTCACTGTGGCATTCTGCATGTAAAGTGGTATTTGCCGTTTCCGATTTCATGTCTGCTTCCGTCCGGGAGAAGAACGGTTCCCTTCGTGTTTGCCGGGAACGTTACGTTGGCTGTAAAGATTCCGCCCGAGTGCGATCATTCTACCGTGATCAGGCCGCGCACGCTCTGATAACAACCGCTGACTGCTGTCAGACGCGGAGTGGGCAACGGTGCAATGCAGATTCGATCAAATCCCACTCCCGCATTTTGGATGCCGAGGATATTGCGGTACATCCAGTCGCCTACACAGCCGAAAGCGTAATGATTATAGGACTGTGTCCCGACTTTTCCGCCCTCCCGGATGCAGTTCCAGTCTTCCCAGATCGTCGTAGCACCTTTTTTTACCTCATAGAACCAGGAGGGACATTTCTCCTGGAACAGCAGCTGATAGGCGCGTTGCGTTGTAATGTGACATTACAGTCAGCAATGTGGAGATAATGTTTTGTAATGTAGCGAAATGTTGTTGTAATGTTGTGTAATGTTTGGTGCAGTTGTGGCACGGAGGGTGAGAAAATGAAAATTTCAGACTTATACTCAGATGTCGTTTCTGAAGATTTAAAATATGAATATAAGGCCGAGTTGAATCCTGATAATCCAGTAAAATGGGCCAAAACCATAGTAGGATACGCAAATGGGGACGGGGGAGTTCTTTTTGTTGGCGTTTCAAATGATGGGGAGGCCTTTGGTCTGACACTTGATGAAATAGATAAAGCCAAGAACCTTATTGTCAGAATAAACGACAGAAATATTTTTCCTCATGCAAGAATTCGCTATATGCTGAGAAGTGCTGACGATCAGGCGGAAAAATTTGTGTTAGCTGTAAGAGTTATCCCCGCAGATTCTGTTGTGAGATATCGGGAGGGGGACTTTCATGAAACTGTGTATATAAAGGGTGATGGCAATACTGTGCCGGCAACACCTGAAGAGATTATATCGTTATCGAAACGAAAATTCGGAGTAGATAATGAGACAACGGATATACAATACAATGAGAAAGACTGGGCAGATTATCTCAGTTTATGTAAAGAGTATAGAGAGGATTCATCTGTTCCGACAGTTAAAGAATTGCAAAATGAGGAAATTATTACTGCAGATGGTTTTGTAAAGTCTGGTTTTATCATGTTCCGCGATGGATATGATGGAGATGATACACTGGTTTGCTGTCGCCTTTGGAGAGGCGAGAAAAAAGCTGGGACTGTACTCGACAGCGAAAGATATAAAGGATCTTTAGTAGAGGTGTTCAGAAATTCTCTTAACTTCATTGAAAGAAACACGAAATCTGGTTGGAGAAAGACAGAAAAAGGAGGGCGGGAGGAAGTTCGCTCATATCCCAAAGAGGCAGTTAGAGAGGCACTTGTAAATGCCTTGGCTCACAGAGATTATTCGATCGCGGGGACGCAAATAGATATTGATATATATATCAACAGACTCGATATTGTCTCTCCGGGTTCATGGCTGTTGCCAAAGAAATATGAGGAATATCCCGTCGGCGTAATTCCATCCGTTCGAAGAAATACAATTATAGCTGCAAGCTTGGATGTCGCAAATCTTATGGAACGTGGCGGAACAGGATTTCAGGCTATGATTGACAGTTATGAGGGATGTTCCGACGATAGACAGCCAGTGGTTATGATATACCCTGGTTTTCTGGATTTTCGGCTGTTTGATAGGTTATATGAAGATGTACAGATAGAGACAGAAGAACTGTCTGATTCAGATAAAATAGTAGAATTACTAAGGAAAGAAGGCCCTAAATCGGTGAAAGAATTGCAGGCTGTTGCGGGATATAAGAGCCGGAGCGGTTTCCTGAAGAAAGTAATCAATCCGCTTCTGGATAAGAATGTTATTTATAGAGATGGAAGCACAAAGTCGCCAACGGCCTTGATGAAGTTGAGATAACATGAGAGATACGATTGAAAACATAAGCCTCCTGCAAAAGCAGTTGAATCCCGAAGGCGGCCATGGAGCGGAACCTGCGTCAGTCGGAGGTCCTGTAGAACGACTGGATCGCCTTTATGAAAACCGGTGCGCTTCCCGGCGGGGAAGCATTCGCGGCCTCTGAAAAGATTCGCATCTATGACGGAACGGGCTATGAGGATCGGCCCTTCCCGCAGAAGGAGGAGATCCGGGAGGTTTATGACAGCGATCTCTTTGACCGCCTGCAGAAGGACTTCATGCGCGGGCGGGATGCGGGCTTTATTGCCTGAGAAGTAAAAAGGAGATGAACGGCATGCGGCTCTATGAGTATGGAATAGAAAATCCGGAATGCATTCTGCTGATCCATGAAGAAGCTGCTGTTGGCGAAGAGAAACGCAGAAACATTTCTGGATATCACACCTGCCAGGGAAGAGAAGATTTCGGAACAAAGCAGAGGTAAATAAGGGTATATCCGTGGACATTCAGAGGGAAGAAAAGCAGTATAAACAGCGGGCTTACAGATTCAGAATGCAGGGGATACGGGGGTTTTATCCTGTACCCCTTATTTTGTGTTCGAAATGTCCACGGTAAGAGCAAATCAGACAATTGTATGGAAATATTCTTGATTTATATATAGTACTGACTAAAATAGAAGCATGAGTTAGATAAATCTAACTAAAAAGTGCCGTGTATCTTATCTTCTTATCTCACATCGTAAACTTGAACATGTACAACAACTCATTTAAATATTGTCTGCTGGAAAGACGATTCCAGGATAAACAAGGTGTAGGCTTCATTGCATAGATGGTTAGGAGAATAGAACTACAATGATAAAACTTAAAGACTTATCTGACGATAAGATTCGGGAAATCTCCAGTCAGATTGCAGATGCGTTTTATGATTACAAGTATAACGACGAAGATATTGGCCTGATTAAATATATCCACTCCAGAGAAGCGATGTTCACCTATATCAATGGGATCGTTCAGGCTGCTTACAAAGCCGGTGTGCTTTACACCACTTCAGACTGCTGTGAAGGATATCTGATGCTGTCCGGCGAGGGCGCCGGCGGTGCCATTGGTTTAATTGACGGACTGAAGATGATCGCTGCTGAAAAGAAGGCCCTCGGCGGTTTCGGGAACATGAAGCAGTTCATCAGCGCCTGTTTCTGTGACGGAGGGACAATTGAAACTCGCATGCGGAAACAGAAGCGGAAATTCCTGCGTATCGAGATGCTGGTTGTGCGGAAAGAATACCAGGGCCATGGGTACATGCGGCAGATAATGGACTATGCATATGGAATAGCAGAACAGCATCAGGTGCCGGTGATTCTTGATACAGATGATAAGGATAAGGCTGCCCGCTATGAGCATCTCGGAATGAAACTTGACAGGGTACGCAATTGCGGAAGCCGGTTCCACATGTATGATCTGATCCGTGAATGTAAATAGAAAGGCAGTCAAAGACAATGACCATAACCGCAGTTGTCGTCGGAACCAGAGGAGAAGTAAATCCGCTGGTTGATCTTGGCAGGAAAATGATAAAGCGGGGACATGAGTTCCGGATACTGACATCAGAGGCATTTCGTCCGTTGACAAAGAAGGCGAGAAAAGAACATGAATGATCTGTATGAATCCGGGAGCAGACAGCCATGAAACTGCCAAAAGGAACGAGGCTTGGGGTATGATGTTGAACTGAACTATGTAGAGCGGGAAGAGTGATTTGTGTCAACGGCGTGTTATATAAATGAAAGAGGTGACTCATGACATTACAGCAGTTAAAGTATGTGGTTACCATTGCAAGAACGGGAACCATAAAAGAAGCGGCCAATGAATTATATATTTCGCAGCCAAGCCTGACGAAGTCCATAAAAGAACTGGAAAAGGAAATGGGAATCAAGATTTTTGACCGTTCAAACAAAGGCGTAACTGTTTCGAGGGACGGGGAGATTTTCCTTGGGTATGCCAGACAGGTGCTGGAACAGGCGTTTCTGATTGAAGAAAAATATAAGTTGGGTACAGCAGGTAAACAAGAATTCTGTGTTTCTACACAGCATTACGCGTTTGCGGTAAATGCCTTCGTTGATCTGATAAAAGAATATGGAAGCGGTCAGTACGATTTCAGTATAAGGGAAACACAAACATATGAGATAATCGATGATGTTGCAAAGATGAAGAGTGAGATCGGAATTCTTTATCTGAACGATTTTAATGAGAAGGTCATTGGAAAAATCCTGCAGGCAAATAATCTGGAATTTGAGGAATTGTTTGTGGCAAAACCTCATATCTTTATCAGCAATAAGAATCCGCTTGCAAAAAGAACATACGTCAGGTTTGCTGATTTAGAACCATATCCGTGTCTGTCTTTTGAACAAGGTGAGCATAATGCTTTTTACTTTTCGGAAGAGATGTTCAGTACGGAGATCCATCACAAGAACATCCGGGTTCGGGATCGAGCTACATTATTCAATCTCCTTATAGGATTGAATGGATATACGATAAGCAGTGGGGTGATCGATGAGGGACTGAATGGAGAGAATATTATTGCTATACCGTTGAAAGAACGTGGAGAAATGCGAATTGGATATATTACTCATAAAAACACTTATCCGAGTAAGTTGGGTTTGATTTATCTTAATGCGCTGAAGCGGTATGCAAGAAATGACGGAGCCAAGACCTGATATGCCTTTAAGCTATACCAAACCCAGATTAATATATATTTTGCAGCACTTAATCCTATAGATATAATTAACTTATGCTGATTTTACAGCATAAAACAAATCTAAGGAGATGTCGCTATGTTTAAAGAATACACACCTTTTCGCTATGATTATGTAGGGAGTTTCCTGCGTCCTGCCGTATTGAAAGAAGCAAGAGCTAACTTCGCAGAGGGAAAAATAAATAGCGATGAACTGAAAACAATCGAGGACGAGGCAATACGCAATCTTGTCGAGAAACAAAAGCACGCAGGATACCACGTGATCACGGATGGAGAATATCGCCGGGCCACTTGGCATCTTGATTTTATGTGGGGGTTCGACGGAGTGTCTCATTCCAAGACTAAGACCGGACTGCCGTTTCACGGTGAACAGGCAATGATTGACGATACCTATCTTACAGGACGAGTTTCCCTTGCAGGGGTGCATCCGTTTGTGAATCATTTCCGGTTTGTAAAAGCACTTGAGGATGAGAATACTGTCGCGAAACAGACGATCCCGGCTCCGGCGCAATTTTTGGCTCAGATGATCATGCCGTTTGCCAGGGAAAACACCCGTAGATTTTATGCCGATGATAATGAACTGATTGATGATCTGGTTGCCGGATACAAAGCAGTCATCAGACAACTCTATGATGCAGGCTGTCGTAACATTCAATTCGACGACTGTACGTGGGGGATGCTGGTAGACCCTGCAGCGAAGGCAATTTATATGACGAATGAGGAAGGCCTTGAGCGTATCAAAGCTCAGTATCTCGATATTAATAACCGTGCGATAGAAGGTAAACCTGATGATCTCGTGATCAATACACATGTGTGCAGAGGGAATTATCACTCCACCTATGCCAGCCAAGGGGCATACGACACAGTATCAAAGGTGTTGTTTGCAAAAGAAAATGTAAATGCGTTCTATCTGGAGTTTGATGATGAGCGTTCCGGCAGTTTTGAACCACTTGCAGCGGTATCCGGTGATAAAAAAGTTGTACTGGGGCTTATCACAACCAAGTCACCGAAACTGGAGTCGAAAGAGAAAATCATTGCAAGGATTCACGAAGCGGCAAAGTATGTTCCTCTTGAGAGACTGTATTTAAGCCCCCAGTGTGGATTTGCATCATGTGAGATCGGAAACAAACTGACGGAGGAGGAACAGTGGATGAAACTCAGACTGATTAAGGAAATTGCTGAAGAGGTCTGGGGAGATGAATAAAAAATAGTAGCTTGATAAAAGCTTGTCACTTTTCTTTGGTGAAATCCGGTTGAAGCGCCATCTTGAACGTGTGCATAATCCGCATGGTTCGATGGCGTTTCCGTGTATGTAAAAAAGCTGAAAGAATGATAAATAATCAATCAATGTACTATGGCGGTTTATCGCATGTTTCATGAACTGTTTAACCGCAAGTTTGGCGTAGAAACGATAATGGTGGATATGACGGATCTTGATGCTGTGAAGCAGGTGATCACACCGGGAACAAGGCTTGTCCATATTAAGACACCGGATAACCCGACGAACGGTGTTACAGATATTGAAGCCATTGCAAAAATAGCTCATGAAAATGGGGCTTTGCTTTCTGTTGACAATACCTTTGCATCTCCGTTCAATCAGAAACCGCTTGAACTTGGAGCAGATTTTGTCGTGGAAGCACTGACGAAGTTTATCAACGGTCACGGCGATGCGCAGGGCGGCGCAATTATCTCTAATGATCTTGAGACAATGGATCGTATCCGCTATGAAGCGCAGGTCAATGTGGGTTCCGTGATCAGCCCGTTCAACGCATGGCAGATCTTCAGAGGATCGGTGACATTCCCGCTGAGAATGCAGCGGATCAATGAATCTTCCCAGAAGATAGCCGAGTGGCTTGAGCAGAGGAAAAACGTTACTTTTGTGTCTTATCCGGGACTAAAGAGTAATCCGGGGCATGAGCTGGCCAAGCGTCAGATGAAGAACGGATACGGCGGCGTTATATCCTTTGGCGTGGATACGGATGATAAGACCGTTGAACGCTTTTGCGCGGCGCTCAAGGTCGTAACTTTTGCCGTGTCTCTTGGACATGATGAAAGCCTGATTTTTCCGCAGCCGAGTTATGATGAGCGCATCAACCTCTATCCGGAAAAGTTCAGAAAAGGCTTTATCCGCTTTAGCGTCGGCCTTGAGGAGCCGAAAGACATAATAGCTGATTTGGATCAGGCGCTAAATGCGATAGGACTATAAATGAACTGAATTATGAGGTAACCTGGATGAAGATTGCCCTTGCGCAGATGAAAATTGATACAGATATAGAAAAGAATTTTCAAAAGTCACTACAGTTCATTCGTGAGGCTGCGGAAAAGGTCCTTATGCAGGGATAACGAGCCGGTGAACCACGCTCCGGAAATAGCGCTTCTGAGTTTTATCAAGACCAGGAGCGCTATTTCTTTTGTTGTGTTATTATACTGTTGCATTGTCTTTAGATGTTGGATATAAAAGATGTGTCGATAGCGATCAGATAATATTGATCGGACAGAGGAATAACCATGCAGAAATTCAGAAAATTAGCGGATAAACTGAATAGAGAAAATGATCTGACCAGGGAAGAGTTTTTGTCGATGATATCCATGCGCAGGGATCTGTCAAAAGAGGACAGGGAATATCTGTACGCAATGGCAAGAAAAAAAGCGGACTCCGTCTATGGCAAGGATATTTATCTGCGCGGTCTTATTGAGTTTACAAATTTTTGCAGGAACAACTGTCTCTACTGTGGTCTGCGTCGGGACAACCGCAATGTCAACCGCTACAGACTGACAAAAGAACAGATCCTGGAATGCGCTGACCGCGGGTATGATCTTAATTTCCGTACCATTGTGCTGCAGGGCGGCGAGGATCTTCACTATACGGATGCGGATATATGTGAAATAGTTTCCGGGATCAAGGAGCTTCATTCGGACTGTGCCGTCACGCTCTCTATTGGTGAGAAAAACAGGAAAAGTTATGAGGAATATTTCAAGGCAGGGGCTGACCGGTATCTTTTAAGGCACGAGACTGCCAATGAGGAACACTACGGCCGCCTTCATCCGTCAGAACTGAGTATGAAAAACCGAATGCAGTGTCTCTATGATCTGAAAGAGATCGGGTATCAGGTCGGCGCAGGTTTCATGGTGGGTTCACCTTATCAGACGGAGGACTGCTATGCGGATGATTTTGCATTTCTGCATGAGCTGCAGCCCGAGATGATAGGCATAGGGCCTTTCATACCGCATCATGATACGCCTTTTAGAGATGAAAAGAAGGGTACATTAGAGGATACGCTGTTTTTCCTTGCTGTTTTAAGATTATCCTTCCCGGACGCACTGCTCCCGGCTACGACGGCTCTCGGCACGATCCATCCTCTCGGAAGAGAGATGGGCATTCAGGCGGGTGCCAATGTAATCATGCCCAATCTCTCCCCTGTCTCAGTCCGCAAAGATTATCTTCTCTATGACGGAAAGATCTGCACAGGGGACGAGGCAGCGGAATGCAGGCACTGCATGGAGCTGAGGATGGAGAAAATAGGGTATCATGTCGTCACCGCGCGAGGGGATCATGCCCGGTTTGCTAAACCGGCGTGCCGCGGCCGGTAGTTGCGAAGAGAACTCTTCTGTCTTGACATTGTGTTCTGCTATGTTATTATATGTAATAGTTATATAAGACTAACTCAAATCCGCCCGCTCTTTTTGACAGGGCGGTATTATTGGTATTGCGGGTTAGTTATTACTAACATAATGCTATGATGTATGTTTCAGAAAGGATGGTGTTTGGATGAAAAAAGCCATTGCGATGCTGCTGGCACTTGTTTTGTGCCTCACACCTGCCGCCGTTGCTGTCGCTGCAGAGGCGGAGGGAGAGGGAGGGTATGTTCTCATGAACGTCCCGTATGCGGAGTTTTATGAGAATGAAGCGGATAACGCCTCCGGGCTTGATGCCGTTACCTCCGCGACGCTGATGAAACCGCGCACCTATGCGCTTGCCGGGGGTAGTTATCACGTAGATCCTGAAGGCACGGATATCAGCGGCGTTGTATTTCCTGTTTACGTATCCGACCTGTCTGTGCTGTCCTCCCTGGGCGGAGAAGAGATCACGGACGAGAGTGAGGTGGAGATCACTGTAACAAACAGAGGAGAAGAAAATACTACTCTCTACAGCGGCCGGGATGCCCTTTTTGAGGCACCGGACTATTCCTGGTATGTACTGGAGGAAGAACCGGCGGTTTACAAAACCATGAATGAAGACGGCTCCTTCAGCGCACTTGAGGGCGGTGAGCCTGATGAGCTTGAAGGAAACGCCTCCTTTGTATATGACCGTCATGCGGATGTTGTCATAAAGGTGGAAGGGCTGGAGGATGTCCTTGAGAATCAGGCTGTCAGCGGGATCGTGCTGACAACAGATGGAGGGCAGAAGATCGGTCTTCAGCATATCGCCAATATCTGGAGAGGGAGCGAGATCGGCTTTTCTCTGGAGAGTGCGGAGTATGCGGCACTTGCCGGCAGCAGGATCGATTCCATCACCTATATTACGACAGAGGGCGTCTATGTGATCGATGTTGATCTTGCCGTACCGGATGACGAACTGCTTCCGAAACTGAATGGCACATACATTGAGCTCTTCCCGGAATTCGCAAAGGATGACTACAAGGAATTCTGGATGGAATGCATACACGAATATCTCGATGATGATGCAGCCGCTGAGGCAGCCTATGCCATGCTGACAGATACCTACATGGGGACGCTTTACGGAGAGGATGCGGTCAAAGCATATGCGGATGATCCTGAATCCATGCTCTTTGACTGCTTCTTTATTAATGATCTTGCAAAACTGACGGTCAACGGCGATGTTTTCTCCGGTGTAGATGCGGACGGTAATGAGCTGTTCTCAAATGTCTATCATTACGTAGGCAGCAGGCCGGTCACTTTCTTTGGGGAGGAGATCGGTACGGCGCTTCGCCTGTACAAAACAGAAGAGGAAGATGCAGGCAATTTTACCTGGTTTGCCTTCTCGGACGACAATCTCGCGGATACGCAGCACATTGAGTTCCGCTATGGGGCAACGGATATCGGCATAACAGACTATTCTGAGGGAGATTACGCATACTGGCTGGCATCCGGTATTGCCGACGGTTATAAGGATTCCCTGATTCAGTCCTGTATCCGCCTGTTTGTTGATGAGAATCTTGGAGAAAGCGATGAGGAGGCTGCAGACACCGTATCGGATGCTGTTCCGATCGCAACGGCGGAGGATCTGGCTGCGATTGCGGATAACCTTTCCGGTGACTATGTGCTGACTGCTGACATTGATCTTGAAGGGGCAGAGTGGACGCCGATCGGCACTTTTATACCGGCAGGAGAGAGTGGAGAGGAAGCAGAACTACCGGATGCAGAGTATGCGTTCACGGGAACGTTCGACGGAAACGGACATACCATTTCAAACCTTGTGATCGCACAGCCCGAGGGTTACGCATTGGGCCTCTTCGGCTGCATCGCAGATGCAAAGGTCGGCAATTTTACTATTGAGAATGCCACAGTCGACGGAGCAATGATGATCGCCGCAGGCGTCGGGTATTCTTATTCATCGGAAGTCTATGAGATCACACTGCGCAGCGCTGATATCACAGCGTACGAGACGGAACTGAGTTCGGAAGGCATGATCGCAGGTGTTGTCGGCGCGGGCATGAGCAGTACAGTGACGGACTGCGTGGCCGAAGACGTCAATGTGACCATTCCCGACAATACAGCAAACGCCGGCCTTGTTGGCGGTGGTCTGGAATTGTGCGATGTAAGCGGCTGCACGGCATCCGGCACGGTCACGGCTGGAAATGACTGCTATGGACTCGGCGGCGTCATTGGCTGTGCGTTCGGAGCGAACAGCCTGGAGGATTGCCTTGCCAACCGTGTCACCATTACGGCCGGCGACAATGCATACCTTGTAGGAGGTGTCGTCGGTTATACCGGCGGATACGAGGATGAGGAGTATGGCGTACCTGTAACGAACGTAACAGGCTGCGCTTCTGCACGCGTGAAGATCGTCACCGGAGAAGCACCTTCCGCAGTCGGCGCCATTGTCGGCGGCGGTTTCTACTTTGAGGAAGTCGCACAGTCCTATGGCGGAGCGTACGAAAAGCCCACTGTATTCATTATGGAAGACTGCGACCCGGCTACCGTTAACGGAGAACCTGCACCGCTGACTGGAGAGATTTAAGTCGGAGCGTCAACATCCTGTAAAGTGTGAAGCGGATCGGAGAGCACTGCGGAATGAGCTGCTTGTCTGGATCAATAAAGTATGGGACTGACGGATTTATATAGTTACAAAACAAAGCATAGAAGAGCACGGAGACAGTAGACTTCGTGCTCTTTTTAAGTGTTCCTGAGGAGCGAAGCGACACAGGAACGCGCAGCCATTTCCGACAGGAAATGATCAAAGGGGGTTGGGGAGTCCCCAACAAGCAAAAACGATAACGGCAGAGCAATAGCGGCGCCGTTTATCATTGCTTGCCAGTATAAAGAATAAAGAAAACGATATACAGAAGAGACTTTTCTTGATAAAATCCGTTGTTCTCTGCGTAAGTGTGCTGGGTTCTACTTTTCGTAAGCTTTATTAAGAAAGCAGGGTTGGTTTTATTGCTGAACCTTTATCTCCAGATGATAAATCTGAGAATCAGATAAGCAAAGCCTGCCATCAGTAAGGCTGTAATACTGATATAAATACAGCCTTGAGGAAAAACCTTGGGGCTGTTTTTATTTGGGTGATAAGCCGGAGAGCGCATGCGGTGCTTGCGACGCGAAGCTAGTCCTTTAGGGCACCAACATGCATTCGACGGCCAACGTTCAGCGAGCGGCTATGCCGCGAGATGTTGCCCGAAAACAGGTACAGATGAAGGCGGTACGAATGGCAATGACGTATGACGCTTTTCTGGATCAGATGAAAAAGGATCTGGAATCAGGCTTCGCGGAGAATCCTACCGCGGCATTTCCTTCCGTGTGGGAGATGCGCCGATTGAAGGAAATCTCAACATGCAGTATGTCTTCCAGGTTTATTAGGACTGAATGCGGTAACGAGGTAACTGCTACAGTTACAATTGTTGATTTTTAGCCTGCAACTATATAAAATGAATAATAAGGGCTGAAAATCCACAAAGGAGAGACTGGCATGATAGGTAGAAAGAAAGAAATGCAAACACTGAAGAGGTTGTATAACAGTAA
>JAFTFD010000033.1 GCA_017449745.1 Lachnospiraceae bacterium
CCTGTTCATCTTATGCCCTCCTTTCCGTCTGTACTCCTGGTCTTTTCTTTTTCAATTGCAGCCGCGGTATTTTTGGCTGTATGATCAGCCGCTGCCCTCGCCTGCTCGGCAAGTGGCTCCTCATGCGCTCCTACCCTCGCCTGCTCGGCAAGCATCTCCTCATGCACTCCTGCCCTTGCCTGCTCACCGTGCTGGCGCTCAAAGAGGATGAACCGGTCGACAAATCCTGACGGGTCCTCGAAGCCGGCCTTCACCGCCAGTTCATACAGGCTCGTTTCTTTCAGATATGCCTTCGCGGCGATCTCCTTATCAGAGAGTATTTTTGCCGGCAGATCATCTGCGATGAGGTCCCCATCGGAGAGCACAAGTGCGCGGTCCGTGTACTCCAGCATCAGATGCATGTCGTGTGTGATCATGATGATCGTAAGGCCCATCTCCTCATTGAGTTTTTTGAGAAACTCCATGATCTCCGTATAATGCCGGTAATCCTGTCCCGCCGTAGGTTCATCCAGGATCAGGATCTCCGGCTCCATCACCAGGATCGAAGCGATCGTGACACGCTTTTTCTGCCCGTAGGAGAGCGCTGAGACCGGCCAGTTCCGGAAGGGATACAGCCCGCAGATCTTAAGTGTGCGGTTGACCCGTTCCGTGATCTCCTCTGCGGGCACTCCGCGCACGGCGAGACCGAGTCCTACCTCCTCACTGATCATCGGCTTGCTGATCATCTGGCTTGGCGTCTGCATGACAAAGCCTATTTTTTCGCCTCTTTCCTTGATGGAAAGCGGAGCGATGTCCTCGCCGTTTAACCGGATCACGCCTGAGTCCGGTTTATAGAATCCGCAGATCAGGGAAGCCAGAGTGGATTTTCCTGCGCCATTTTTTCCGACAATACTGAGGATCTCGCCGCGGCGGACCTTGAGGGAAATATTCTTCAGGATCGGCCGCCCCTCCCTGTACGCAAATGTCAGGTTTTCCGCTTCCAGAACATACGGCTCGCGGTTCACTCTTTGCGGTATTTGCGTCTCCTCAAACCATTCATGAAGCCTTTGCCTGTAAGGCTCGATATTCATTGTTTCGATGTGCTGAGGCCTGTCCGCAGGGTCGATCCTGGCACCTGTGTGCTTGATCGCCGTCACATAAAGCGGTTCTCTCACGCCTTCCCTGACAAGTACATCAGACGTCAGCAGGTCATCCGGACGTTCGTCTGCCACGATCCTCCCCTCACTCATGACGATAACACGGTCTACATCCCTGTAAAGAGCGTCCTCAATTCTGTGTTCAATGATCACGACCGTGACATTCTGCTCGTTTCTCAACCGGTCGATCAAGGCGATCGTGCGTTTCCCGGTCAGGGGGTCCAAAGCGGCCAGGGGTTCGTCAAAGAGCAGTATTTTTACATTGTCCACCAGGACGCCGCCCACGGAGACGCGCTGTTTCTGCCCGCCAGACAGCTGGGTTGGCGCCTGCCGCAGGTAATCTTCCATTTCCACGATTCTGGCAGCCTCATTGACACGTCTGAAGATCTCCTCCTGCTCCACAGCGTCGTTTTCCAGAGCAAATGCAAGATCCTCCGCTACCGTCAGACCAATGAATTGCCCGTTCGTATCCTGCAGCACTGTGCCGACTGTTTTGGACATGCCAAAAACGCCCTCTTTCTCCGGCACTTTTCCGTCTACGGTCAGCGTTCCCGTGATCTCGCCCTTGTAGGAACAGGGATTGAGCGCGTTCAGGCAGTGCGCCAGAGTAGACTTTCCGCATCCGCTAGGGCCGACGATAAGAATCTTCTCGCCAGGATAGATCTTCAGGTTAATGTCAAAGAGCGTAGGCTCCTGCTGGGATCGGTATTTGTAAGAAAAATTTTTGAATTCGATGATAGGTTCCATACTTGCTCCGGTACAACAATGTCGTCGTGATCAGCTTGCGAAACGATATCCTATCCGGTATGTTTACGCAAATATATTACTCCGCCTTTTAATCCTGGCACCATTATTATACACATAAAGCCGCTTCCCGCCTACAGCAGTAAACTCTTTCCTGTTTTCAGGTGAGTGGGGACTCCTTTCTACAATTTGTGAGTCACGGGGACGCATCCTCTGACTCATTTTGAGCCAATGACTGACTTAAGTGAATGCTTTTGCCAGTTTATTTTGCAATTGGCAAAATAACACATTTTATGCTTACCTGCTGCCATTTAAAATGCTAAAATAATGCCAGCAAGTCTTTCCGCCGCGGCTTCCGTCTGCGGTGCTGATAAGACCGGCGGCGATCTGATGACTGCCGGTTCTTCATTTCAAGTGGAAATCTCCACAGGAATTCCTTGCTCGACACATTTTTCTTGCAGGAAGCAACCTGTGGATCAGATACCTTCCGGTGCTTCCTGTGTATTACTGACAGCAGGCATTTTTGCCTGTTGAAAGGAGGCATCATGAAACAAAATATTAATAATCGTAACGACGCCAGCATTAGTATCCCGGAAGAAGGGACATAGACCTATATTATTTTCCTCTGTCTGGAGAATCCTTTTGAGAAAAAAGCTCCGGAAAAGCTCCTGCACAAATACTCCTTTGAGACACTCTGCCGGGAATTACCTGGATTCTCGCTGGGTGATGAAACTACAAAAATAATTCTTACAACTGTTGGGAGTGAAAATGACGTTTCAGAGGGAATGGCGAAGTTCCTGACCTATTTGCAGACCGGAGCTGCCGCATCCGCGTTCACCAAAAAGCTGGATCATGCCGTACTTAATGCAAGGCAGCATCTGGAATGGAGGGTAGAATATATGACATTTCTGGATAGTTTGGAAGAAGCAAAGATGGATGCACGTGAAGAAGGTCTCGCTGAGGGGCGTGCTGAGGGTCTCGCAGAAGGACGTGCCGAGGGTCTCGCAGAAGGACGTGCCGAGGGTCTCGCAGAAGGACGTGCCGAGGGTCTCGCAGAAGGACGTGCCGAGGGTCTCGCAGAAGGACGTGCCGAGGGTCTCGCAGCGGGACGTGCGGAAGGTATCGCAGCGGGACGTGCGGAAGTACTCGAGATGAGCCTGGCGGAAGCACGTGAGAGAGTTCTTATCGAATTAGTATGTAAAAAACTTAGAAAAGGAATATGTGATATTACTGTCATAACCGAAGATCTTGAGGAAGATGAAACCCGGATCAAAATGATTTGTCAAGCTGCTGATCCTTTTGCTCCGGACTATCCGCCAGAGGATGTTTATAAGACACTGCATAAACAAAACGTATAATATACTCCAAAACAGCCAGGGATTTTTCCCTGGCTGTCGTGTTCTTTCCTGTTTTCATATTTACCATTACAGTATCAAAATCTCCCGCCGTAGTACGGAAGTCCGCCGCAGCAGCATCCTCCGCCTCCGCAGAGGAGATTGAGGATCATGTTGGCGATACACATGCGCAGGCACCAGCTGCCTGTCGAAACGCTGGGCGTCGCATAGGGATTCTGCTGGGTCTGGTACCAGCTGCTGCCGTACTGGAGCCTGGAGACCAGATCCTGATAATTCCTGTTATTCGGCTCCATGGATGCCGCCTGCTGCGCGTGCTGGAGAGCGATCACATTGTTGCCAAGACCAGAGTTAGCGATCGCGCTGTAGTAATACCACTGTGCGTTCCTGTTTTTCAGGCTGTTCAGGACATTCAGCGCCTCATTATAATGGCGGCTGTTGAGGTAGTTCGCTGCCGCCTGCATGCGGATCGACTCCTCATCCTGCCCCTGTCCCGGATTCTGTGCTCCCTGGCCAAAACCGCCAAAGCCACCGAATCCACCAAAGAAATCACTGAAATCCCCCCAGAAATCGCCATATCCGCCGTAGCTGCCGGAATTTCCTGATGAGCCGTAAGAGCTGCCGGAGCCATAACCGGAGGAACCATAGCCTGAGCTGCCATATGAGCTGCCCGGGCCATAGCTGCTGCCGGAAGATCCCGAGGAAGCATACGGATGCTGTCTCTCGTAAATGATCTGCTGGTACGCAGCCTGCACGAGTTTGAACATTTCCTCCGCCTGTTCCTTGTTAGGGTTGTTGATATTGGAGTCCGGATGGTATTTGCGGCTTAAGTTTCTATATGCTTTTTTGATGTCGTCATCGGACGCATTTCTATCTACGCCGAGGACCTTATACGGATCCGACATTGTCTGTCTCTTTCTTGGTAGTTTCCGGATACTGTTTCAACCGGGTCATTTTTTCGCCGGAGTTTCTCCGGTCGTTATCGTATCAGTCTCTGCAGAAGTGTCTTTGATGTACTCTGTCTCTCCCGTCTTTCCCGTCTCTTCCGGCCCTAACGTCTCCGATGTTGAGGTTTCGTCAGACGCATTGTTCGTCTGCAACTGTCCGTCTTTCTCCGATGCTGTGGTTTCGTCAGACGCATTGTTCGACTGAATCTGCCCGTCTGTCCCCGATTTCTCCTGCTGCAGGGCATTATATCGCGTCCATACACCGGAGTACAGAATATTCCGCAGGATCACAACATTTTCCACACAGGGCAGTGTCTCAAATGCTTCGCAGCACTGCGCCATCATCATCGTCAGGATCTGATGGCAGTACTCCTGAAAATCATCCCTTTTCCTCAGAGGAAGAAGCGGATTGTAACTGCCGGCCTTTTCATCCTTATCCAAATCCTCATAGGCATCCATGATATAGATGAACTTTCCGAGGAAAAATCCCATCCTTCGCAGCGCCGGCTCCCAGGCGTCCTCATAGACCGCAAAAAGCTCCGCCATTATATCGCCAAAATATCCGCTGACTTTATCAATATCCGTATCTCCCGCCGACTCCGCGGCATGGAGCTTGTCCAGCCGGTCCTTAACGACGGCAGCCTTGCGGCCATAGTCCACAGAGGCAGCCTTTCTGCCTCTCTCCAGGAGCTTTGCCAGCGCAAGCTTGTGAATCTTGCGCTCGTCATTCCAGTCGTCCATACAGGAATAATAGGACAGGATCAGATTCATGTCGGCCGCATAATCCGTGATCTTATTGATTCTTGTCGGATGTTTTTCAAAAGGATGCGCGACGCATTTTGTCTCGGAAACCTGATCCTTCTCATCATAAAGATCCGAGAGGAGCATGATGAGAAACGTCATGTCATAACTGAGGGTAAGCTCACCGATCACGCCGTATTTTTTCTTTAATTCCCTGCAAAACCCGCAGTAGTACGATCGGTACAGCCCAAATTCCTTGAGCTTGAGCTCCTGCTGGTTTGCTACTACATATCCAAACATATCTCACCTATTTTGAATTCTTGTAAATGCCTTGGACTACATGAACAGATACGAATTCTTTTCTATTGTGAAGGCTACGGCATTCTCTGTCGCGGAATTCAATCAGGATCCTGGTGCCTGCTGATTCCATTGCTATCAGCTCTTTTTGTGGAACTCAAATCCGCACTTGGGGCATCTGACCATGATATGTCCCTTGCCTCTGGGAATTCTGATCTTCTGAGAGCATTTAGGACATTTATAGATATGATAGTCCTTGTTTTTCTCACGGTTCTCCGCAAAATGCTGCGCATCATATTTGAGCTGGCGCGTTTTGGATTTGAGGCTGCTGAAGTACGGCGCTATTTTTGCTTCCAGCTGCAGGAACTTCTGGTTTTCCCGATAGCGTCCGGCGATGTTCCTGGAGAACATGCGGTAATACATATAGCAGATCAGGATCAGGATGATCCACCACAGGACTCTGGAAGGCAGGAAGAGATTGATCACGACCAGGATCACCGCGATCGTGGAGATCACCTGTCCCAGGCGGTCCATACCGTATCTGCCCTGCATGAAGGTCGCGAATTTGTAGCGCAGCTGATTCAGAAACTGATTCATTGTATTGCCTCTTTTCAAAATACTCTCATTCTATTTGCAGATACCACAAGTGTAGTAAATGCTGTTCATATTTAATTAGCAGTTACTGCGTGCGCCGCAATTGCTGCTATTATTTATTTTATTGACATCCCGTTTAAATGCAATGAATTCATGAAAAAAGAGTATAAAAAAACTCTAAATTCTATGCTATCATAAAGCCGTTAGAATATGCTGATTTTATTTCAGTATTCAGAGGAGGAAATGTTTTATGAACAAGAAATTCGGTATCAGAGAAGTTGTTGCTATTGGTATCGGCACTGCTCTTTTTGTCGTTCTTACGGAAGTGCAGATCCCGATCGGTATTCCGAACACAGCCCTGCAGCCCAGGATGGCTGTTCTTGCCTTCCTGTCCGCTATTTTCGGACCGCTCGTAGGCGCGATCATCGGAATTCTCGGGCATGCTCTCGGAGATGCGCTTTTCTACGGAAGCGTGTGGTGGAGCTGGGTATTCCCTGAAGCTGTCGTTGGTATTATGATCGGTATGCTGGCGAACAAACTGGCTGTCCGTGAGGGTGGATTTGATTCCAAAAAAATCGTAATGTTCAACGTCGCACAGGTCATCGCAAATGCCATCGCATGGATTATCGTGGCGCCTGTTCTTGATATCGTTGTTTACGCGGAACCGGCTAACAAGGTCTTCATTCAGGGTGCTTTTGCTTTCCTTGGAAATATCCTGATCATCGGCATCCTCGGCACACTGCTGCTCCTTGCTTATTCCAGGATCGGCGGAAAGTCCTCCAGTCTTCAGAAGGAAGATTAAGGCTTCTGCCCTGTCGATCAGATCTTAGGTTTACGAGGTTTTAGCGAATATTTCAAATATCCGTATAGTAAAGCGGACGCAGGCTGTTGGCTGCGTCCGCTTTTTTC
>JAFTFD010000377.1 GCA_017449745.1 Lachnospiraceae bacterium
AAATGCCATTTTGTATCTTCCTCCTGTTTATGAATCGTTATGAATCCGCGCAAAATCCGAAATGGCCTGTCTTTCCGCTTGCAGCTCATATTATTCTGTCATTCCGCATGATGCCAGCTACATCCCTTGCTGATGCAAGCCGTTTCGCGCACGAAAAAAGACCGCCGTTCAGGCGATCTTTCTAAATTCCTGTTATCTGCAGGCCATTATTCATTTTCCCAGGAGGTATTCCAAAAATACGGCAACCTTTGAGAAAGTCATTATGCCTGCGTGTCTACATTTTTCTTGGGAGGCTCGTAGTATCTGCGCGCAAAGTCGATGAACAGCCTGATCGCCTTTTCGGGCCTTTCATCCTTTCGCGTCGCAATAGCGATCTGAGTCTCGATCGGAGGATCGAATTCCCTGATGCAGAGTTCGTCCTCTGAGTAGATTTCTTCAATTGTCATACGGTGCAGTATGGAAACGCCGAGCCCGCTGCTGACCATGTCCGCCGCTTCCGTTCCGGTGACGGCATTCATGGCAATAGAAACAGAAACACCGCGGTCTCTCAGATAGGAGATCATGGGGTCATCAATGCCGCTCGGCTGAATCAGGGTCTCCCCCTCCAGATCAGAAAGCCTGACAGCGCTCTTTTTGGCGAGCCTGTGATTAACGGGAACGGCGAGAATAAATGAATCGTTTGTCAGAGGGATCACATCCGTGCGCTCTAACAGCGCCTTCTGGTTTTCATCCTCGATCCCTGTCAGCAGGATCGCGACGTCAGCCTCCCTGTCGAGGAGCTGGTTGATCGCATTCTTATTTTTCTGGGAGAGAAGGACATTATATCCCCTGTTCTCCAGGCAGAAATCCCGGATCAGGTCGATCACGCGGTACTGGTATGCCACTGTGATCTGTTTGCCCCTGTTCTCCTGCGCCTTGGAGATCTCCCCCATGCATTCCTCATTGAGTTTGACGATCTGCTGCGCATATTTGAGCAGGATCTCCCCGTAATTCGTGATCACGGTACTGCGGCCGTATTTTTTGAAAAGAGTAACTCCCAGCTCGCTCTCAAGCGACTTAACGTGCTTGAAAAGCGTAGACTGAGACAGAAACAGCTTGTCCGCTGCCTCTGTGTAGTTGCTCTCCTGTGCCATTACGATAAACTCTCTCAGATATTCGATATTCATCCCCTGTCCCCTTATGCATCCCTTATTTAAACCCCGAATAAGGTCATAACATAATTATAAAATCAGAGAAAAAAAAGTCAAATGTCTTTGAGAGATAAGCCCCACATTAAGTGGGGCTTGAAGTCCTTAGAGTCGCCGACTTCTGCGCCTTGGCCTTTCGGTTCACCTTTGTTGCTCTCGCAGAAGTCGTAGCACCTTAGTACTTCTTGCCTTGCGTATTTCGCAAGGCTTAGAAGTTCTTAGAGTCGCCGACTTCTGCGCCTTGGTCTTTCTGTACACCACTATTGCTCTCGCAGAAGTCGTAGCACCTTAGAACAACTTGTTCTGCGTTTTCTGCAGAACTTTAGTTGTTCTTAGAGTGCGTTGATCTCCTTTACCCTGCAGCAGGATACGAAGTGATCCTTGGATACTTCCACGAGCTGCTGGGGCTGCTGGCAGGCCTCTGTCGCATACGGGCAGCGGGCTGCAAAGCGGCATCCGGGCTTGGGATCGATCGGAGACGTGATCACGCCCTTGAGCTGAATTCTCTGCATCGGCTTGTGGATGTCCACAGTCGGGATCGCAGACAGCAGCGCCTTGGTGTAGGGATGAAGCGGAGCCTCGAAGAGCTCATCTGTCGCGCTCTTCTCGACCAGCTGTCCCAGGTACATAACGCAGATATGATCGGAAATGTGACGTACGACCGACATATCGTGTGTGACGAACATATAAGCCATGCCCATCTTATCCTGCAGATCCATCAGTAGGTTCAGGACCGAAGCCTGGATGGAGACGTCCAGTGCAGAGACCGGCTCGTCGCAGACGATGAATTCCGGATTCAGGGCCAGGGCGCGGGCGATACAGACACGCTGTCTGCGGCCGCCGTCCAATTCATGGGGATAAGCTTCTCTGAGACGCTCGTCGATACCGACCATCTCCATCAGCTCTTCTGCTTTCTCCTTCATCTCTGCCTTGGATCCGAAACGCCCGGAGCGCTTCAGGGGCTCCATGACGGTGGAATCAATGGAAAGACGGGGATTCAGGGAAGAATAAGGATCCTGGAAAATGATCTGGACCTTCTCGCGCATCTTCTTGAGCTCGTGTCCCTTGATGTTGGTATAATCCTGGCCGTTCAGGTACATTTTGCCGTCTGTGGGCTCCAGCAGATGGATCAGTGTTCTGCCGAGTGTGGACTTGCCGCATCCGGACTCACCGACCACGCCCAATGTCTCACCTTTGTTGATCGTGAAGCTGACGTCATCGACCGCATGGTTGATTCCTGCAGGAACCTTAAAGTATTTTTTCAGATGTTCAACTCTGATCAGTTCTTCTGCCATTTTGGGTCTTCTCCTTTCAGCTTCTGCTCTGCGGGTGGAAGCATGCGCAGATGTGTCCGGGAGTCAGTTCCTTGGACTCCGGCACCTTCTTGCGGCACTCTTCTGTCGCATACGGACATCTGGGGCTGAACGCGCAGCCTTCCGGAAGGTTTGTGGGATCCGGCGGCATACCGGCGATGGGTTTCAGTCTGTCTGTCTTAACGTTAATGTCCGGAAGGGAATCAAACAATCCGATCGTGTAAGGATGGGATGTGTGATCAAAAATATCTTCCAGTTTGCCGTACTCTACGATCCGGCCTGCATAGATCACAGCGACGGTATCGCAGGTATTGGCGATAACACCGAGGTCATGTGTGATGAGGATCATGGAGGTCCTGAACTTGTCAGCCAGTGCCTTCATCATCTCGAGGACCTGCGCCTGGATCGTAACGTCCAGTGCGGTCGTAGGCTCATCGGCGAGGAGCAGCTCCGGATCGCAGGCAAGGGCCATAGCGATGACGACGCGCTGTTTCATACCGCCGGAGAACTGGTGGGGATACTCTCTGTAGCGCTCTGCGGGAATGCCGACTTCTTCGAGCATCTCGCCGGCCTTCTTCATACCCTCTTCCCTGCTGTAATTGTTGTGCAGCAGAAGGACCTCGAGGATCTGGTCGCCGACCGTCATCAGCGGATTCAGGGCGGTCATGGGATCCTGGAAGATCATGGCAGCCTTTTTGCCGCGGACCTTCTGCATGGCCTCTTCATCCTTTTTCAGGAGATCTTCGCCGTCGAGGAAGATCTCGCCGCCGCGGATCTCTGCGGGCGGATCGGGAAGGATCCTCATGATCGATTTTGCGATCGTTGTTTTTCCTGCGCCTGTCTCGCCGACAAGGCCCAGTGTTTTTCCTTTTTCAAGCTCCAGAGAAACGCCGTTGACTGCATGGACGATATCTCCACCGGAGCGGTAAATGACTTCCAGGTTCCTGACAGAAAGGAATTCGTTTTCTTTGTTTGCCATTGTTCTATTCTCCTTTCCGTGATCAGCTTCTCAGCTTAGGATCCAGCGCATCGCGGACACCGTCGCCCAGCAGGTTGATCGCGAAAACTGTAAGAGCGATCGCAATACCGGGAACCATGATCATGTGCGGATAGCTGCGGATATAAGCTCTGCCGTCGGAGAGCATTGCGCCCCACTCCGGGTTGGGCGGCTGAATGCCGAGTCCGATAAAGGACAGGGACGCCGCCATCATCATCGTGGAACCGATGCCCATGGTCGTCGTGACGATGACCGGCTGGACAACGTTCGGCAGAAGGTGACGGAACATGATGGAAAAATCGGAGCAGTTGATCGTTCTGGCTGCCTCAATGTATTCCTTGCTGCGCTCTGTCAGGATCTGGCCGCGGATCATACGGACTGTTCCGGGAATGGAACCGATCGTCAGAGCGATGACTGTCGGGAAGAAACCTGTGCCGAGCACGTTGGACACCAGGATGCAGAGCATCATGCCGGGAAGTGCTGTCCAGATATCCATGACACGCATGATAAAGGTCTCGACTTTACCCCCAGCGTAGCCTGCGATGGAACCGAAAACAATTCCCAGCAGTGCGCCGAACAGGGATGCGCAGATACCGATCAGCAGGGAGTAGCGTCCGCCGTACATCAGTCTTGTCAGCATGTCACGGCCCATGGAATCGCAGCCGAGCAGATGTTCTTTGGAAGGCCCTGCATACATATTCATCAGGTCGATGCCGTTGACATCATATTTTGAAAACAGCGGTCCTAAGACGCAGAACAGAACGATCAATACGAACAGGCCTACGCCGAGCTTTGCGGAGAAAGCCTTGGTCATTCTCTTAAGAAAGTCCAGGAAAGGATTGGTCTTTTTTCTTTTCTTAGTCTGTGCCATCATTTCACCTTCTTTCTCTTGCCTGCGCTGTACTGAGCTTTGATACGGGGATCAAGGAAGGCATAGCACAGATCGGTCAGCAGGATCGCGATGGAGGAGAACAATGCGAAGAATATTACGCATGCCCAGATAACGGGATAATCGTGCTGGTTGACGCCGGAGAGCAGGTAGTTTCCTACTCCGGGGATAGAGAACACGGACTCGATGATCGGAGTACCTGCTACGACCATCGAGAGACCGCCGCCGACACCGGTGATGATCGGCATCATGGCGTTGGGGAGCATGTGCTTCCTGACAACGATCTTCTCGTTCTGTCCCTTCGCTCTTGCTGTGGTGACGAAATCTGCGCGGATGACCTCGAGCATTGCGCTTCTGGCCTGTCTTGCGTTGATCGCGACACCGCCGAGGGAGGCGGAAATGATCGGAAGAACATATCCTGCCATCGTCTCAATGCCGTAAGGCGGAAGCCATCCGAGCTTGAGTGCGAACAGGAGGATCAGTAACAGAGCTACGAAGAAATCAGGGGCGGATACGAACACCATGGCGATGATCATGACCAGGGAGTCCTGCCACTTTCCTTCGTGTGTGCCGGCGATGATTCCAAGGATCGTTCCGATAAAGACGTTGATGATCATGGAGCCGAGGCCGATGATAAGTGTACGGGGCAGACGCAGGAGCAGTTCTGCCATTGTATTGGTATTGGTGACCCAGGATTTACCGAAGTCAAAACGCAGGAAAGTATTTACCATAAATCTGCCGAGCTGGACCAGATAGGGCTGGTCGATACCAAGGTACGCCCTTCTCTGTGCGATAACCTCTGCTGTGGCTTCCTGGCCAAGCTGAAGCATTGCGGGATCACCCGGTGTCAGATACGTCAGAGTAAACACTACGAAGCCCGCGCACCACAGGATGACGATCATCATGAGGATTCTCTTGATTACATAACGGGACATAGTCTTCTCCTTCAAATTGAACAGGGTGCCGATGCCTTATGGCACCGGCACCCTGTCATTCACCGTTTTTGTTTTTTCTTCCCTTTACTCAGGCTGGGTTTCGTAGCAGCCCTAGTAATTGTTAGTTTACTGTCCCTGATATACGGAGCAGTTAGGTGTGACATATCCTTCGCGGCGTCCGATGGATGTGATTGTCTTAGGATAAACCAGAGCGGAGCTTGTTCCGGCAACTACGTAGAAGTAAGCGTGATCGGTAACATAATCCAGGCACTCTCTCATGTGTGCTGCATCGTGTGTAGCATCTGCGCTTGCTGCCTTGTAGAGGCTCTGAAGCTGATCATCCTGAACCCAGGATGTTGTAAATCCGCTGTTGACCTCGTTGTCGAACAGAAGGTGCCAGGACCCGACCATGTTGGGGCCGCCGACAGTGTTCATGTAGATATCAAATCCATCCTTGGAAGTGGAAGCTGTACGAACGCCGTCCTGTGTCTTGGCATCGATCTTGGACTTGACGCCGATCTGAAGGAGCATGGTCTGGACCATGGTTGCAGCAGCCTTGGAAGCCTCATCGGCGCCGATCAGGATGCTGAGCTCTCTTCCGTCATAATCGGAAGCTGCCAGGAACTCTTTTGCCTTGTCAAGATCATAGTCGGACAGATAAGTTCCATCCAGCTCGAGGGATGCATCGTAATCGTTGTAGTAAGATGTACCGAAGGTCTTCAGCGGGACATAGGAGCCGCCCATAGCCTTTGCTACAGCTGCGTTGTCAATAGCGTACATGATCGCTTTTCTGAGGTTCTCGTCCAGTTTCAGGCAGTTAGGTGCGAGGTAGAAATAGTCACCTGCTACTGTGATCTCAACGTTGAACTTGTCAGAATACTGGCCTGTTGCGAACTCTTCCTGCATTGCAAGCGGAACATAATCGCAGATATCAAGCTTGCCGGTCTCAAGACCAACAACTGCTGTGGAAGCCTCTGTGACGACGTCGAACTCGATGGTCTGGACGTTCTGTCTGTGTCTGGGCTCCAGCTCGTCAAGGATATCCTTGCCCCAGTAATCATCGTTTGCTTCAAGGATCAGCTTGGAACCGGGTGTGAACTCAGCGACTTTGTAAGAACCTGTACCGACAGCGTCCTTTGCGAAGCTCTCGCCGTGATCCTTCCATGCCTTCTCGGAGAAGATGATGGTTCTGGAAAGAGGGAACTCAAGGTCATGAATTGCGGGCGGCTCACCCTTCCAGTGGAACAGGAATGTGTAGTCATCTACTACTTCAATGCTGTCATACCAGTCAAAGCGGACTGCGTTACCGGTGGAAACGATGTAATCGAAGCAGAATGCTACGTCGTTAGCTGTGATATTGTTGCCTTCCCAGTCATAGACGTTGTCACGAAGTGTGACCTTCCATGTTGCGCCGTCTACCACTTCATATCCGGAAGCGATGCAGGGCTTTAATTCGCCGCTGGAATCATCTGCCATATCGAACAGTGTCTCATAAATTGCGTAGATCATATTGTAACGGACAGGCGCGTTGACGGAGTCCGGATCCAGATCCTGAGGATCCTGGTTGGCTGCCATGATGATCTTGTTCCATCTGCCGTTCTCAAGAAGTCCCTCTGCTGCGGGAGCTGCTGCCTCAGCAGCCGGAGCTGCCTCGCCTGCGGGAGCTGCTGCCTCGGCGGCCGGAGCTGCCTCAGCGGCGGGTGCGGATGAGCTGCTGCCTGTCGTTGCACTGCAGCCGATCATGGAAAATGCCATGATGGAAGCGCTGGCAAGAGCGATCACTCTCTTTACTAATGCGTTTTTCAAAGTAGTACCCTCCTTATTAAGTGTCCGTACGCCGTGTTTCTTTTTCGGATTGCACTAATGTTATTACTTAATGTCGAAAGATTTGTTCTTTCCTTCTTTTGTGCATTATCACTTTGGAAAGCAGGCTTCCGGGATGTGCAATCTGCTCTTTCAGCAGATCAATCAACCTGTGTTAAGTATACATTTTGACTATATCTGTGTCCATTTCTCAATTCGTGTTTACTATTTCCAAATCAGAAATGTATATATGTCATTACATTGTGATTAGCTGCTATGGAGCTTTGAAATGATGCGGTTCTATGATTAGAACCGTGCACCTGTCCACTCAGCCACATAATCGAAGCATGCCTTGACCGGATCCGGATACTGTCCCTTCAGATGTCTTGCAAGCTCGAAATTGTGTCCTGCTGCCTCTACGAAGCAGACCGTCTTGTCTTCACTCTCAACTCTGCGGATGATATGCTCGCTGGCCAGATACTCGTGGGATCCTGTCATTCCCATTGTGAGGAAAGGAACATGGATGCCGTCGACGTTGCCGATCGTTGTGCAGTAGCTGGATCTCCAGTCGCAGCCGACCATCTCGTCCTCTGTGAGCGCATAAACGGAAGGATCTGCTTTCAGGGCGGAGCTTGCAAGGAACGTCCTGACAGAAGTATTCAGGATATTCTTGTAGCTGTTCGCAGCGTTCATTCCTTTGTTGAAGCCGCGCAGGCAGTGAACGATCTCATGGGTGATCGTGCCGTCCGCGTGAAGAAGGTCTCTCTCCTCTTTCGTGTGAGACAGGACGGAAGGTACCTGCTGGACCATTTTGTTCACCGGACCGAACTGTGTGCCGCCCGGTATGGAGATCGGCTCGTCATCCACGAACCTGCCCTTGCCGGCATCGATCAGCGCCACTCTCTCCTGACAGTACGCAATGAGGCGGTTCATTCTCTCGGCCTGGGCTGTCCAGAACTTTCTCATAAATGCATCGCTGTAATGGCATCCCTCGGGATCAAAACCGTTCGCGGGATTGTAAAGATCAAGCTCAGGATCTTTCTCGCCGGTATTTTCATCGACGATCGCGGGATCGATGGACATCAGGCTCATGGCGCCGTTTCCGTAGTTGGAGTCCATCAGAACAACGCCGTCCGCCGGTGTCAGCTTTGCGATCTCAGGCAGCTTGTAGATCCTCTCGGCGCCCTGGAAAGTTGCGTTTCCGTTCTCAGCGACATTCTGATATGCGCTCATCAAGGTCGCACCGCCGCTGTGTCCAAGAAGCAGGACCTTATCGATGCCCGGATAATTTTTAATGAAGTCAACGACCTGTCCAACCTGGAGCATCTTCTCTTCCAGCGGGATCTGGGACTCCCTGACGTGTGTCGCGATAACTGTATATCCTCTCTTTGCCAGCTCGGGAGCCGGAAGGAACTCGATATAGTCGTCATCGGAATGGCAAAGGACAAAGGCCGTCCTGCTCTCCGGTCCCAGGATCCGCGGCTGATAGATCATGACCGGCTGCATGCTGCCAAAGCCCGGTGCTCTGTAATAGGTACGTGTGATTTCGTGGTAATTCATAACCTGTACTCTCCTTTCAGGATCTCTTCCAAAATTGCCGAAGCGCTTTGCGCGCAGGCATTGCACGGCAGAAAGCTGCGAAGGCAGTTTCTGCCGATTGCAGAGTTTGTTGCCGTGCAGCGGCACAAACTCTTAAGTGAAAAATCAGCTCTTTCAGAGTGATTTTTCACTCTGCATCCTGTCTGTAACTCCACTATGCCCAAAGTATAACTTCGGCATTTTGTCCGCGTCCATTTCCGGATTCCTTGTCAATATTTCCAAAAAAGAAATCAAAAACCGAATTCTTTTGTTTATAATAATTGTTACTACATTGTAACTTTTAACGTCCATCTTTTGACAACGGAGAAAACAGATGACTTCTTACAATGAGTGGAAACGTAATATGAACCGCAAGCTGCGGATCAAGGCCGAGGAAGACCGTGACAGCAGCAAGGGAGTGCTCTTTCACAGTCTTTTTTACCACAAGTATTTTGAGGGCTATAAGGAGCACTATGAGATCGGAACAGACGGCAAGCCTCATTTAAAAAGAGTCTATGCCGGCATGTGGTACAGGCAGAATGTTTCTGATAAGAATTACGTTCTGATAAGAATAGGATATGTTCTGCTCTTTGCAGCCCTTCTCCTGCTCCTGGTCGCAGCAGGAAAGCTCCAGGGCGCGAGCGGTACCGCTCTATATGTGGTGATACCGGAGATTCTGATCGTAGTCATGCTCTTCCGTATTTTCTACATTCTGATCGCGAGCTATCTGTTTGCTCCTAAGAAAATGACGATCCATGACTACGAGAGTTCCTCCCTCGCCCTTAAAACGGCAGCCGTTATACTGGGCGGCGCAGAACTCCTGGCGTGTCTTGCGACGCTCCTGTATGCGCTATTACATCGCGGCAGCGCTTCTATTCCGTCAGTACTGGTATTTTTGGTCGGAGGAGTTCTCGCAGTAATGATCTGGCTGATCGAGAGCCGCATCCCTTACGAGGAGCTTTTTAACAAAGAAGGGGATAAGGCGGAAGGCCTGGAGATTGATTAAATAAACATTAGGAGGTAAAAAAATGCTTACATTAAAAGGAAGAACCTGTGTATTTGCAGGCGCAACAGGAAACGTAGGACGCGGTGCGATCCGCGCATTGGCTGAGGGCGGCATGAATGTCGTGCTGGTCACTCACAACCCTGACAGCGCACGCGATATCATCGAAAACCTCAAAGACTGTCCCGGCAAGGTCGCTGCTCTTTCTAACGAAAACGGCGATGCGGCTGTTTTTCCTGAGGTTGAAAAAATGTTCGGTTCCGTCGACGTCGTGATCAATACGACCGGCGGATTCGACGCCGTAAAACCTCTGGAAGAGGTGACAGGCGAGGAGCTTGACAAGAAGATGCATCACCAGGTCACCAATGTCTTCCAGATGATGCAGGCCGCCATTCCCTACCTGAAAAAGAGCTCTGCCGGCAGGATCATCCTCATGACCAGCGTCGGCGCCGTTGACGGCTTTGAAGGAGAAAATATCGTGGACAGCATCGCCCGCGGCGGCGTGATCACCATGAATGCCGCTATGGCAAGGCTTCTCGCAAAAGACGGCATCACAGTCAACTGCATCGCCCGCAGCGGCATGATCAACGACCATGAGCCGCACCGCCCCACTGACTACGATTCCGCTACTGTCCTCTCCCGGATCCCCGCAGGGCATCTTGGCACGACCGATGAATTTGGCGCACTGGTCAGCTATATTGCCAGCGAGGAAGGCGGATTCATTACAGGCCAGGTCTATCAGCTGAACGGCGGGCTTCATATCGGCTGAGCGCGCCGGGCATCTGATACCTGATCGTTTGAGCCTCATTGGCACCGGATATCTTCACAGTTGATCCGCGCCGGACATCCATTAAGATCTGTGAAGTACTCTTTCAGGAAAGGAAATAGAAATGGCAGTAGATTTGATCGATTTTTCTCCGCTGCATGATGTATGGATCGAGGACGAAGACGGCACCTGCCGTCCAATGGACGAGCCGTATTTTAAGTTTGAGAGTATCGCTCCTGGCACATGGAAGCTGCTGAGCGACGGCGATTATTATTACCTCATTGAAGGCGACGACGAAGCGATCCTGTTCGACGGCGGCTATGGCGCCGGAAACGTCCGCAGGATGTGCCAGGATCTGACAAAAAAGCCTCTGCGCTATATCGTCAATTCCCACGATCATTTTGACCATACGGCAAACAATGCCTACTTTGACTGTGCCTTCATGGCAGAGGAATCGGTCCCGCTCGTGACAAGGCCTTTCCCAAGCTTCGCAGGCATTGATTTTCCCAGAGATTATCCGATCCAGGTAGTCGATGACGGATATATCTTCCACCTTGGAAACCGCGACCTGGAGGTCATCAAGATCCCGGATCACGCTGTCGGCAGCATCGCCCTCCTGGACCGCAAAGAAAGGCTCCTCTTCTCCGGGGACGAGCTGGCAACACCCGAATCCAGAATGCCGCTAAACGGAACTGTTGAGCACTTCGCTAACAACATGCGCAAGCTCGCTGCTCACAGAAGCGAATTTGACATCTGCTGCACCGGCGGCCAGGGACTCGTTCCCGCGGAAGTCGTAGACCGCTATCTTGCCTGCGCAGAGTACATTCTGGCTGGCCACGAAGGCGTACAGGTCGATCAGACGCCCCGCAAGCGCCCCGATCCCATCTATGTGGAGGGGCACCTCACTTACAAGCGCCGCGATGCGAGACCCTGCGATCTCCCGCCCAACTTTGGCGAGCCGAATCCCGACCAGCGCGCTATCGAATTCGGAGGCACAACGCTCACTTACGATGTCAATAAGGTGTTTGACTAAGCTGCGAAACTTAGTACCTCCTGATAGTTCCTTAAACAGTCGCATACCAGTAATTTAAAGGCTGGGCCGGACTTTTCAAAGTCCGGCTCAGCCTGTTTTGATAGTTATAGGACAAAGGACTGCCGCATCATTCAATTCCGTACTCGGCTCTTACATATTCACAGGCCATTTCCTCAAGAGGACCACTCAGGCCGTCACACATAGTGACCAGGTTTTCCACCTTGATATTGTTCCTTTCTTCCTGCCCGTTATTTTGTACGTTGTTTTGTCCGTCCCTTTGCCTGTCACTTTGTCCGTCTCTTTGCTTTCTGTCGCCAATCCTGGCATAGGCAAAATGATCCCCTGTCTCACCGATATACGGCAAGCCTTCTCCATTAATATCTCCGTTTTTCATGAAGTTAGACAAATAAGCGCCCATTATCTCTGCATAGCAACGGTCAGTCTCAGTCCATTGTACGTTTTCGTGTTTATCCAGCGTATTGAAGATATACTGTCCATCTGTACAGTGATCAGCCAGTCTGTGAGCCGGATCGTGATCTCTGTCGGATGCACCGCTCTCATCCTCTGTCGGAGGAATATGGCACCATAGCAGGGAATATGTTCTGTTATCCGGGCATTTCTTTTTGAGGTATTCCCCGAAAAGACGGTTGACCATGTTGTTTCTGCTGTGATTGTTACTTGCGCGTTCAGAAATTCCTATGGATCCTAACAATCTTGCCGTAAAGACTGCGTCTTTGTCCTCACACTGCACATATTTATCAAAATCGTATTTATCGTACAGTTCACCGAGACGTTCCTTGAAGAACTCTTTCAGTGTCGAATAATCCCTGACCGGTAATTCTCCAAAGAAACTGCCTCTTACACCGCTTGCCCCGCGGTGTGCGAATACATTTGTCTCTCCTTCTCCGGTCACATTTATGAAATCTACATTCTCAAGATATTTGTCAAACAGGTCTCCAAAACTCGGCTCTGTCACGAACTTTCCATCATAAATGATCTCACCCGGATAGTATTCTCTCGACACATTTTTGTGGATCGTATCTGTGTCCAGTGCGCGCAGCTCCTCCAGCGAAAGATCCGGATCGATCCCCACATGTTTAAGGTACTCGATTCCTGCTTTTTCGCCTTCTTCCTGTGTCAGAAAAGGCACCTGTCTCCACTTAAGCCCTGAAGAGTTATAGATCCGGCGGATCCTATGCTTGCCGGCGGGCAGAGTCGCCATAGCGCAGGTCTTCTGGGTTCCGCCGGATTCGCCGCCCGCTGTGATGTTTTCCCTGTCGCCGCCAAAGACTTCAATATTATCCCAGATCCAGTCAAGCGCTGCGGCCAGATCCATCAGCCCATAATTGCCGCTGGTCCCCTGCTCTTTTGTCAGCTGCGGCAATGCCATAAATCCCCATATGTTAATGCGGTGCGCGACTGTGACGACCACATTTCCCCTGGCTGCAAAATCATATGGCTCCACTATACCGTCCCCGTAAGGCGTTCCGTTTGTCAGGCCGCCGCCGTGAAACCAGACAAGAACCGGGAGTTTTTCTCCTGCTCTTTCAGCAGGCGTAGTCACATTAAGGTACAGGCAGTCTTCGCTCATAGGCAGCTTATTGATGATCTCTGCCCCGTGTCCATCCTGAAATTGAACTTCAATCGGCGCATACTGATCAAAAGTCCTGACCCCCTCCCAGGATTCCGGAGCCACCGGCGGCTTCCATCTGAGATTTCCTACAGGAGGAGCAGCGTACGCGATCCCTCTGAATTCTGTAACGATGTTTCCATCTCTGACAGAAATCTGTATGCCCTTTGCACTGCCATAAGTCGTATTCACTATTCCTAAGCTCATTGTTTCCTCCTGTCCTTTTGGCTTTTGAATTCTAGTTCATTTATCTCTGGTTCTATTGTCTCTGGTTCACTTGACTTAGTTCAGTTTGTTTTAGTTTCTATTGTCTCTGCTTTTCTTGCCTTTGTTTGTGCTGCCTCTGATTCACTTGCTCCAGTTTTCTTAATTCTTCTGATCTCGATTACGGATACAAACATTCGAAACTCGAAGTTGCAGATGAACTCACCAACACAGAAGTTAACAATCAGATTATCCTTTACGGATGTAATTAATGATTCAATCTATTTCAGATGATGGATTTGCTCCAGAACACCCGGATACTATTGATCAATTGTTCCTGAACAGATTATTTTTACGGATGAATCGACCATTTATATGGAATTGCAGATGATATCCTGTCAGGTTTACAAACTGCGTGTCCGATCATTTACGGATGAAATATCAGAATTCCCGTGATGCAGATGATATCAATTTACAAATCACATAAATGAAGTACTTGTTAGAGGTATGTTTATTTTCATTATTTACTTTTTCGCCCTTTAATGTCATAATGTAATTACATGACAACATAATTCTATCATATGGGTCTTGAAATTAATAGTGAAAGCTTTATTATTTTTCATTTTTTAGCTATCAATAAAGTAAGCACAGAAAGGACGACAAATCAGCTATGAGCACAGAGTACAAACCCGCAGCAGGAAAAGAAAGAGTCAGAAAGCCGCAGAGCGAGTGGAGCAGGCAGAATCTCCCGATCAATTCCCATGTCAAGTCGGAGCGCGTCTATATGCATGAGCCGATCACAGAGACTGCATGGGCGTATATGAAGCTTCTTCGCGAGAACAGCTCGATCAAAATCGAGCATGAAAAGGATCCCTATGCGGAGGTCTACAGATTCAGAGACAACCTATATGCGATCTTCCAGGAGAGTCTGGACGGCATGGGGGACGTATGGTCCTATCTCATCGTAGGTCCTGAAAAGGCTATGCTGATCGATACAGGTTTTGGACTTGGTGATCTGAAGGGTCTTTGCGATGAACTCTCCGGGGGCAGAGAACTCATTGTTGCTGTTACACATGGTCACTTTGACCACGCCTATGGCAACTGCCGCTTTGAGCGCGTTTACTGCCATGAGTATGAAGCGGCCTCGCTGGAAGCCCAGAATGCGCATATCTGGGATTACCTTTTCCAGGATGACGGGACACCGATCTGGTCTGAGTTTGACAGAAATGATCTGCCTGTCTGGAAGGATTATGAGACGATTGCTGTTCCGGATGGATATACCTGGGATCTCGGCAATGGATATGAAGTAGAGCTTATCTTCCTCGGTGGTCATACGTCAGGTCACAGTGCGTTCCTTGACAAAACAGCCCGCAACCTCTTCTGCGGGGATGATTTTGTCAGCATGCGGGTCGGTATTAGCGGAGGAAAGCCAGGTCTTCCATATGGTGAATATGCAACTGTAAAAGCATTCTCAGCAAATATGGACAAGCTGGCACAGAGAATCGATGAGATCGATCACCTCTTCCCCGGACACTTCGTCATGGATATTGAGTCCTCCGCGATTCTGAGTATGCAGAAGACCTGCCACGAGGCTCTTGCAGATCCTTTCCATGGATATGCTTTCACCTCACAGGGACCGCGCGGAACATTGTATCACCGCCACGTAGAAGGGCTCGGAACATTGGCTTATACAGAAGCAAGTATAGGGATCTAAAATAAAGTCACCGGCTTTTGCAAGTGATGAGTTTGCAAAAGCCGGTGTCCTTGCTATTTTTCATATCCTTAATTCCAAACGTGTCAGTTTCAACTTATAGGCGGGCGTATCTCTTAACCTCGCGGAAATCTATAATGCACTCTCCTTCCGAAATCCTGACCGGAACATCCTCCTCAAATGTATAGATCTCCGGTGTTTCCTCGTGTTCCAGATCATATACGATCACCTTTTCTTTCTCCGGGTCTATGATCCAGTATTCTCTCACTCCCGCTGTCATGTATTTTCCTAACTTCAGAAACATATCTTTGCTGCGTGTTGAGGGGGAGAGGATCTCCAACGCAAAATCAGGTGCGCCGTCCAGGTACCGCCCTTCTGCATCTTTGCCGCATATAATGAGAAGATCAGGCTGCACCATAGTCCACTGATCCCTGTCCAACCGGACATCGAGAGGAGCAAAAAAAACCCTGCATTCAGGGTGCTGCTCAGCACACTTTGCAAACTGCAGGTGCAGTGCTCCAAGGATGGCCTGATGATTCAGTGACGGAGCTGCCATATCATAAAAGACACCGTCTATCAGTTCCACACGCCGTTCATCCGGAAGCGCATAATAATCCTCAATCGTATACCTGCCGGGACGGGCTCCATAATGGGCAGCTTCCTCTCTGACCAGTAAACTGTTTCCACCAGATGATCCATTATGCGGTCCGACCATCACGTCCGCCGATCCGCGCCCCTTTCCTGCCATCGCATCTGCATAAGCATCTCTGTGCAGTAAGTTCTCCAGTGCTATGATCGTGTCTCTTCGCGGAGACCTGGTTTCCCCGGAAAAGATCTTCTGTACTGTACCCAGCGGTATTCCCGTCTGTTCTGAGATCATCCTGTTAGTAAAACCTAGTTCCTTTTTACGGGTCTTCATTTCGTCGATCGTCATGTCTCTTTCTCCTTCCGGCTGCCCTAATGGATGCCATATTTCTGACTTTCAGCACAAATATAGCATACCAGAATCGTGCCCGTATTTCAACCATTCAATCACCATATGCCCGCATCATACCCGTTAATTACCCGTTTTATATAATATGTATGATGCTAAGGTCAAAAGGCAGAAAAGCATGCCGTGCTCGCACGAGCAGGCTTTTATATCTTTTGACCGCCCGACATGAGCAAGGAGCAATTTGCCTGTATTTACAGGCAAATTAGCGGATTGCGAATGCTCGGGCGGGATTGCGGGAGCTGCTCTGCAGCGGAGCAATCCGGCATCATTTCACCTTTTGATCCCAATATCATATGTATTACTTAATATCACGGTATCAGGAGCACTGCATTAGCGTTGGCTTATACGAGCGCCGCTCTCTTCTTCCACTTTCCCGACAGATAATAGATGAGAACGATCGAGGAAGTGATATAGGTTCCGCAGATATAGCCGAGGAAATATCCGAACGCTCCGAGTCCGAAAAAGCTTCCGAGTAGCCAGCAGAAAAAGATCCTGCCAAGGAAAGCGTCCAGGATCGCTACCGTAAAGCTCAGCTTCACGAATCCCTGCGCGCTGACCAGCGAATTGCAGGCTGGCATGAAGGTATGGGCGACGGCCTCGATGGCAAGGACCAGTGTTGTCATTGCTGCAAATTCAAGAACCGTTTCGTCCTGTGTGAAAATACGGAAAAGCAGCTCGGGCACTGTCAGGTACAGGATCACAAAGAATCCGTATGTGATGCCTGTGACCAGGATCGTCAGCTTGACGATCTTATCCACACGGTCAAGCTTTTTTGCACCAAGGTTCTGCCCCATCATGCTGGCTGCGCCCTGCCCAAAGCCGCTTGTAATAAAATTGGGGATCATACGTATCTTTTGCATAACGCCAAATGCCGCGCTGACAGTCACCCCAAGGGCGTTGATCATTCTACCCACGAACAGGAAGCTGATCTGCACCGCCGTCAGCTGCAGGGCCATCGGCGCCCCGATCGAGAAGAGCTGTCTGGTGCTCTGCGCGTCCGGGCGCATTGTTTTCAATGAGAAGTCGATACCATATTCCCGCGTATGCCGTAGCAAAAAAACAAGGCTGAATACAACGCTGACCGCCTGCCCGATGATCGTGGCCAGGGCTGCTCCCGCGACATTCCAGTTGAAGCCGGCTATAAAGAGAATATCGAGAAAAACATTCAGGACCGTTGCCAGAATGACAAACAGGAGCGGATGGCGCGAATCCCCCATTCCGCGCAGCATCGCGCTGAACAGGTTATAGAGACCGGTAAAGATCAATCCGCCTCCGCAGATCATAATGTACCATCTGGCCTGCACATAGGCTTCTGCAGGCGTGTTCAGAATATTCAATAAACCTCTTGAAAACACAACACACACGGTCCCGATCACAACACAGATGAAGACTTCCAGCACAAAAAGTGTCCCTATTATTTTCTCCAGTTTTTCATAATTGCCCGCTCCCTTCGCCTGCGCGATCAATACCTGGCCCGCATTAGCAAAACCGATGCACAGGGCGGTCAGCATCTGCATGAGCTGGCTTCCGTTGGACACAGCAGACAGGCCTGCACTTCCCAGATATTGTCCCACGATAATCGTATCCGTCGTCGAGTACGCTGTCTGCAGAAGCATGCTCAGCATAAAAGGTACAGAAAATACAATAAGTGTCTTTGCGATCGGACCATTCACAAGGTCCATTGTCCTGTTTTTTTCATTCATTATCTCATTTCCTCACGGTCTTATTTCTCAAACATCACTTGCTTGATCCGCAGATCTGCTTCCGTTATCTTATAATTACATTATTATATACCTACATAGC
>JAFTFD010000378.1 GCA_017449745.1 Lachnospiraceae bacterium
CTGCGCAGCTTTTTTGCACCACTCGGGATCTGCAATATGAGCGCGTCCGACGCCTACGAAATCGCAGATATTTTCTTCCAGCAATTTCTCGGCGACATCAGGAGTCTTGATATTGGATACGCCGATGACAGGAATACTGACGGCATTCTTGATGGCGCTGGTCTCGGGTGCACGCCAGCCCTCAGCGTAGGAATACGGTTCTTCATTCTCTCCGAAGGGGCAGAAATAGTTGCCGTTGGATACGTCGAGGACGTCTGCTCCTGCCTTCTCAAAGATCTTTGCAAATTCGACGCCTTCTGCAAGCGTGATGGAATCCGGATGGAAGGGATCGTGCTCATCACAGGAGAAACGTACGCCTACCGGGAAATCCCTGCCGCAGACATATTTGATGCCCTGAATGATCTCAGTGATTAGCCTGCATCTGTTTTCAATGCTGCCTCCGTACTGATCTGTTCTTTTATTGAAAGCAGAAGACAGAAACTCGCACAGAAGATAACCGTGAGCGCCATGGATCTCCACGCCGTCAAATCCCGCCGCTTTTGCAGCAGCAGCTGTTCCGATGGACTGCTGTTTTAACTCTTCGATCTGTTCCAGAGTCAGAGGCTCCGGCATGATCCCGGAGACATTAGGGACCGCACTGGGGGCGACGATCCGGCCGCCGTTCAGCTCAGGGCTGTTTGTACTCCCTCCGTGATGAATCTGGGCAAATATTTTTGTACCATATTGATGGACGCGGTCGACCATCTGGGCCAGAGGCTGTATATTCATCGGGTTTAAAGCGTACATCTGACGAGGAAACGCAACACCGTGCTCCTGGTTGACGCGGAATATTTCCGTGACGATAAGTCCCACGCCGCCTTTCGCGCGATCTTCATAGTATTGACAGAGCTGTTCCGTTGGAGCGCCGTCCAGGCCTGCATATCCGGTCGTCATGGCAGTCATGACTGCCCGGTTTTTCAGTGTAAGAGAACCAATATGACCTTTTTCAAATAGTTTTGGATACATAAACACCTCCTTTTTTGTACACAAATGTGTATTTCTGATATAATAATAAAAAGGGAAAGAGATGACTGTCAATTCTGGGGAAAGAAGATGCACACATTTATCAAAATGTGAATTATTCGATTTTGCGTACATTTACTGAGAGAATTTGTTTTATTTAAAGGATCTGAAAGAGAGCGACATCATGAGACCAAAGCAGGTATATTTTGACAGCTACGCAAAAGAACAGATCATTATGGCGACGCTGCATTTGATGGAACATAATGCTTTTGATGAGATTACGATTCTGCAGATCGCACAGGAAGCCAAGGTGGCGCGCAGAACTTTTTATTTGTACTATAATACCAAAATAGATATACTTAATGATTATTATACTGTGCTGACAAAAGAGTACGATGATAACCTGTCCGGCAATGACAGTAATGGCGAAGACAGTGCCGTCTATTTTTTTACTTTCTGGCTGGGGCACAGAGAATATCTCGAATTGCTGCTCAGGCATGACCTGTTCTATATTCTGGTCAGCAGGTTTAATGATTATCTGCTGAAGGTCACCCATGCAGGCAGCAGCAAGGAAAGGGTCAAATACCACTCCGTGTTTTATGCCGGGGGACTCTGGGCACTGCTTTTTGCCTGGACCAGAGACGGCTTTAGGGAGTCGCCGGAGGAGCTGGCGGCGGTCGCAGACAGATACTTAAAAGATATGCTTACTGCATCAGGGGAAATCATTTCATGAAAAACAAAACTTTAGTCAGAGTATTGGCAATGTTGGCTGGTCTGTTCCTTGGATCAGCAGTTTCCATCAATGCGAAGGCGGCTCCGGCAAGAACTATACGGATCGAAGGGTGCCTGACGGATGGTCATAATGTCTTCTGTGATTTATCGATGTCTGAAGCGCCTCAGAGCGATGACGGCTATGTATATCTCTATGCTGATGAGGTCTATCAGGATGGACCTTCTGGAAGACTGCTGGGGAAGACACCGATCGCCAATATACGAAACAATGCAGCCGGCGGCGCTGAGTTCCAGTTTCCGCTGAACAACAGACAGGCCGGCTCCGCACTGTCACAGAAATTTCTGGCCGCAGTGAAGCAGGGCGGAAGAATGGTGCAGATCAGCGATGAGCACTATATTACCAACCCGGAGGCGGCAGCTGTTATTCCCGTGTTGAGAATGGACAAAGGGATCAAGGGAATCCTTGCGGATCCCCTCAAAATTCTAAGCGGCGAGCTGCAGGATCTGAACCTCGACCAGGCATCCTATAATATTTATCTCGGTGATATCTGCGGACCATCCACTGACCCTGTATATCCTACGATTCCTTTTACCTATGAGGGGATCTCTTATCAGTTCGACGGCGGCATGATGGCTCATTATGACTTTATCATCCGCAATCTGACAGAGATGGGGCTGCAGGTCACGGTCAATCTGCTTAATAACGGCTCCCCTAAAGCTCCGGATCTCATCCACCCGTTGGCAAGGGACGGCCATTCCGCTCCTAATTATGCTTTCAATACTGTTGAACCTGGAGGAACGCAGCACTTGAAGGCAATAGCAGCTTTTCTGGCAGAGCATTATAACGGACATAACGGACACGGGCAGATCGATAACTGGATCATAGGCAATGAGGTGAATGCGCGGACAGAGCAGTTCTATATGGTGTCGGACGACCTTGATTTTAATGTCAACACCTATGTAAAGGCGTTTCGGATTTTCTATAACGGTATCAAAAGTGTTAACGCGAGCGCCAGAATCTATAATTCGATCGATCAGGAGTGGAACAGAAAGTCTAATCCGGGCAGCTTCCTGTCCAGGGAATATATGGATCAGTTCAATTATTATATTTTGCGGGAGGGAAATATAGATTACGGACTGTCCTTCCATCCTTATAATGCGCCCTTGTATGATCCTTATACATGGCTTGGCCTGTCCAGATGGGTGAAACATGACCTGACGACACCGTATATTACGATGCAGAATCTGTATCTGCTCACAGAC
>JAFTFD010000379.1 GCA_017449745.1 Lachnospiraceae bacterium
AATCTTCAGGGTTGCATTTCTATTTGATTGTCACGTATTTGATTGGGAAGGTTCCTCACCGGAGATCTCTCCGGCGTCACGTCCGTGAGACGCAACTCGTATATATTACATCGTGGCTTTTCTTTTGTCAACATCTTTTTTTCAATTTTTAATGAAGTTCGATGTTGTCTCTCGAAGAGCACGTCCGCTATCTCAGCGGCGAACTGTATTCTATCATTGGCGTTTTGAATTTGCAAGCCTAATTTTGCATCTTTTTTTGTTTTGGTTATTCTGTTTTTATCTACGCAATATGTGGTGGATTTCACCTCTGCCATATACAATGCTTTTAGTCGATTTTCCTATACGAGTACATAATACCGCAGCACGTACTCGATCAGATACAGATAGGCAAATCCCTCAAAGAGCCCCAGCACGAGGCCCAGCAGAGAATCCACCCAGCGCAGCACCGGCAGTCTTGAGAACATATGCAATGATTTGAGCAGGGCTTTGATGATCCGGTAAATGACTCGGAGTACGATCAGCAGCAGGATCCCCGTCAGGACACCTGTACTGCCGCCGTTTTCGCGTACCATCCCAGCAATCAGCAGTACCGCTGCCAGTGCGGCGATCAGAGATACCGCCGAGAGCAGCATGCTGGAGAATCCTTTATTATACCCGTTTGTCATGCAGCCAATCAGTATGGCAAGCGCGATTCCTACTATAATCAGACTGTATAAATTCATAGTCGCTCCCATATGAGAATGTCAGCCGATCAGAGACCGGGAATGATTGTCTTCATTAACAAACTGCCGCGAACGGAAAACCTTCCCTCCCCGGCAGCCACTTGACAGAGTTTTATTCTAATATCATCTGCTCCACACCCGTCTGTGTCACCAGCAGCAGCCTGTTGCCTGAATTCCTGACAGGCACAAGGGCCTTTACCATATCATGGAAAGTTCCTTCATATTTCAGCTGGCCGTTTGCCTGATAGATCAGCAGGCTCTGGTCGCTGTGTATAATGATCCTGTCTCCGTTTATCTGAATATTGGTATAGTCCATGGTAAACGGGATCTTGCTGACTTCTATTCCATTCAGGTCGAAAACTCTGAGGGAATACTTTTCCTGCCCTGTCGTATCGGGGAACAGTACTCCAACATAGCGATTCCCGGTATAAACTGCCTCTATATTCTCGCTGAACATGATATTTGCAGCGCTCTGCGGGATCTCTTCGCCTTTAAAAAACGCTATTCTGTGATCCGAGACAGCTACTGCCGTGTCGTCCGTCAGATATTTGACGCAGGGGAACATCTCGTCTTCATAATTGAAGCCGCTGACATTATTTTCCCTGACGTTCTGGCCTACTGCGCCAAAATTGTAAAAAGCAATACTGGAGTTCACCTTGGAACCGCCCAGCGTCAGATGGGAGACGCACACCATTTCTCCCGAAGGAGAAACCGCCACACTTACAGGATATCCGGACTGTCCCATCGTCGTCTTGAAATAGGCGATCGTATTGCCGGCGGAATCGAACAGATAGATCCACGTCGTGTCGCTGTCCTCCAGGATCGCAGCCACCTCGCCGCTGTCCGAAACGCTTATCCTGCGAACAGGTAAATTAGTAAGGACCGTCCCGACGATCTTTGAGGAGGAGAGAATATAGATCCTGCTCCCGCCGAGATCGGCAATTGCCATCACATCCGAAGCTGCATCCACGATCGGCTGCTGCATTTCATAGGTGATGCTCCAGACAAATGCGCCGGTATGATCCACACAGCTGGCTCCGTCCCTGCTGTAGTTAACGATATGTCCGTTAAGAGCAACGGATCTGCTGTCCCCCATGACAATCATATCCGCCATTCTGCGGTAATCTGCCCCGGTAAAGACACGGCTCTTTGTCTGCAGGGCGATCAGCAGCACAAGACCGGCGATCAATCCGACCATGCCAAGAGCGCGGCCGAATTTCCGAAGGCGGCTCCTTCTTATCAGCGCCGCACGTTCGGTATCTGCTTCCACGTCTATATATCTTTCCGGTTCCTCTTCGATATAGCCTTCCCGGTCATACTCGTAAGAATCGCCGCCGCTGTTCCTGCGGTAATTTCTGATGTCAACAACTGCCATCTGCTACCTTATCCTCAGCAAAGCGAAAATCTGTATTCCGTTGTAGAATCGTATACTTCGCCCGCATCAAAAACAGAGCCCGGGAAATTGTCGTGATTGACAGAATCCGGATAGTACTGGGTCTCCAGGCAGAATGCACTGCGGAAGCCGTAATCGTGTCCCTGTTTGCCATCCTTATCATCTACATAGTTACCGCAGTAGAACTGAACGCCCGGAAGATCCGTATACACTTCCATTTTTCTGCCGCTTGTTCTGCTGACCGCGGAGGCGATCAGGCGGACCTCGCCATCTCCGTTATAACCATCAACGCAGTAGTTATGATCGTAGCCGTGCGCCCAGATCAGCTGGGGATCCTGCTCATTGATATCCTGCCCGATCGTTTTTGCCGTGCGGAAATCAAATGCTGTTCCTTCGACGCTTCTGATCTCTCCGGTCGGAATAGAATGCTCATCCGTCGGTGTATAGGCAGAGCAATTAAGCGTCAGTTCTGTGTTTTCAATACTCCCTGCCGTATGGCCATCGAGATTAAAATAGGTGTGGTTCGTCGGATTCAGGATCGTCTTCTTATCAGAAACGGCATGATAATGAATCTTTACGCCGTTTTCCTCTGTAACGGTATATGTCACAGAGAAATCCTTATTGCCGGGGAGTCCGTACTCGCCGTCCGGCACAGAGATCGTAAATGTCACGCAGTTCTCGCCGGTCTGCGCCTGCCAGAGCTGCTTATGAAGGCCTTTGGCTGCATCTGTGTGCAGATTGTTCTCTCCATCATTAACCGGAAGAGTATACTCCACTCCGTCCAGAGCAAATTTTGCCTTGCCTATCCTGTTCGCGACGGGTCCGATCGTAGCGCCAAAATAGTCTTTATTTGAAAGATATTGTTCGGGACGGTCAAAACCGAGCACGATATCTTCCATTTTTCCATTCTTATCAGGTGTACACAAATTGACCAGAACAGCACCGAAATCCAGCACCCGGATCCCGATATTTCCATTCTCAATAGTAAATGCCGTGATATCCCTGCCGTCTGCCGTTTTACCGAATAATTCTTTTTTTACGCTCATGTCCGGCCTCCTTCTGACCTTGTTATAATTCTGTACGTCCATCCAATGCACGTAATAGTGTCACTTCATCAATATATTCCAGATCACCGCCGACCGGCACTCCGCTCGCGATCCTTGTGACCCGGATTCCGACCGGTTTGATCAGCTTACTGATATACATCGCCGTCGTCTCCCCCTCAAGAGAAGAATTCGTCGCGATGATCACTTCCTTGACCGTGTCATCCCGCAGGCGTTCCATCAGTTCTTTCAGACGGATGTCCCCGGGCCCGATTCCCAGCATGGGCGAGATCGCCCCGTGAAGCACATGATAGAGGCCCGAATACTTGCCGGTCCTCTCGTATGCCGCAAGATCTCTGGGGTTCTCGACGACCATGATCGTAGACTTGTCTCTTTTCTCATCCTGGCAGATCGGACAGACCTCCGCATCCGTCAGGTTCTGACAGCATTTACAGTAATGTACATGCGCCTTGGCGTCTGCGATCGAGTCCGAAAGACTCTTTACCCGCTCCGGACTCATTCCTATTATATAAAAAGCGAGACGCTGCGCAGATTTGTTTCCAATTCCGGGCAGCGCCGCCAGCTCATCAATCAAATGATTAATATATCCGCTGTATAAGTTCATATAGATCAGAAGCCCATTCCCATTCCGCCGGCCATACCGCCGAAAAGTTTCTCACTCTCGGCATCCACCTGGCGAAGCGCTTCGTTGACAGCTGCCAGGATCATGTCCTGCAGGGTCTCAACATCCTCCGGATCCACTGCGTCCTGTGAGAGCTCAATGCTCTTTAAGACCTTGGCTCCGCTCACTGTCACCTTGACTGCGCCGCCCCCGGCTGCCGCTGTAAACTCCTGTTCCTCCAGCTTAGCCTTGCTCTCCTGCATCTGACTCTGCATGCGCTGTGCCTGTCTGAGCAGGTTCTGCATATTGCCGGGCATTCCGCCGCCGCTGAATCCGCCTCTTTTTGCCATATCTGTCTGATCTCCTTTACTAAACGATACCGCCCATTCCGCAGCTGTCCATAAAAGACTGCCGGTAATAGCCGCCTGTATTAATCATCTTCTTCGACGATCTCCATATTGATCACGCCGCGAATATCCACATAATTGTCCGTAAATTTCTCCTGGTTGTCAAGGAGTTTATATTCAACGGAGATGTCCTTGCCTGTCCTGGCTTTGAGGAACTCCGAAAAATACTGCCGGTTCTCTTCTCCTCTGGTTCCAAGAAAATAGTCAGCATTGATATAGTTTTCAAAAACCACCAGAAGCTTTCCGTCCTCCCCCAGGGTCGGCTTGGCGCTGAGGAGATGGATCTTGGCCATGTGGTTGTCTGCAGGGATCTGGGAAATAAGCCGGTTCCAGGCCGCGGCCACCTTCTTTATATCCTCCGGAATGGCTTCGGGCAGTACCGGGGCCGCTTTCACAGTCTTTTCTTCCCTGGAGGAATCCTGCACCGGCGTCTCCGGGGCGGTTCCGCCTCCTGCGGCAGCCGGAGCCATCGTATATCCGCCGCTCAGCATCTGTTTCTGGCTCTCCACCAGCCGCTCCTCAAGAACACGAACACGTTCCATCAGAGAGAGAATGCGCCCCTCCGTATCCTCCGCGATATCCATAGAGGGTTCGCAGAGACGGATCACGGCAGTCTCCGTCAGGATCCGCCTGTTCGAAGAATACCGGATCGCATCCGTGAGTTCGGAAAAGACGTTGATCGAGCGGATCACTTCCGTCATCTCTGCAGCCCTGGCATCTTCCAGCATCCATTCGAGCTGTTCCTCCGAGACGTCCAGTGCTGTCCTGCTCTGCCCGGAGGCCTTCAGCAGCATGACATTCCGAAGATACCCGATGTAATCCGTGACAAACTGGACCAGTTCTCTTCCCTGCGAGAGCACTTCATCTACGATCTTTAAAGCGCTCACCGCGTCTCCAATATGTACGCTGCGGAACAGCCTGCTGAAGACGGAAGTATCCACCGCTCCGAGGATCTCCAGAGTTTTTTCATAGGAAAGAACATCATTTCCGTAATTAAAAGCATTGCACTGATCCAGGATCGACAGCCCGTCTCTCATGGACCCGTCCGCCGCGGTCGCGATATACCGCAGCGCCCTGTCCTCACAGGTAAGGCCTTCCTTTTCGCAGATCGCGCGAAGCCGCTCCTCAATGATTCCGGCCGGAAGCCTTCCGAAATCATATCTCTGGCATCTGGAGAGGATCGTCACCGGGAGTTTATTAGGCTCTGTTGTAGCCAGAATAAAAATGGCATACGAAGGCGGCTCTTCCAGCGTTTTCAAAAGTGCGTTGAAGGCCGCTGTGGAGAGCATATGGACCTCGTCGATGATAAAGACCCGGTATTTTCCCTGTGTCGGAGAATAGGAGACCTGGTCGATCACAGTGCGGATATCTTCCACTCCGTTGTTCGACGCAGCATCCATTTCGACCACGTTCAGATTTGCATCCTCACTGATCGCCCTGCAGGAGGCACACTCGCAGCAGGGATTTCCGTCCTGGGGATTTTCGCAGTTGACCGCCCTGGCAAAGATCTTGGCAATACTGGTCTTTCCCGTACCTCTGGTGCCGCAGAAAAGATAGCTGTGTCCGATCCTGCCGGAGATGATCTGATTTTTTAAAGTTCTTACAATCGCATCACGTCCGCAGACATCCTGAAATGTCTGCGGACGGTATTTGCGATATAATGCCAGATAATGTTCAGCCATATCGTATTATGATTCCAATTGCAGCCGCTGACGCGGCCTTAAGATCGTGCAGATCGCCTGCCTTGTGCAGACATCAGTCGCCGAACTTGATACCGAGGAGTTTTGCCTCTTTGATGATATCTGCCTTCGGATCGACTGTCTTGAGCTTGCCGGCCACTTCCTTGAGCGGGACCTTGACCATCTCTCTGTTCCTGTAGCCGACCATGTATCCGAACTCGCCTTTGAGGATCAGCTTGCCGGCTTCTGCGCCGAGGCGGCTGGCGAATACGCGGTCATACGGGCAGGGAGCGCCGCCGCGCTGTACATGTCCGGGAACCGTCACGCGCACTTCGCGTCCTGTCTTTTTGGTGATAAGATCAGCCAGCTCGTAGGAAACGGAAGGATGTTTGCTCGCTGCCAGCTTCTTGGCATATTCCTTCTTGGAGAGTTTTGCATCCTCTTTGGAGATAGCGCCCTCTGCCACGACGATGATCGTGAAGCGGGATCCTCTCTTGTCTCTGTCCTCGATCGCATCGATGACCTTGTCGATATCATACGGGATCTCAGGCAGCAGGATGATATCTGCGCCGGAAGCCATGCCTGCATTGAGGGGAAGCCAGCCGACCTTGTGGCCCATGATCTCAACAATGAAGACGCGGCCGTGGGAGCTGGCCGTCGTATGGATCTGGTCAATAGCAGTCGTTGCAATATCCACCGCGCTCTGGAAACCGAACGTCATATCCGTGCCCCAGAGGTCATTGTCGATCGTCTTGGGAAGCGTGATGACATTCAGGCCTTCCTCGGAGAGACGGTTAGCCGTCTTGGTGGAGCCGTTGCCTCCGAGCATGACAAGGCAGTTCAGCTGCAGCTTGTAATAGTTCTGTTTCATTGCCTCGACCTTGTTCAGGCCGTTCTCATCCGGCTGGTCGATGGTCTTAAAAGGAACACGGCTTGTTCCGAGGATCGTGCCGCCGCGCGTAAGGATGCCGGAGAAATCCGATCCGGTCAGCATACGGAACTTGCTGTAGATCAGTCCTTTGTAGCCATCCTCAAAGCCATAAAGCTCATAGGGCTCCTTGCAGTTGTTCTGGATCACCTTGACAACGCCGCGCATTGCAGCATTGAGTGCCTGGCAGTCACCGCCGCTTGTCAGAAAACCGATACGTAACATGATATAACCTCCCCAGATTATAATATTATTATGTCGGAGGACGACCCCCTCCAATACAAAGATGGAAAAGCCCTCTCTTACTGATACAACAGGCTTTTCTGCCTTCTGACTTATGAATCATATTATAGCATTATTTGCTAAGGGGACGCCACATATTTGTACTTGCAGAAACTGGCGCTGATGGAATATAATAGCTTTTGCTGCAGCTATCATTACGCAAATCGCGAGCAGGTCCGCAGCATCCGGAGGGTTACCCAAGCGGTTCAAGGGGGCGCACTCGAAATGCGTTAGGCCGGTCAAACGGTGCGTGGGTTCGAATCCCATGCCCTCCGTGCCACAAACGCCCGAAACAGGCTTCTGTTTCGGGCATTTTTATTTTTTTTAGGCGCTGCCTGCCTTAGGCTATGCTCTCCGCCGCCGACACCACCTGCTCCTTCAGCGCCAGCACCCGCTTACGGGCTTCCTCTGCGTTGTCTTTTACGGTGTAGAAATAGAACTTCAGCTTAGGCTCCGTGCCGGACGGTCTTGCCGCGAGCCAGCTGCCGTCCTCCATCACGAATCTCAGCGCGTTCTGCGGGGGAATATCCTCGTATCCGTTGATATAATCGATCCGCTTCGCTTCCCCTGGGATCCCGTCCGCGCGGAGGGCATCCATGATCCTTGCGATCCGCTCCTGCCCTTCTTTTCCCTGCAGGACAAAGTTCATGCTCTCGTCTGCATAGTAGCCGTATTTCTGATACAGGCGCTCCAGCACTTCCCGCATGGTGATCCCCTGCCTGCTGTAATAGGCGGCCATCTCTGTGAGCAGGATCCCGGCGCAGACGCCGTCCTTATCCCTGACAGCCTCACCCGGCGCGCAGCCGATGCTCTCCTCATATCCAAAGAAATAGCTGTATCCTTCCTCCTTTACGACATTGATTTTGCCGCATATATTCTTGAATCCTGTCAGCGTCTCAAAGACGTCGATCCCATAGCTCTCGCAGATCGCCCTTCCGAAATCCCCTGTGACGATGGATTTGATCATGGCACTCTTCCCGGGAAGCGTTCCTTTTTCTTTTTTGCTCTCTGCAAGGTAGGAGATCAGCAAGGCACCTGTCTGGTTGCCGTTCAGCGCCGTATATCCGCCGCTGCCGTCCGCGATCTCTGCAGCCATCCTGTCCCCGTCCGGGTCTGTTGCGATCAGGATCTGTGCGCCGCACTCCCTGCCAAGCTTCTCCGCCAGCTCAAAGGCTTTTGGATTCTCCGGATTCGGGAAGGGAACCGTCGTAAAATCGGGATCCGGGTCTTTCTGTTCCGGGACGACCACAAAGTTCTTAAATCCCCTCTCTTTTGCAGCCTCGCACATCATCCGGCTGGCCGCGCCGTTAAGAGGTGTAAAGACGACCGGAATATCCAGGTCAAGTTCCGATCCGTCTCTTTGCGCCATGGACTGCACATAGTCGAGATACCGGCGGTCCGTCTCCTCTCCGAGCATCACGATCTGTCCGCCGGCAAGGGCCTCTTCTGCGGACATCTCTCCGAAATCATCAAACAGATCCAGTGCCTCGATCTCCCGCATCATGCCGTCGGATACGGTTCCTGAGATCTGCGCGCCGTCCTTCCAATAGACCTTATACCCGTTGTATTCCTTGGGATTATGGCTTGCTGTCATATTGATCCCGGAAATCGCATGCAGGTCCCGGATCGCAAAGGACAGCTCCGGTGTGGGCCTGATCGATGGGAACATATAGACCCGTATGCCGCTTCCCGCCAGGATCCCTGCTGCCAGCCACGAGAACTCCTTTGAAAAATAGCGGCAGTCATAGGCGATCACCACGCCCCTGGTGATATCCTCTCCGGAGCGCAGGATATAATTTGCGATCCCCTTGGAAGCCCTGCCTACCGTCAGGACATTCATACGGTTCGTCCCTGCCCCGCAGATCCCGCGCAGCCCTGCCGTCCCGAACTCGATCTCCCGATAGAAGCGGTCCGTGATCTCTTTGTCGTCCTGCTCTATCGCAAGAAGCTCCCTGCGCAGCGGGTCCTCCTCGCTCAGTCTTTCCAGCCATATCTGATACTTTTCTCTTGCATTCATCCCTTTTTCCTCCGTTTCCTTAACAACTGGTATCTCAAACCGCCCTTGCATGCAGCAGATACTGCATTGTCCTGAATCCCGATCTCCATCCCTTCCCTGTGTAATGTTTGCGAAGGGCGCGCAGGAGTTCTTCCGCTTCCCGGATCTCGCCGGGCAGGGCCGCTGTTTTTCCAAAACGCTGCCTGTAATAAACGCTGAATGTCCTCTCTGCCGCCTCTTTCAATTCTTCCGGCAGCAGCGGCACATACTCTTCCAGAAGGCGCAGGTCCTGGTCCTTTCCGTCTTCAGATCCTGCGCTTTTTTCTGTGAGCCATCTGATGTCCTGCAGAAGCCTCTCCAGCTTTCCGCCTCCGTCTGATCTGAGATACCCGCGCTTGCGGACCCAGACGATCAGGAGCAGGATGATTACCAGATAGGCTGCAAGCCCCAGCGAGACGAAAGCTGCAAAACGTATAGCCTGCCTCGCGCGGCGGATCCTTGCCTGGACGATCTGTCTTTCGCGGAGCGCGCGCTCCTCTTCCAGCTGGCTCTGCGACAGAAGGCTCTCCGGAATGGCCGGGGTCTTGTCTTTCTCCAGTCCGGCCTGTTCCTCTCCTGTGCGCACTGCCTCACCCTGAAAACGCGGGTCGTCTCCGGGCAGATACAATTTCCAGGTATTATCCAGAGACGTTCTGCGGATCGCCGTTGGTTCAAAGGCGACCCAGCCGAGCCCGCCGATCCATGCCTCCGGCCATGCATGGGCATTGCTGCCCGTCACCACATAGCGGTCTTCCTTCGTTCCCGGTATCGGAAAATCATATCCCTCCACATACCTCGCCGGGATACCGGACAGCCTCAGCAGCATCACCATCGCTGACGCATAATGGACACAGTATCCTTCCCCCGTGCGGAAAAGGAATTCGTCGATATAATTATCTCCCTCTTCCCGGAAGACGTTTCTGTTATAAGAATACTGCCTTAAATATTTTTCGATCGCCCTGCACGCATCATATGGAGTCTGAGCCTCCGCTGTCAGGGTATCCGCCAGTTCCTGCATCCTCTTTGTCCCATATGGCTCCGTCACCAGATAGGGCGTAAGATCCGGCGGGCTTTGTGTCCACCTGTCATACTCTTCCCTGCTGATAATGATATTCAGCTGCACATCGTAGAGCCTGCGGGCATACCCGCTGAGTTCCTCATAGGACGCATATGCCTGCCGTTCCTGCGGCACAATGCCGGGAAGGCTTCCTCCCGCCTTGCGGGCTATTTTCTCCAGGTAGGGACTGCCGTAATCCAGGGACAGCCAGGTCGTACTATAGTGGCAGCCCTTGCGTTTCATCTCATCAAACGAGGCACCGTTTTCATCCAGCTCATCTCCGTCCTCCAGCAAGACTCTCAGAATGCCGCCCGGATAGATCACATCTTTTGTCCGAAGGTATCCGAACTCGATCTCTCCGCTGTTTACTCTCCCGAAGAGCCTCGCCTCTTCTCTTGTGACCTCCTGCTCATAAAGGGTCTGCAGGAGATCAAGGAAGCCTCTTGCCTCCATGGAATCCGCGGCATCAGAATCGATCCCTTCTCCGCTAAAGGAGCTGCCGTGGATCATGCCGGTCAGGTACAGGTTTCCCCTGAGCCTGTCTGTTTGGAGATACAATTCCTCCCTCTGGCTGTCCGACACCTGTGTTCCTATATCTCCCAGCCCGCTGTATCCGCTGCTGTAGGTATCCCCGATCCCGAGTCCTGAAAAATAGTACCCGGTATCTGCCGTCACCGTCTCGACGCCTTCCCTGATCCTGTTTCCGATCCTGTAAAGAAAGCTCCAGTCGATCGGCTGCTCGCGCACCGGCAGGAGCAGGACCAGGATCTCCAGCATCCCGATACAGGCGATCCACCTGAGAGGCCTTCTCTCGCACGCCCCCAGGACTTCCATAACTGTCAGCAGGATCAGTGCCGCACAGGCAGTTTCCGGCAGCTGCCTTCCGTTCACGCATAAAATGACAGCCAGGAGGACCAGTGCTGCCGTGAGGACCCTTTTCGCCCAGACGGACAGATCCAGCAGCAGGACCAGCAGGTATAAGAGCAGGGAGCCCAGGATCAACAGCTGCGCGTTCTCCTGTATGAATGTGCCCATTTCCCGGGCAGCCCCCGGCTCCGCGGCGGCCGGAAGCTCCGTTCCTGCCATACCGGCGCTCCCATGGATCATCCCGAAGGCCAGCAGGAGCAGGACCGTAAATACGACCATTCCGAAATAAGCGGCTGCTCTTTTTTCAAGCAGGACTCCCGCGGCATGAAAAAGGCTGTACACCAGGCAGCAGCCCATGACGATCAGCGTGAGTCCAGCCGGTACCGCATACGCGCTCCCGGCGGCCTGCGTCTGTCCGTCCGTCAGAAAGAGCACAAATTCGAAAGCCGTGATAAGTGCGGTATAGATCTGCAGGAGCCGCTCAGCTTCTGCTTCGGACACGGAAAAAATCTTCTCCCGGATAAGCAGCTTCCGTGATCGTAATGACAACTCTGTTCTCATCCTGCTCCATCAGTCTTTCCGCAGCTCTTAGCATTTCCTGCTGCACTTCGTCTTTGTTATAAAACGGTCCCTTCGACACATCCTCATAAAACTCGAGGAAGGACTCTGAAGAGGCGACCAGCGCCGTTTTCATGGATCCTCTCGGATACAGGATGCGCAGCTCCTCTCCCTTTTCGGCAAAATACCAGGCCGCCGAGACCGCAAACTCGAGAAAGAAATCCCTGCGGATCGTATATCCCATATCCCGCTTTTCGCGGGGAGCATTGTCCGCTTCCATGACAAGATAGAGCTCCCTGGTATCCAGCTCCTCCGGGACCCTGACCAGCAGTTCTCCCGCTGCCGCGCTCACTTTCCAGTGAATGCGGTTGAGAGTATCTCCTGCCTGGTACGGGCGGATAATGTTGGACGGGATCGGTTCATACTGCCGCCGGCTCTTTAATCTCGAGCTGTTGCGAAGATTCTCGAAATCGACCGCCTCCGCCGCCAGGTCCGTGACGCGCGGCATCACCGTGACCCTGAATGCGGACGGAGCATTCCTCCTCATTTCAAAGATCCCGAACGGATCCCTGAAAAACACGCCCGTCAGACCTATATCGTATGCTCCCGCAAACCGGCAGACGCACGTTCCTGTTATGTCCAGTCTCTCTCCCGGCAGCAGGCGCACACGGACCCTCCCGTTCTCTCCATGAAAAACCTGGTCCGACTCAAAACCTTCGATGGACAGCGCCGTCTCCGAGCGCTCCGCCTCCAATTCCAGGTCCATGTCATTGATCCTGAGAAAACCCGCGTTCTGAAAGCTCAGCCGGTAAGGCTGCTCTTCAAGCTTGAGCACCCTGTGCTCCGGCAGTTCCTGATAGATCTCCAGGATCAGAAAACTCAGCAGCATATATATTATAGTAATAAGCGGGTAGCACAGGACACTGAACAGGCACATATAGGGCAGAACTCCCCCCTGGAAGCTGGCCCAGACAATGGCTGCCGCGAGCAGCAGCAGATATGCGATCGTTCGGGGTCTGTTCATTCGGATCATAAGCTCCGCTTTCCTTTTTCTTCAGCCTTTATACCAGTCACCTTAGAATAACGCTGCGCCAAAGGCAGCGCTGCCCTGGCCGGCATGCCTTTACTGGGGAACAGGAACGCTCCCGATCACCTGCGTCAGGACACTCTCCTGTGTCCTGTGATTCATCTTTGCCTCTGACGTGAGGAGGAGCCTGTGGGGCAGCACACACCCTGCCATTTCCATAATGTCTGCAGGGATGCAATAGTCGCGGCCTTCCATATAAGCCATCGCCTGGGAGGCCCTCAGCAGTTCCAGAAGGGCGCGCGGGCTGGCTCCGTAACGGATCTCCTGTTTCTGTCTTGTGGCGTCAATGATCGCCGCCGCATACCGGATCAGGTCCTCATGGATCTGCACGCTCCTCACCTCTTCCTGCATGGCGAGGACCTGCTGCGCATCCAGGACGGGAAGGGTCGCTGCGTGCAGCTCTCCTTTTAAAAACTGCTGTGCCATCTTCATGGCATTCTCTTCTGAGGGATATCCCACCTGAAGGCGCATCATAAAGCGATCGAGCTGGGCTTCCGGCAGGGGATAGGTCCCCGCCATCTCCATAGGGTTCTGCGTTCCGATCACCATAAAAGGTTCCGGCACGGGGATCGGCTTGCCGTCGATCGTGACCTGCCTCTCCTCCATAGCCTCCAGAAGCGCCGCCTGCGTGCGGGGCGTCATCCGGTTGATCTCATCTGCCAGAACGATCTGGTTGACCACCGGGCCCGGGATCGTCTCGAACTCCCCTCTCTGCATATGATAGACCGTAAGTCCAGTGATATCGGAAGGCATGGTATCCGGCGTGCACTGGATCCTCGCAAAGCTCGCGCTCAGCGAATCGGCGAGCGCCTTCGCAAGCGTCGTCTTGCCGACGCCGGGAACATCTTCCAGCAGGACATGCCCACCTGCCAGGAGCACGAGGATGATCTTGCGGACAAGACCGGATTTTCCGATCAGGCGTTGTTCGATATTCTTCTGCAACAGAATGAGATTCCCGCTGTGTGTGTTCATGGGCCTCCTTTTCCGGTAACGGATCATGCCAATTTGTCTTTTTCTCTATTGTAAACTGTACTGTGAGTCTTGACAAATTCGGCTGATAACTTTTACTATATAGCCGGTTGAATCACAGATACTGTTTTTTGCTGTATTTTCAGCCGTCTGACCCCTAACCGGCATACGCGTCATACGCAATCACGCCGTATGCTGTCTCTACAAAGGAGGAACATCATAATGGGATACCTTACGGATATTGAGATCGCTCAGGCCTGTAAAAAGGAAAAAATCACTGCCATCGCTGCCAAAGCCGGCATCGATGAGCGCTATCTTGAGCAGTACGGAAATGACAAGGCCAAGATCGATCTGCAGCTTCTCAAGGACTTAAAGGACAAGCCGGACGGAAAACTGATCCTTGTCACAGCGATCACCCCCACTCCTGCAGGAGAAGGAAAAACGACCACCAGCGTAGGCCTTACAGACGGTCTTCGCAAGATCGGCAAGAATGCCGTTGTGGCACTGCGTGAGCCTTCCCTGGGACCGGTCTTCGGCGTCAAGGGCGGCGCTGCCGGCGGCGGATACGCACAGGTCGTTCCTATGGAGGACATCAATCTTCACTTTACGGGTGACTTCCACGCGATCGGTGCTGCCAACAACCTTCTGGCCGCTATGCTGGACAACCACATTCAGCAGGGCAACTCCCTTGGAATCGATCCCAAGCAGATCACCTGGAAGCGAGCCGTAGATATGAACGATCGCCAGCTGCGCCACATCGTGGACGGTCTCGGCGGACGCATTCAGGGCGTACCGCGTGAGGACGGCTTCGAGATCACCGTTGCCAGCGAGATCATGGCGGTTCTGTGCCTGTCTTCCGATATCATGGACCTGAAGGCAAGGCTCGGCCGCATCACAGTCGGTTATACATACGACGGAAGACCGGTCACAGCCCACGACTTAAAGGCAGAAGGCGCCATGACCGCTCTTCTCAAGGATGCCCTCAAGCCCAACCTTGTCCAGACACTGGAAGGAACTCCTGCTTTCGTACACGGCGGACCTTTCGCCAATATCGCGCATGGATGCAACAGTGTGATCGCAACAAGAACTGCCTTAAAGCTGGGTGACTACGTCGTCACAGAAGCCGGCTTTGCCGCAGACCTGGGTGCAGAGAAATTCGTAGACATCAAGTGCCGCATGGCAGGACTGACTCCTTCCGCGATCGTAGTCGTCGCCACTGTCCGCGCGCTGAAATATCACGGCGGCGTTCCGAAGGCAGAGCTGAATACCGAGAATCTCGAAGCTCTTGAAAAAGGTCTTCCGAACCTGCTGCAGCATGTCAGCAACGTCAAGGACGTCTGGGGCGTTCCCTGCGTTGTCGCGATCAATGCCTTCCCTACAGATACAAAGGCAGAGCTTGATCTCGTCGAGAAGAAATGTAAGGAACTCGGCGTCAATGTCGCCCTCTCCGAGGTATGGGCAAAGGGCGGCGAAGGCGGTGTCGCCCTCGCGGAAGAAGTCGTTCGTCTCTGCGACCAGCCGAACCATTTCGGATTCACCTATGATACAGAGCTTTCCATTGAGGAGAAGCTGGAGCTGATCTGCCGCCGCATCTATCACGCAGACGGTGTCTCCCTGGAGCCCGGCGCAAAGAAGCAGCTCAAACAGATCACGGATCTGGGATACGGAAACCTGCCTATCTGCATGGCCAAGACCCAGTATTCCTTCTCCGATAACCCGTCCCTTCTGGGTGCGCCTGAGGGCTTCACCGTCACGGTACGCAACCTCAAGGTATGCTCCGGAGCCGGCTTTATCGTCGCCCTGACCGGAGATATCATGACAATGCCCGGACTTCCCAAGGTCCCGGCCGCCGAAAAGATCGATGTCGATGAGAACGGCGTCATCTCCGGACTGTTCTGATCTGCTTTATCGGGATCAGCGTTAAATATTCCAGCAGACCGGATCAAAGTCCTCTCAAGTATCAGCTGTTGAGGACATAAAGCAAGCCAACAAAAGAGTCGCTGCAGAGAAGATCATGATGTTTAGATCATGTATTCTCTACAGCGGCTTTTCATTTCCGTTGTTTCGCGTCAGCTTTAGTTTATCCGTAGCGCAGCTGCCTGTACCGCAGGAGTCCCGTATATGCCAGATAAAATAAAAGCGGTGAGCGCATCTGCAGCGCCATATATTTCATTTCTTCCGGATCCGTGCGCTCCCTGTAATAGGGATTCTGCTGAAAATCCGGAAAGGTCTCCTTCATTTCCTTCGCCAGTTCCGTGACAAACCGGTATTTTCCCGGCTCCTTCATCTCCCGGATCGCTGAAAACAAAGTGTTCTTGTAGAAAAGGACCGTAAAAGCATATTCCAGCTCCGGACGGAATTTTTCAAGATACCCGCAGCGTTTCGCCTCCTCCAGCATCAGGCGCCCGGAGACCATTCTGTCCTGCAGGCGTGTTTTTGTCACCGTATGCACGGTGGAATCCGCATGCTGCAGATAGAAGTACATCGGCTCGGGAATATAGGCGAACTGATGCATCCTGCTGATCCAGGTCTTGGCGATCGCATTGTCTTCGTAAAAAATATCCTCCGGAAAACGGCTGCCGCAGTCAAGGACGATCTCCCGCCTGTAGATCTTAACGACCAGGGACCCGAAATCTACGATAAGGGACCTGCGTCTTCTGATCCCCTCTTCTGACTCATCGAGTATTCCTTCCTGCTCCGGCCTGTTATTGTGGACCTGTCTTCCCGGTTCCATCGTATAGGAGCTGACAAGACTGTAGTCCGTGCCCACTACATCCGCTCCGGTCTCCTCAGCCTTCGCGACAAGACGCTCATAATAATCCGGCACGATCCAGTCGTCCGCATCGATAAAGCCGATCCAGTCTCCCGCCGCGTGTTCGAGTCCGATATTCTTGGCGCCGCCCTGATGACGGTTGCGGTCTGTCCTGAAAACTCTCACCCTGCCAGGATAAGTCTCCTCATATTTGCGAAGGATCTGCAGGGAATCGTCTGTAGAACAATCGTCCACTGCAAGGATCTCCAGTTCCGGCAGGGTCTGCCTGACCAGGGAATCCATACAGTGGACGAGCTTATCATCTGACGCCATATTGTATACAGGTACGATGACACTGACCATAATCGCTTACACGGTTTTCAGCAGTTCGCGGATCTCCTCTACGCTCAGCCACTGTGTGTTGTTGCCTGAGGAGTAGGAAAAGCCGTCCGGTACCTTTGTTCCGGACAGATCCGGCACCTGCCTGACATTAAATGTGATCTGGGGGTACACAATAAAGTTCTTTTCGTATTCGTAGGTCGTCATGGAATCTTCCGTGGTGACCATGATCTCGTGGAGCTTTTCACCGGGACGGATGCCGGTCTCGACCGTTTTGCAGCCGGGCAGAAGCGCCTCCGCCAGATCCTTGACGTAGAAGGACGGGATCTTACTGATAAAGGTCTCTCCTCCCTTTGCCTCCGCAAGGGCCTTGATCACAAGTTCTACGCCCTGCTCCAGGCTGATCCAGAAGCGGGTCATTCTGTAATCTGTGATCGGCAGCGTCGTCTCCCCCTGCTCGATGAGACTGCGGAAGAACGGGATGACGGATCCGCGGGAACCGGCAACATTTCCGTATCTTACAATTGAAAAATTGATATCCTTGGAGCCCGCATAGGCATTGGCTGCAATAAACAGCTTGTCTGATACTAGTTTGGTCCCGCCGTACAGGTTCACCGGGTTGACCGCCTTGTCCGTCGAAAGAGCGACGACCTTATGGACTCCCTGGTCCAGGCAGGCGTCTATGACGTTCATGGCGCCGTGAATATTGGTCTTGATCGCCTCCGCGGGATTATACTCGCAGGCCGGTACCTGTTTAAGAGCCGCCGCATGAATACAGTAATCCACGCCCTCAAGAGCGCGCTCCAGTCTCTCCTTGTCCCTGACATCTCCGATGAAATAGCGCATCACTGCGGTATTCTCCTTAAACGGAGACTCCGACTGCATCAGAAACTGTTTAAACTCATCTCTGGAATAAATAATGATTTTTTTCGGAGAATAGTGCTCCAGTACATATTTGGTAAAACACCGGCCGAAGGAACCCGTTCCCCCGGTGATCAGTATTGTTTTCCCATCCAGAAGTTTTTGATCTGCCATTCTACTAATTCCTTATTCTCTAATATGTAATGATGCTAAGGTCAAAAGGCAGAAAAGTATGCCGTGTTTGCACGTGTGGACTTTTCTGTCTTTTGACCCCGATATCGTATCGCACACTCAATTCATATGCGCATTATAATACGCATCCAGCTTACGGAAAGTGTCTTCATTAATATCATGCTCGATCTTGCATGCCTCTTCGCCGGCTGTTTTTTCATCAACACCGATCGCTATCAGGATCTTGGTCAGCAGCTTGTGCCTTGCATAGATCCTCTCGGCGATCTCCCTGCCGGGCTGCAGTAAATGAATGATACCGCTGCTGTCCATTTCGATATAACCGTTCTCCCGCAGCTTCTTCATTGCGATGCTGATACTGGGTTTGGAATAGTTCATCTCATTGACAATATCAATAGATCTGACATTTCCGAGCTTTTCCTCCAGCTTGAGGATCGCTTCAAGATAATCTTCCGCTGATTCATGAATCTGCATGATACACCTCTGTTTCCTATGCAATGCCGCTGCAGCAGCTTCGCCGGAAACCCGAAACCATCCCGCTGCAGCGTAAAGTTTGCGTTCACGGAAAGTGAACGGTTACGATCAGAATTCAAAAATCAGTGCTGCATACGGCGGCAGGTCAAGCTCGATGTACTGGTCTTTATAGTCGCAGTTTCCGATTTTCGATTTAATGCTCTTGCTGACAGGTGCTCCTCCGAGGCCTCCGAATTTCTCCTCTGTGCTGTTGAGCAGGAGCTTGTAGGTCTTGTTTTTCGGGACACCGACTCTGTACCCGTGATATTCCACGGGCGTCATATTCAGGATGAACAGGAGGCACTTGGGACTTGTCGCAGACTTGCGATAGAAGCTGTAAATGCTCCTGTCCTTATCGTCCGCATTGATCCACTCGAATCCGCCCCAGTCATCGTCGATCTCGTACATGCAGGGATATTTGCGGTAGATCTTGAGCAGCTCCGCAAAATACATCTGCATTCCCTTGTTGAGAGGATTCTGCAGGAGGAACCAGTCAAGCTCTCTTGCCTCGCTCCACTCTCTCTCCTGGCCGAATTCCTGTCCCATGAAGAGAAGCTTCTTGCCGCAATGCCCCATCATAAAGGTATATCCGACGCGAAGGTTGGAATATTTGTCGACCTGATAGCCGGGCATCTTCTCCACCATGGAACACTTCAGGTGGACGACCTCGTCGTGAGACAGCGGAAGGATATATTTCTCTGCGCTGTTGTAGCTCATAGCAAAAGTCATGGAGTAATGGGATCCCTTACGCATGACAGGGTCGAGCTTCATGTACTCGCAGAAATCATGCATCCAGCCCATATTCCACTTGTAGGAGAAGCCAAGCCCGCTCGTGCCGATATCGCTGGTCACGTTCGGCCATGCCGTAGACTCCTCGGCGATCGTCATGAATCCGGGATAGCTGCCCCTGACGACGGAGTTCATATGCTGGAAGAAAACGATCGCATCCAGGTTCTCGTTTCCGCCGTTGATATTGGGGACCCACTGTCCGGCTTCCTTGCCGTAGTCCAGATACAGCATGGAGGCAACGGCATCCACGCGGATACCATCTACGTGGAACTCGCGGATCCAGTACAGAACGTTGGCAATCAGGAAGTTTTTGACCTCAGGCTTCGAGAAATTGAATATCTTTGTTCCCCACTGAGGGTGCTCGCCTCTTCTCGGGTCCGGATCCTCATAGATGCACTGTCCGTCGAATCTTCCAAGACCGTGTGCGTCGGGGCAGAAGTGTGCCGGCACCCAATCCAGGATCACACCGATCCCGTTGCGATGCAGCGTGTCTACCAGATACATAAAATCCTTGGGTGTCCCGTATCTGGATGTCGGAGCATAGTAGCCCGTCACCTGATATCCCCAGGATCCGTCAAACGGATGCTCTGCAATACCCATCAGCTCGATATGGGTAAACTTCATCTCTTTAAGATAGCTGACGATCCTGTCTGCAAACTCTCTGTAATTGTAGAAGCCGTCTCCACCGTCCGGATGCTTCATCCAGGAGCCGATGTGGCACTCATAGATCGCAATGGGCTCTTTGAAATAATTTTTCTTGTCCCTGGTGCCCATCCACTTGCCGTCGCCCCAGGAATATCCGTTCAGATCTGTGATCCGGGACGCTGTTCCGGGACGGAGCTCGGCGCTGTTTGCATACGGATCTGCCTTGTAGACCTTCTCGCCGTCCGGTGTATGGATCAGGTATTTGTAAAGCTCTCCTTCCTGAATTCCCGGAATAAAAGCCGTCCAGATGCCTACATCGCCGACCTTGGTCATCGGATACTGATCTTCGTTCCAGCCGTTGAAAGTACCGATCACATGAACTGCTGCTGCGTTCGGTGCCCATACGCCGAAGAAGATGCCGTCCTGTCCGTTCTCAAAGCTCTTATGTGCTCCGAGCTTTTTATAGATATCATAATGTGTTCCCTGGCCAAACAGATAACAGTCATCCTTGGAAACAAATACTGTTTCTTTTTCCGGCTGTGTCTTTACTGTCTTCCCTGTCCGCTTTTTATCCGCCATTTTTTCCCCCTGAAGAATTAAAAGTGCTGAAAATCTTTTTCGTGTATTATTATGCGGTCATCTTTATCATACCGCTTGCGTGTGATCACGTCGACCATAGTCTTAGGAGACTTCTTGGAAGCGTAGGAGATCGCTTCATCCACGATCTCGCGGACCTCTTTCATCGTTACATGATGATCAGGAGTCTGCATAGATGCGATCCTGGAGCTCAGCGCCATCTGTCCGAACTCGTCGATACTGTAATCCTTGGACAGCGCATATTCCAGGCCGTAGCTCACAAGTGCCTTGTCATTGAGCGCCTTGATGTCGATCCTGGCGTTAAAGCTGCCGAGATATTCTTCATAAGCCGCCGTGAACTCGTCCATGGCTTTTCTTGTATCCAGCAGGATCACGATCAGACCGTGTTCCCTGTCCTCCAGCTGATGATACAGGCTGACGAGCGTCTCCTTGGCAAGTCCTGCCGCGCCCTCAACGATCATGGCGCCGTTTTCGATCTGCGCCAGTGTCGCCTCCAGCTTCTGGCGGCTCAGTTTGCTCAAAGCCTGCGCGGATGCTCTGGCGATCTTTCCGGTAAAGTTTGAATCGCTCTTTCTCTCGATCTCAAGGATGCCCTGCGCGACACGTCTTGCTGTTGCCTCACCGCCGGTTATGATCACGTTGCCGGTCCAGGAAGCAAGGCTGATCTTGTCCAGCGCCGCGAGAAGCTGCTGCCTGTTCTCCTTGACCACGCAGAAAGGACCGAACATTTTCCTCTCTTCCGGTGTCAGGACCCTGTTACCGTGCGCGGCGCGATGCTGTTCCGGCATCTTCTCGTGCTCTCTTGCACGGGCAGGCTCCCGGCTGTATTCTTCCGCAGCCGGCTCTTCCTGTTCCGGCTCAGGCTCTTCGGCCGGCTCTGTCTCCTCATAGACTTCCCCGGCGGGTTCTCCGGCCTCCTCATATTCCTTAGAATATTCTTCAGGATATTCCTCGGGAGCTTCTGTCTCTTCTTCCGGATATTCTTCTGCCTGCTCCGGCTCCTGAGCATATTCCTCTGCCGGCGCTTCGCTCACTTCAGGCTCCTGCTCTGCCGGTTCCACGACAGGCTCTTCAGGCTCTGCCTGCGAAGCGGCAGGATCATATTCTGCAGGAAGCTCCTCTTTTTCTTCCGCTTCCATTCTGTCCTGTGCTTCTTTTACTGCCCTGCGGATCTCAGCAGCCCTGCGGACAGATTTTCCATCCCACATGCGGGTAGCCTCGTTATCTCTTGCCGGTGCGATCCGTATATCTTCATCCTCATCTTCCGGCACTTCTGCAGCTTCCTGCTCCGCCGGAGCCTCTTCCGGCTCTTCCGAAGCTTCTTCCTGCTCTTCCGGGGCCTCTTCCTGCTCCGCCGGAGTCTCTTCCGGTTCCTCGGAAACAGGCTCATCCTCCACAGGTTCTTCCTGCGCCGTTACATCTGCGGCAGGTTCCTGATATTCCTCATCGTAATTCTCAGGCGCGCCCTCTTCATACGGAGCTTCATATCCATCCTGATAGCCGGGAGCGTCCTCATAGGCATAAGGCTCTTCTGCCGGATAAGCGGCATCCTCATACCTTTGCTCATACGGATCATAAGAATCGTATGCCTGCTCAGCCTGATCATACCGCTGATCATACTGCTCCGGCTCCTGATCTTCATAGCCGTATTCTCTGCGCGGCGCGACACGATAGCTGCTGCCGGAAGCATCGCGGTATACCATCGTCTTTGCATACCTCTGGTTTCTGGCAACATTTTTCTCTATATCTTCGAGAAGACCATGTTTTGCCGTCTCATCGAAATCCTGCATGATCGGACCTGTGTCCTCCATCATCTTCTGCAGGCGCTTCTGGTCATTGGCATGACGGATATTGCCGCGAATCTTCTCCCACTCCTTCATCACTTCGCTGATGGAGAGCTGGCCTTCCGTCTGTTTTTCTTCCTCTGCCTTCTCTTCCTGGACCATCACATATTGTCCGCCGGGCTCCTGGGCGATCTTCTCCTCGAACGGGCGGGCGTAAATATCCTTCATTCCGCTGGCAACATTGCGGCGAAGGGAAGCATCCAGAGCCTGGTTCTCCTGCGCCTTGCTGACGCTGATATCTTCCGTTGCCGTACTCTCAGGCTCTTCCTGTACCGGCACTTCCTGCTGGACAGGCTCCCTCTCGGGAACCGCTTCCGTCCTATTCGCAGCGTGGTCTGCCGCTTCCTTTCCTGCTAAAGGCGCTGCGGCCGCGGAGCCGCCTTCCATGATCCGCGAGAGCAGATCCTGGGCTTTTACGGCGTACTTGCCTCCGAAGTTATTAATCACGGAACGGCATTCCGATACCGCCGCCTCATCATCGCCGGCCTCATGTTTAAGAGCTGCAAGCTCGTATCCCCAGCGTGCGCTGTATTTCTCTTCCTTGAGGCGTTCCAGGACATCGATCTTTTCCCGGAGCGAGACAGAGGAAACATTATAAAACTTGTACTGCAGGATCAGTCTCTTCGGATTTGCCGGCTGCAGCGTCTGATAATTGGTCAGCAGACTGAGCGCAGACGTCAGATCGCTCTGAAGCCCGTCCCTGCCATAGAGATAGATCGTAAGCTCGCACAGAGAATAAATAATATCCGCAGATCTCGGATCTCTGGTGTTTGCCAGAGCCAGAACGCTGCGGCTCTTCTCATATTCTCCGTTGATTTTGTACACGTCGCTGATCTTGCAGAGTGTCTCGGCGCTCTTTACGCGTGTCCAGTCAATGGTATCCGCGATCGATGACGCCTCATCAAATCTCTGTTCCGTGATCAGTTTATTGATCTCCTGAAGGCTGATTCTGAATTCGTATTTATCCACTTTTTACACCTCTCCCGAAGCGGTTTTTATCCTGTCAGCTGTTGTTCCCATACCGGTTCCGGATCCGGTGATCCCGAACAGATACCGGCGCCCGCTGAATGAAGTTTAAAGACCTTCGGACTGCCTTGTACCGTCATGTGTGTTATGCCTGAAAAACAGCAGGGCATAACTGTAAAAAGTTTAGCATACCCCATGTACATTGTCAAAAAGAGGTATCCCTTTCCGCCCTTTTAACTGCGGAAGAAATCCGGAAAGCTCACTTCCCCGTTTCTGCTGACAGGGCGTTTGTGAAGGCGGCAAAATCCGACAGTGAGAGCTTTTCTCCACGAACATCGGCAGGTTTTCCGACTGCCTCCAGCGCCGCTGTGACCTCTTCCCTGCTGAAGGTACGCCCTTCATACTGCAGTCCGTGCGAGAGGGCATTGGCCAGTGTCTTTCTCCTCTGGTTAAAGGACGCGCGAATCACAGCAAACAAAAGCTCTTCATTCGTCTCCGCGGGCGGGACCTCATAGGCCTTCATGCACAGGACAGCGGAATCCACTCCCGGCCTCGGAATAAAGCAGTTCGGAGGGACAGCGGCCACGATCTGCGGCTGCGAATAGTACTGGACTGCCAGCGAGAGCGCGCCGTACTCCTTGTCCTTTTCCGTGGCGCAGATCCTGTCGGCCACTTCCTTCTGGACCATGACCGTGATGCTCTCAAACAATCCTTTTTCCTGCAGAAGCCGGATCAGGATCGGTGTCGTGATATAGTACGGGAGATTCGCCACACATTTAAGTCTTCTGCCCCCGTGATACTGCTCCGAAAGGCCTCTCAGGTCTGTTCTCAGAATATCCTGAAAAAGGACCTGCACGTTGTCAAAATCCTGCAGTGTGTCCGCCAGCACCGGGCGCAGTCCCTCGTCGATCTCGACTGCTATGACCTTTCCCGCCGCCATACAAAGGTGCTGCGTCATAGTGCCGATTCCCGGGCCGATCTCCAGCACACAGTCCTCCTTTGTGATGCATGCCGCCTCGATCGCCCTGCGGATCACGGATCCGTCGATCAGGAAGTTCTGTCCGTATTTTTTTCTCGCGTGGATCCCGTACTCCTCGAGCAGCCGCACGGTCGCATATGGTTCTGTCAGTAATTCTCTCATAGGTTCATCCTGTAAGGGTATTGTCTTTAAGCTGGAAGGTCTCCGATCCGGTAGAGCCGCATCGCGTTCTGCCGTGTTGTTTCTATAATAACATCCTCCGGTATATTTTTCAGCTTTGCGATCTCCTCAATGACCAGCGGAAGATACAAAGAGCTGTTGCGCTCCCCTCTGTGCGGCGTAGGCGCCATATAGGGGCAGTCTGTCTCCAAAACGATGTTCTCCAGACTGATTCCCTGCACGACCTCCTTGAGCTTCTTTGCATTCTTGAAAGTGACGACTCCGCCCACACCGATATAGAAGCCCATTTTCACAAATTCCCTTGCCATCTCCAGGCTGTACGAATAGCAGTGTACAACGCCTCCGGTGCGCTCTGCGTGCATCTGTCTCATGATCTCCATCGTATCCTGCGCAGCATCCCTGGAGTGCACTATGATCGGCATGTCCGTCTCCTGTGCCAGCTCGATCTGTCTGCGGAACCAGTACTGCTGGATCTCCCGCTCCGGCTCATCCCAGTGATAGTCAAGACCGATCTCGCCGAGGGCGACGACTTTCCTGCCCTCACGGATCCTTTTTTTCAGTTTCTCCGGAAAGTCCTCTGTCAGTGCGCCGCAGTCCGACGGATGGATCCCCAGCGCCGCGTAAAAGAAAGGATATCTGTCAGCCAGCTCCTGCACCTCATCAAGACTGTCCGTATCGGACGCAACATTGACTGCCCATCCGATCCCTGCGTCCTGAAAGCGGCGCAGTATTTCATCCAGATCCTCCGCAAAAGCATGGTCATTATAGTGCGAATGTGTGTCAAATATCATAAAGCCTCCAATATTTTCAAGCTAGAGTTTGTACATTTTTTTCCTTGCCAAAAAAAAAGACGTATACTATAATAACACTTGCGTCGCGGGAAAGCCGCTGCGAATAAAAATTTTATATTTGCGCTTCTAGCTCAGTTGGTAGAGCACCTGACTCTTAATCAGGGTGTCCAGGGTTCGAGTCCCTGGAGGCGCAGGAAAGCACTGTTTCTGTGGGTTAGCCCGTGGGGATGGTGTTTTCATTTTATGTAGATCTGTTTTCAGGTCTATGTCTTATCCGGGCCGCCTCAGCATTCCGCAGAGGAATCAGCACTGCCTGCGGCCAGCACTAAAAGCAAACAGTAAAATACCCCGGCCGGGAATTCGTTATAGCACGCTCCCGTCGGGGTATTCCATTTCATATCAAGGCCGCTGTATTTACAGTCTCTGTCTACGGCTGCTCTTCTTCACAGATCAGCGCAATCACTCAATTACTCTCTTATTACTCTCTTAATCTGAAGATCGTTCCGATAATACCTCTGCCAAGGCTTGCGCCGAGGTTTCCGCCGAGAGTTTTTCCGAACTTGCCGAAAATACTGCCCACGGATTTGCCGACTTCTCTACCTACCGTTCCCGCAACAGAGCTGCTGACGGTCTTGGCGGCGTTGTTGACAGCCTTGGCCTTTGCCTTAGCCTCGCGCTCCGCTTCCTTTTCCGCTGCAGCCGCTTCCTTGGCTGCTTCCTTGGCTTTCAGGGCCTCTTCCTTGGCTCTTGCCGCTTCCTCTGCTGCCCTTGCAGCCTCAGCTTCCGCCTCGAGTCCTTTTCTCTGCAGGAATTCGTAAGCCGAATCAGGATCCACAGGCTGTGCATATTTTCCATACAGCTGGCTGCGGCGCACATAGGTGTCTCTCGTCACGTCATCGATGTGGCCCATCTGGCTCTGCGGAGGCAGAATAGCGACTCTCTGTGCCACAGACGGAATACCGTCCTCGTCAAGCATGGAGACGACCGCTTCGCCGACACCGAGTTCCATGATCGTATCATAAGTGTTGAACTCCGGATTTGTGCGGAAAGAATCTGCCGCGGCGCGGACTGCTCTCTGGTCGGAAGGCGTATAAGCGCGCAGGGCATGCTGGATCTTATTGCTCAGCTGTGCAAGAACGCCGTCCGGAATGTCTCTCGGGTTCTGTGTGCAGAAATAGACACCGACCCCCTTGGAGCGGACGAGCTTGACCACCTGCTCGATCTTGTCCAGAAGCGCTTTCGGAGCATCCTTAAACAGAAGATGCGCCTCATCAAAGAAGAAGACGATCTTCGGCTTGTCCGCATCGCCGACTTCCGGAAGCATCTCGAAGAGCTCGGACAGAAGCCACAGAAGGAAGGTGGAATACAGTCTTCCGTTATTGATCAGGCTCTCGGAGTCAAGGATGTGGATCATTCCCTTGCCGCCGGCACCGACGCTCAGCCAGTCCAGGATATTCAGTGCGGGCTCTCCGAAGAAGGTCTCGCCGCCTGCGATCTCCAGAGCGACCACCGCGCGGAGGATCGCCGCGATCGAAGCCGGTGACATTTTGCCGTATTCCGGCTCAAGTTCCTTGCGGTTTGCGGAGACCCAGTTGAGCAGAGCCTTCAGATCTTTTGTGTCGATCAGCAGCAGACCGTTGTCATCCGCGATCTTGAAGGCGATCGAGAGCAGATCAGACTGAAGCTGGTTGAGGTCCAGAATTCTTGCCAGCAGAAGCGGGCCCATCTCGGAGACCGTAGTCCTCAGCTGAACGCCCTTCTGTCCATAAATATCCCAGAATGTCCCGGGATAATTCTGATACTGGAATCCTGCCTCTGCCAGACCAAAGCGGCGGATCCTCTCCTGCATATCCTCCGAATCAATGCCGGGATTGATCATTCCGGAGAGGTCTCCCTTGACATCTGCCAGGAATACCGGCACTCCCATATCGCTGAAGGATTCCGCAAGAACCTTCAAGGTCACTGTTTTACCTGTACCTGTCGCACCTGCGATCAATCCGTGTCTGTTAGCCATCTGCGGCAGCAGGCTGATATTGGTCCCGTCTGCCAGGTTTCCTATCCAAATCTTACCGTCCCGTATCATAACGCTCCTCCATTACCTATAATAGTGCGGAGTCCTTCTCGCAGCAGCTCCGCTGATGATCCGGCTGTCCCTGACAGCCGCCTTGTCTAACAGTATACACTAAAATATGTAATATTGGCGATCCAGAAACGAAAATCATCATTATTAGGACAAATTTTAAGAATTGGCATCTGCCAGGAAAATGAGAAATGATATAATGGTCTTAATGATAAGGAGGATATATATTGGACACCTATTTGATGAAAAAGGCAATGATCGAGAATGCGGTCATGCGCGGGATCAAGGATATGGAATCCGATCCCGAGCGAAGCGCGCGGCGGCTGGCTGACCTCGGCAAACAATTTTCCAAAAACCGTTTCGAAGATAATATATTTACCGTGATCCAGGAGCTGCTCAACAATGAAAACAGCGCCTATTACGATATGATCCACTCCCTCCTTCGAAACGGTGACCGGGAGGCCATGAAACAGTTCGGCGTCAATTTTGGCTACATGAGCTGGGTACACGGTGCAAATAAGGTTCGTAAGGCACAGAAAGACCAGGGGATCAAGATCCCCTGGACCGTCATGTTTCGGTATGATCCCTCCTCAGAAGAAGGCCTGACCGCGGTAGATATTTCCCGTGTGGTCGAGCAGGGCCAGGAGCTGGGGATCTATGCTTATTTTATCCGCCAGAAAGCGACGGAGGCCGAATCTTATGAGCTGCTCGAAGTCCTGGAGCGCTTCAAGGACTGCGCTTTTATCTGGATGAAGGAGAACGGGAGGCTGACAGCCGCACAGATCCAGATGCTCAAGGTATGCAAAAATGTCGTCGTCTCTCTTCCTACGAGTGACCCTGAGTCCCTGCTGACCTGTTCCCTGCTGCGTGATCAGAAGATCGTTTTCGCGATGCATATCGGATATGACCACGTCGCGGATTCCGGCCGGATCCCTTATATCATGGAGTCCGTGCTGGCCTCCGAGACTGCGCTCTTTTTTCTGGTCCAGATGGACGATTCCACCTGTTCCCTGCGGCAGCTGTGCTACGAGTCCCGTCTCAAACAGAATTATCCGTGCCTCATCATGGATTATTACGGAGATGCCGTCGCTATCTCCAGAGTTCTGACCGGGCATGAAAATGTGCTTGAGATCGGCTCGGACGGCCGGGTCCTGAAGCCCGCATGTGCCGCCGGAAAGCTCTTTCCCCGGGACGTCTCCCTGGCAGACGCTTTTGCCTCTTTGCTGCCGGTCAGATGACCTGCCGGAAAAACCTTCTCTTTATGAAAACCGGACTAAAAAAAGACAGGTGCGGTCACCTGTCTTTTTACGTCCTTTAAAGTACGTATTGATTTTCAAGGCTCTTTGAGATCCTCAGGATCGTAGCCTTAACGCGGGATAGAAATTCCACCTCGTTCATTTCCCTGTCATACTGGCCGGAGAGCCACCGCACAAGTGCGGCCATGAGCGCATCGGAAATAAACATGAGGCTGAAATCTCTGTCTGCATCTGCGGGAAGTATATCCTGCAGAAACATCCGGGCGACCGGACCTGCCGTTTCGATCAGGTAATCCTTGAAGGAATTCTGCCCCTCGATCTGCAGGGCAACGCGGTAGAACTGCCTCTCCTTGTAGAAATACCGGCATACATCTTCCAGGACGTCCCATCCCGAATCGTATGCATTCAGGTCCATGACGCCGATGAAACCGACATAGAAGATCCAGTTCACAAGATCATATTTATCCCGGAAATGGTAATAAAAGCTTTTCCGGTTGATCCCGCAGTCCTCACAGATATCCGAGACGCTGATCTTCTCAAACGGCTTTCTGCGCATGAGCTTTTTCATGGATGCCGCCAGGGCATTTTTTGTCATATTTGAATCTGCCATGCCTTCATTATATCCCGCCCGGTTTTTTATGCAAGCGTTCCTGTCATGAAACTCTCAGGAATTCATGACGCTCCAGGCGCCTGTTTCCGGGAAAGCCGCACCAAAATTTAATTCTATTGGACTATTCTGTTTATGAAATATACAGCTGATGAAAAATATATGCGCGCAGCATTAAAGCAGGCTGAAAAAGCCATGGCCCTGGGAGAAGTTCCCATCGGATGCGTGATCGTCTTCCAGGACCGTATCATCGGCCGGGGGTATAACCGCCGTAATACCGATCACTCTGCACTCGCTCACGCCGAGATCACTGCGATCCGCAAGGCGTGCCGCAAGATCGGGGACTGGAGGCTTGAGGAGTGCACGCTCTACTGCACTCTGGAGCCTTGTCCCATGTGCGCCGGCGCCATTGAGCAGTCCCGGGTGGACAGAGTGGTCATCGGCGCCCCCAGCGATAAATCCGGCTGCGCCGGCACTGTCATGAATATCCTGCAGAATGAGCGCTTCAATCACCAGACCGCTGTGGAGATCGGCGTCCTCGAGGAGGAGTGCCGCGCGATCCTGCAGCAGTTTTTCCGCGGGCTGCGCATGCGCAACCGTATGGAGAAGCTGGCTAAGCGTTCCGATTTATCAGTTTGACAGACTGCCCTTCTTCCGTTATAGTATTACTGTTCGTCACGCGAGACTGCGCGTGGCGGAGCCCGCGCACGCTGCCGTGTCGAGGTTGGGTCTTACGCAATGAATCCTGCGAACCGTGTCAGATCGGGAACGAAGCAGCACTAAGCAGATCCTTTCATGTGCCGTAAGGGTGCCTGGCCAAGCTGGCTGCCGTGCACGGGTTCCGCCATACGCAGTCTCTTTCTGTTTTTTCCTGTTTTAAATCATTACCTGACAGATGTTGAATTACTTTGATCTTTCCAACTGCAGATTGTGTCCCAGAGACTGTGGTGTCAACAGGCTGGCCGGAGAGCGCGGTTATTGCGGAGAAGGCGCAGTGATCAGAGCTTCCCGTGCGGCACTGATGTACTATGAAGAGCCTTGTATCAGCGGTTTCTGCGGAAGCGGCGCCGTTTTTTTCTGCGGCTGTAGTCTGGGGTGCCTTTTCTGCCAGAACTATGCGATCTCTTCCCGGAACAAAAAAGAAGAGCCTTCTTTCAGCTCGCAGTCTATTGAAAAAGGCCCTGTCCGGATGGAACTTACTCCGGAGAAGCTGGCGGATGTCTTCCTGTCTCTTCAGGAGCAGAAAGCTGCCAATATCAATCTGGTGACAGCTTCCCATTTTCTGCCTCTTCTGATTCCTTCGCTGGAGTCCGCGCGCAGAAACGGACTTGTCATTCCTGTCGTTTACAATACCTCCTCCTATGAGCGCCCGGAAGCATTGAGGCGCCTGGAAGGCCTCGTCGATATCTATATCCCGGATCTTAAATTCTGTGATCCTGCCCTCTCTGCCGCCTATGCAGGGGCACCTGATTATTTTGAGCGGGCAGCTGCCGCGATCAGGGAGATGGTGCGCCAGCAGCCCTCCCCTCTTTTCAGCGACGGCAGCCATACACTGGATGCCGAGGATGATTCCGATGATCCCATGATGCTGCGCGGCGTGATCATCCGCCATATGGTCATGCCCGGCCACACGGAAGACTCCAGGAAGATCCTCCGGTATCTGTATGAAGAGTACGGTGACTCTGTCTTTCTCAGCATCATGAACCAGTACACGCCCATGCCGCAGGTCCTGGATTCCCCTGTCGGCCTGCGCCATCCGCTTCTTAAAAGAACTGTCACAGAAAAAGAATATGACGAAGTCATAGACTTCGCCATATCTCTTGGAATCACTAATGGATTTATTCAGGAAGGCGGAACCGTCTCTCGCAGCTTTATTCCTGCCTTTGACGGGACCGGCCTGTAAACTGTCTCTTCCTTTCACGGGAAAGACGGTTTCGAAAATCAATAATCTTTCGCGTCCAGATAGGTCAGGTAGTTCATGACCATCAGCGCGATCTTGAAGGTCATCGCGTCATCAAAGATCCTGATGTCGAGGCCTGTGCTCTTCTGCAGCTTTTCAATGCGGTAAACGAGCGTATTTCTGTGAATGAACAGCTTTCTCGATGTCTCGGAGACATTCAGGCTGTTTTCAAAGAAAGTGTTGATCGTGGACAGCGTCTCATTATCCAGATCATCCGGAATATGATCCCCGAATACTTCGTTGATAAATACACGGCAGAGATTGGACGGAAGCTGATAGATCAGCCTGCCGATACCGAGCTCATTGTAAGACGATACGCTCTTTTCCGCATAAAAGATCTTGCCCACATCCAGAGCCATCTTGGCTTCTTTATAAGACTTGGAGATGCTCTTAAGATCAGGAACGATCATACCGAAGGAAGCCCTGACCTTCAGCATCGCTTCCGTGTTAAGCATATCCACAGCGATCTGCGCCGCTTCCTGTACCTTTGCGTAATCATCCATGGAGTCCACGGACTTGATGATGATCACACTGCTCTCATCCACCTCCGTCAGATAATCCCCGTTATGGATCGTAAAGATCCCCGCCAGAAGATCTGATGCATTTGTATCGCTGACAGAATTGATCTCAACGAGAATGACAGCTCTCGGCACATTGAAATTGATGTGCAGCTTTTTGGCTCGGTTATGGATATCCACCAGCAGCAGGTTGTCCAACAGCAGGTTCTGGAAGAAATTATTCCTGTCATATTTTTCTTTGTAGGCCTGCAGGAGGTTCTGCAGCTCACTGACCGCGATCTTTGCCACCATCAGCGTGTAGTCCCCTGCTCCGATCGCTGTGAGAATATAGACGACCTCGTCTTCTTCCATGACCTTCAGAAGATACTGGTCTCCGATGATCTGGGAATCTACCGCGCTCGCAGCGAACCCTGTGATGAGTTCTGTGCTGGGCGTGACTGCCCCGGAAGTCCTGGCAAACACGCTGCCGTTCGGATCCTGTACGCAGAATTCGATCCTGGTGATACTCGTCAGCTCTTCCAGACAGTTTTTAACGATTTGTGCTGTCAGCATCCCAATGTCCTCCTTAAAAACAAAAGTGTAATCGTTTTCACTTTGTAAATTTCCATGTTTTTCTGTGAAACATGCATAACTTGAGAACATTTTACTCGCATTTATACGCAAAAACAACCAGTCGGCCAAAAAACAGGCAAAGATTTCGGCACCACAAACGTCATATACGAATTTCGAAAGAGATTTGCTGACTAAGCATGCACACTGCAAAAAAGAACACACAGCTTTCGCTGTGTGTTCTTAATAAAGACTATTTTCAGACTACTGTATTATACAGATTAGTTGGTGATGGTCTTCTCTGTCTCTTTATCGAAGACATGGATCTTATCCAGGTCAAATGCAAGCTGGATCTTGTCGCCGGGTCTGGACTTTGTGGAAGGATCCACGCGGGCTGTCATCGGCGTATCTGCGATATCGAAATACAGGAATACTTCTGCACCCAGAAGCTCGTAAACGTTGATGGTGGACTCGAATGTTACAGGAGCCTTTGCAAGATCATCAGCGTGGTCGCTGATGTGCTCAGGACGGATACCCATAACAACAGTCTTGCCGTTGTAGCCGCCATCGATCAGAGCCTTGGACTTAGCTGCGTTCAGCGGGATGTCTTTTCCGCCGACTGTCAGGCAAGCCTTGTCGCCGCTGGTCTTGACAACAGCATCAAGGAAGTTCATCTGAGGAGATCCCATGAAGCCTGCGACGAACAGGTTCTGAGGAAGATCATACAGGTGCTGAGGTGTATCTACCTGCTGAACAACGCCGTCCTTCATAACGACGATTCTTGTTCCCAGAGTCATAGCCTCTGTCTGGTCGTGTGTAACGTAGATGATGGTGGTTCCCAGTCTCTGGTGAAGCTTAGCGATCTCAGCTCTCATCTGGACACGGAGCTTAGCATCCAGGTTGGAAAGAGGCTCGTCCATGAGGAAGACCTTCGGGGAACGAACGATAGCACGTCCCATAGCGACACGCTGTCTCTGACCACCGGAAAGAGCCTTCGGCTTACGATCAAGAAGGTGGGACAGGTCAAGGATCTTAGCTGCATCTCTGACCATCTTGTCGATCTCATCCTTCGGAACCTTACGAAGCTTAAGGCCGAATGCCATGTTATCATAAACTGTCATATGAGGATACAGAGCGTAGTTCTGGAAGACCATCGCGATATCTCTGTCCTTGGGCTCGACGTCGTTCATAACCTTGCCGTCGATCTTCAGAGTACCATCGGAAATGTCCTCAAGACCAGCGATCATACGAAGAGTTGTAGATTTTCCGCATCCGGAAGGTCCGACGAAGATGATAAACTCTTTGTCTTCAATATCCAGGTTGAAATCCTTAACAGCCTCGAAGCCGTTGGGATATCTCTTATAAATGTGTTCCAAATTCAGACTTGCCATCTTAATAACCTCCTAAGTTTTATGGGCTATGCCCTTATTCGCTGACATGATTCAGTATATTGGATTTGGAAGAATTGTGCTATAACCTAATTCCACAAAGATTAGCCTAAAACATTTGTAATTGTTGATAATGTGAGGCCCTTATTTTTCCGCTTCCGTTATTTTTTATAGTGCCCGCCGCTTTTTATCGTCAATATGACGAATGAGGAGTGTTAGCAGATCTTGCACGAAGAAACCGCAGATTCCGCAAACACACGACCGTCTCCTTAATCTTTCTTTTCTCCCGTCTGTAATTCTGCCGGAGACAAGGAGACAGTTCTGTGTCTCCTACCTTGAACAAACAGCGGCAGGTGTCTGCGGGATCTGCTGTGCATGAGTGCTTAGATCTGCTTCATTTCTCATGATTGAAAGGCAGGAAAAAGGGCAGCGTATCACGCTGCCCTTTAAAGCCGACTGTTTGAGTATCCGTGCATCAGCGCGGATACGAGTTTGGAGGCTGTGCCTGTCTGGAATGAATGAGAAATGTTAGCAGATCTTGCACGAAGAAACCGCAGATCCCGCAGACACCTGCCGCCGTTTGAATAATTATTTGGAATCACCTTCTGTCGTGTTCTCCTCAGGCTGCTGCTCCGGCAGCATTTCATCGGAAATAAAGAACGCCTCATCCGGATGATCGATCACTTCCTCTTCCGGCTCGAATTTCTTAAAGATCGGACTGTATATATAGGCGCAGGCCAGTCCCGGCACCGACATTCCGAACATGATGATAATAGGTGTCAGCTGGAAAGACAGAAGCTGCAGCACGATCGGCGCCAGGCTGATCAGAGCCATGAGAAATACTCTCGGAAGATGCGCGATTGACATGATCAGCGCATTCTTGAACGTCGTCTTGACCGGGTTGACAAACCGCATCTGCAGAGGAAATACCAGCTGTACCAGGATATAGGTAAGGATCGCGATACCGATCACGGCATATTTAAGGAAGGACGGGAACCCCGTGCTCCTGCGCATGATGATGATGTCCAGCGCGAAAATGATCCCGACCGCCAGCATGATCAGCCACTCGATGGTCGCCTGTACGAAATTCTCTTTGAAGGCCTTGAAGAACGGTTTTACCGTATATCCTTCTTCTTTCCTTGCATAGCGCAGCAGCACATAGTGCATGGCTGTCATGGATGCACCGGCCGTGACGATCGGAAGGCAGCAGATCAGGGTGATAAGATTTAATATCATCAGGTCCGCGACCTTATTCAGAAACTGCATAAGCGGACTGTCAAGACTGAATATCCTGCCCATTTCGGGGTCCTCCTTTGATCATGTTATCTATTTGCCTGTTTGTGTGTTTTCCTGTTACTGCCTCTTGAACAGTCCGTCGATCCAGTCATAAAGTCTGTCCATCAGACGTTCCCTTAAGCGGTCCGTGATGCTGCCGGCATGCTTTTTGGCGGCCTCGCCGGCCTGGTCGATCAGCTCTTCCCCGGCCTCGGCAGCTTTCTCCGTGAGTATTTCACCGGCCTGCTGCGTTTTTTCCTGCAGCTCGCTTCGGATCTTATCCGCAGTCTGCTGCAGATCCGTGGGCGTTCCGCCTGCCGGATCCTCTCCCGCATCCGATGTTTCGGAGACTGTGTTCTCCTGCGGCACTGCTCCCGGTTCTTCCTGCGTACTCCCGTGCTCTGACCCGACGGCATTCTGAACGATGTCCATGGGCGAAAAGCCAAGATCGCGCAGCTCGTCCAGCGCATCGCGCATGTCTTCCTTGGCCGATTCCCACGCATCCTCCGCCTCCGGGGTCAGCGCCGCATGGACCGGCATCCCGGCCGGCGGGAGCGCGAGCACGGCCGCGAGCAATCCTGCCGCAGCCGCTGTTTTTAAACCTCTTCTTTTCATATGATCCGACTGACCTCTCAGTTGATCTCCGCTCCGTCCGCGATCCCGGGCTTCTCCGGAGACATCAGCGCCAGATTCCCCTGTGCGTCTTCCGCGCACAGCAGCATGCCCTCGGATACCAGTCCGGCAAGCTTTGCCGGCTTTAAGTTGCAGATCACCATGACTTTTTTGCCGGGCATCTCTTCCGGTCTGTAGTACTTGGCAATGCCGGAGACGATCTGTCTGATCTCGCTGCCGACGCGCACCTTAAAGCAGAGAAGCTTTTTCGATTTCTCTACCGGCTCGCAGCTGAGGATCTCTCCGACACGGAATTCACATTTTGCAAAGTCCTCAATGCCGATCTGCTCTTTGTGCTCGATCGGAGCGGCCTCTGTCTGAGCGGGTGCCCCGGCGGCAGGACCCTTCGCTGCTTTTTTAGCGGCGGCGGCCTTGAGCTCGGCTTCGGCTTTTGCGTCTGCTTCCTGGGCTGCGAGTGCGGAAGCTTTCTGCTTTTCTACGATCACTTCCACTTTTTTATTGACTTCCTTAACGTCAAGGCGGGCAAAGAGGATCTCCGGATCCTCTGTCACCTTATTTCCGGAAGGATAAAGACCGAACTGCTCCAGTGTGTCGAAATCTCTGAGAGTAGTGTTCAGCTGTCCTGCGATCTTGTCTGCAGTCTCTGGCATAAACGGAGCCAGGAGACTCGTTCCCATGATGATGCCTTCTGTCAGGTTGTACATGACAGTGGCCAGTCTGTCCGCGCACGCCTCATCCTTGGCAAGGACCCACGGCTCGGTCTCGTCAATGTATTTATTCAGTCTCTTAAAGACAGTAAAGATATCCGTCAGGGCATCCGAGACACGCAGCTCCGCCATGTCCTTTTCGACCTTATCATAGGCTGCGGTCACGACCGCTTTGAGATCATCATCGACAGGAGCCTGCGCGTTCCTGTTCTCCACGACACCGCCAAAATACTTGTTGGACATGGAGATGGTCCTCTTGACGAGGTTGCCTAGCGTATTGGCGAGGTCCGTATTGGTTCTCTCTACGACGAGATCCCATGTGATAACACCGTCATTCTCATAGGGCATCTCGTGCAGGACAAAATAACGCACTGCATCGACCCCGAAAATATCCGCGAGATCATCCGCATAGATGACATTTCCCTTGGTCTTGCTCATCTTCTCGCCGCCCTGCAGAAGCCACGGGTGTCCGAAGATCTGTTTCGGCAGCGGCTCTCCGAGCGCCATCAGGAAGATCGGCCAGTAAATCGTATGGAACCGGACGATGTCCTTGCCGATCAGGTGCAGGTCAGCCGGCCAGTATTTTCTGTAAAGATCCGAGCTGTTTCCCTCTGCATCATAGCCGATTCCGGTGATATAGTTGGAGAGGGCATCCAGCCACACATAGACGACGTGGCCGGGGTCAAATTCCACGGGGATGCCCCACTTAAAGCTCGTTCTGGAGACGCACAGATCCTGCAGGCCCGGCAGCAGGAAATTGTTCATCATCTCATTCTTTCTGGAAACGGGCTGGATAAACTCCGGGTGGGTGTTGATATAGTCAATGAGCCTGTCGGCGTACTTCTTCATCCGGAAGAAATAGGCGTTTTCCTTTTCTTCGTGCACGGTGTTGCCGCAGACCGGGCACTTGTCCCCGTCGACCACCTGGGACTTGGTATAGAAGGCTTCGCACTCTGTGCAGTAGAGTCCCTCGTAAGATCCGAGATAGATATCGCCCTGGTCGTATAGCTTTTTGAAGATCTTCTGCACCTGTCTCTCATGATCCTCGTCCGTCGTGCGGATAAAGCGGTCATAGCTGGTATTCATCAGATCCCACAGGCGCTTGATCTCGCCGGCGACGTCATCCACGAACGCCTTGGGCGCGATCCCTGCGCGCCTTGCTCTTTCCTCGATCTTCTGTCCGTGCTCGTCGGAGCCGGTCTGGAAGTGCACATCGTATCCGTCCGCCCTTTTATATCTCGCAATACTGTCGGCCATGATGATCTCATAGGTATTGCCGATATGCGGCTTGCCCGATGTATATGCGATCGCTGTTGTAATGTAGTATTTTCCTTTATTCTGCATATCTGCTCCCTTAATATGTAATCACCTCGCGGCCGTCCTCGGTCACCAGCACCTGTACCTCCCACTGCGCGGAAGGCTTTCCGTCTGCCGTGTAGATCGACCAGCCGTTTTCCTCATCCTGAAAGATCTCATCCGTTCCCATGTTGACCATCGGCTCGATCGTAAAGCACATTCCCGGAACCATCAGCATCTCGGTTCCCGGCTTTGAGACGTAACTGACGAACGGATCCTCATGGAATTCGAGGCCGCAGCCGTGTCCTCCGATCTCCTTGACGACCGAGTATCCGTGATCCAGCGCATGCTGGTGAACAGCGTGGCCCATATCTCCGAGGAAATGCCACGGGATCACATTTTTGATCCCGATCTCAACACACTCCTTAACGACCTCTACCAGTTTCCGGTTCTCCTCCGGCACATCCCCGATGCAGAACATTCGGGAAGAGTCCGAGAAAAAGCCGTTCAGGATCGTGGAACAGTCGACGTTGATGATATCTCCGTCTTTTAAGACTGTTGTCTCGGAGGGAATGCCGTGGCAGACCTGGTCGTTGATCGAGGTGCACACGCTCTTGGGGTACCCTTCATAGTGAAGATCAGCAGGGATCCCTCCCATTTTGACCGTCGTATTATATACGATATCGTCGATCTGCTGCGTCGTCATTCCGGCGCGGATCTTGTCCGCTACCTCATCGAGCACGGCAATATTGATCTTTGCGCTTTCCCGGATCCCCTGGATCTGCCTCTCGTTCTTGATGATGCTGCGGTCGGGGACGATGTGCCCCTGCATCGCGAACTCATGGATCTTCTCATCAAAATGCTGATGGCAGCTCTTGTATTTTCTGCCGCTCCCGCACCAGCAGGGAGCATTTCTGTCTATCTTAGGCGGTGCGTAATAGGTCATTTTTTCTCCAAATCTTTTTTATTCCACATAGTTATCTGCAGTGTTAGTCCGCCTCGCCAAGTTTTTGGACGAACCACTGCGCATTATGGAAGGTATCGTTTCCAAAGACGGCAGAACCCATGACAAGGACATTGGCTCCTGCCTCCAGGACCGTATCGATCGTTTTCCTGTTGATCCCTCCGTCCACTTCGATATTGACGGCAAGGCCTCTTTCGGCAATTGCTCTTCCCGCCTCCCGGATGCGCTCCGTGGAAGCTTCTATATATGCCTGGCCGCCGAATCCCGGTTCCACCGTCATGATCAGCAGCAGATCGATCTTCTCCAGGTAAGGAAGCACTTTCTCTACAGGAGTCCCCGGTTTAATGGAGATCCCGACATTTTTCCCCTCGGTGCGGATACTGCGGATCACTTCGTCCGGATCCTCCGCGGCCTCTAGGTGGAAGGTAATACTGTCCGCCCCTGCCTGCGCGAATTCGTGAATATAGCGAAGCGGATCCGTGATCATCAGATGAACGTCAAAATACAGATCGCTCACCTTCCGAAGGCTCTGCACGACGGGAAGGCCAAATGACAGGGATGGCACAAAAACACCGTCCATCACATCGATATGTACCCACTGCACACCGGCGCTGCGGATCGTTTCGAGTTCTTCCCCGAGCCTGCTGCAGTCTGCGGCGAGTATTGAAGGTGCCAGTATATTCATATTTTCCGCCCCTTTTATGCCTTCTATATGTATATGATACGGAACTGCGCTGCCCGGGAGATCCCGCACAGGCAGCATACCGCCCTGCCTTTGCATCCTACAATCTTATCACACAGCCTCTCACTACCGCAAGGCTGCGGACATCTCCTGCACATTTGGGCGCTTATCCGTCAGCAATGCCCTCCAGGTACTCCAGGTGATCCCTGTCCCATAAAAGGATCCCGAGTCCTGCTGCCAGTTTTCTGGCCGGGTCCGTAAAATACTGGTTGGTCATGACAGCCCCGACCATACAGCCGTAGTAATCTCTTCCTGCATAGACCTGCTGAACGGCAAAAACGCCGATCAGGGAATCATAGCACTTGCACTGGACTGCATACGTGATGCCCTCTTTCCTGGCAAGAATATCGACTCCGAAATCGCCGCTTCCTTTTGTAACTTCCACATCCTGGTACCCGCACTTGCGCAGAAGGTCCGCACAGTAATACTCGAAATCGTGTCCCTCCATCTCGTCGACGGGCAGGCTCTTCGGAACGCGCATACGTCGCAGAAAGGCAAGGACTCCGATGAGTCCCGCCAGGACCAGCCCCGCCAGGATAAATATAAGATAACTGCTGTCTGTCATCGATTTTTAAACCATCCTCCCGGATCAGATCCTCTAGGCATCGGGAATTTTATCTGCGGCAGTCTGACCTGCGGCATTTTTACCTCCGGCAATTTAACCTCCGGTATATGCATCTCCGGCATATGCATCTCTGGCAGGCGTACCTGCGGAAGGTGCAGCTCCGGGACGTTAAGTTCCGGGAACCGGATCTGGGGAAGGTGCAGTTCCGGGACCGTCAGCTCCGGGATCGACTGCTCCGCCAGTTTTGTGATCGCACGGTGTACATAGAATCCCTGCAGGTCTTCCAGCCTTAAGGCTGCAAGCTGCGCCCTCATCGAAGCCAGCTGCAGGAGCTCCACGGCATCCTCCGCGATATCCATGCATTTTGCGCCGCAGTCGATGTCTATGAATTTTTCCGCCTTGAAGATCCTGTTGCGGACGTTTTCCGTCGTGATCCTCAAGGGCCAGCTGCTCTCCAGCCTCGCCTCCTGATAATAGATATCCGAGATCGTGTGCCCGCAGATCAGGCAGTCATAGTTTCTGACGCCCTTGTATCCGGCAAAAGGATCTTCCCTCAGAAGAAGACGTCTCCACACGGCGTCCATCTTGTGTTTTTTGATCTCATCGGCGCGCCAGTACATATCATAGTAATAGGGATAGGCGTGCGCCAGCATATAGTTGACGCCTCCGACGGAGACATCGCAGGAATAGCGGAGCGAGCGCATCCAGCGGATCAAATCCTTTTTCTGGTCCTCCTCCAGCGCCGCATATCCGTTCCAGGTAACGCTGCCGCGGTTATTGTACAGCCAGTTCTGCGCCTGCATGCCTGGATTGCTCCCGTCATATCCGGAATCCACTGTCTGCAGGAACATCAGCTCATGGTTTCCCATCAGGCAGTGCACAAAGCTGTATTCCTGGTCCATCTCGCGGATCATGATGAGCGTCTCGATCGACTTCTCTCCCCAGTCCGCGTAGTCTCCCAGGAGATACAGCGTATCTCTCCCGTCGAAGTGGAAATCTATTTTTTTCAGGAGCGCACGAAATTCGTCATATGCGCCGTGTATGTCGCTGATTGCGTATGTTGCCATATTTTCTGTCGTCCCTGTATTATTTACGCAATATGACAGGCATATTCGCAAACCTTTACCTCTGGCGACTAAAGCTTTCTGTCAGAGCAGAGCCCTGTATATATCTCTCTTGCTGACGCCTCTGTCCGCGGCCGCCTTTTTCATGGCCTCTTTGCGGTCCATGCCCTGCCGCTCGTACAGAGCGACGTGCTCCGCAACCGAGATCTCCTGCCAGCTTTCCTGCTCCTGCGCCCGGATCTGTTCCCTGTCCGCTCCTTCGAGCACGAGGACATATTCTCCGCGCGGATCCTTTTCTTTATAATATTCCACCGCTTCCTGCAGCGTCATGGGGACCGCTTCCTCGAAGCGCTTTGTCAGCTCCCGGCACAAAGTTACCTTTCTGTCGGGTCCTGCCGCTTCCTGCAGTTCTTTCAGTGTTGTCTTAAGATGATGCGGCGCCTCATAGAAGATCACGGTCCGCTCTTCTGTTTTCAGCTGGCCAAGGACATGGCTTCTCTCTTTTTTATCTGTCGGCAGGAACCCCTCAAAACAAAAGCGCCTCGCCGGCATCCCCGACATGGTCAGGGCCGTGATCAGGGCACATGCTCCGGGGAGGGATGTCACGCGGATCCCGCGCTCTATGCAGACTGCTGCCAGCACCTCTCCGGGGTCTGAGATAGCCGGCGTTCCGGCATCCGTGACAAGGGCTATATTTTCCCCCTTCAGGAGCCTGTCCGCCAGTTCCTGCGCCTTCTCGTATTTATTATGCTCGTGATAGCTGGTCAGGGGCTTTTTGATCCCGTAATGGTTGAGAAGTCCCAGCGTATTCCGGGTGTCCTCCGCGGCTATCAGATCGACCTCTTTCAATGTATCCAGGACTCTCAGCGTTATGTCCTGAAGGTTGCCGATCGGCGTCGCACATAAGTACAGTGTTCCTGTCATTTAATCATAGATCCTGCGGATCTCCTCCGTGTAAACTCCGGGCTCCAGGTAGACGATAAGGGGCTTGTCGATGCGCATGCCGCTGCGTCCGCCCCGGACGCTCTCGACCAGGACCAGATTCGGCTCTCTGTCGATATAGGGGTATACAAAACGCATCCTTTTCGGCTCCAGGGAAAAGCTCTGCAGCGTCGTTATGATCTCCGCCAGCCTCGCCGGCCTGTGGACCATGTAAAAACGGCCCCCGGGTCTTAGAAGCGACCCCGCTGCTCTGCAGACATCCTCCAGCGTGCACAGGATCTCATGTCTGGCCAGCGCCTTGGCATCCTGTGGATTCACCAGGCCGTGCCCTGCGTTCATATACGGCGGGTTGCATGTCACCACGTCAAAAGAAGCAGGCGCGAAATAACGGTCTGCTTCTCTGATATCACCGGCAACGATCCTGATCCTGTCCGTCAGGGAGTTCATTGCAACGGATCGCTCCGCCATCTCCGCGCTCTCTTCCTGGATCTCCAGCCCTGCCAGAAAAGCAGCTTCTGTTCTGGAGGACATGAGGAGCGGGATCACGCCCGTTCCGGTTCCCAGATCGAGGACTCTGTCTCCCGCCCTGGCGGCTGCAAATTCCGCCAGCAGGACGGCATCTATGCCGAAGCAGAACTTCTTCGGGTCCTGAATGATGCGAAGGCCGTTTCTCTGCAGGTCATCGATCCTCTCATTCGGCAGAAGGTGCACTTCCATTCTCTTTTCCTTTACCGCGGGCAGGCCTGCCACGCCTGAAATCTCTGCGATTTCTGCCGGGTCTTCTGTCCTGGCGGTCTTTTCTGTCCTGTTCTGCCTGTCCCTTCAGATCACGGTTTTCACCCGCCTGGGTCCGGGCTGTATTCTCGGCTTCCGGTTCATTTTTCCGGTTCTGTTTTACTCTCTGCTCCCTGGTTTCATTTTCCGCGTGGCCGCGGTCTCTTCTGTCATTTTTTCTGCGCTCTCTGGGCGCCTTTGCCTGCTGCCTGGAGCCCTGGTCGTCCGCCGCCTTTTTCTCTTCGCTTTTTCTCTCTTCTGCTTTTGCGGGCGCAGTATTTTCTTTTCTCAGCTCCTCTGCAGCCGCGGAGGCCTTTTTAGCTCCGGGCTGGACAGTTTTTGCCTTGCCCTGTTCCGGATTGCTGTTCCTGTTCAGCTTGGGCCTTGCCTGCCCGCGCCTTCTCCTGCGCAGGATCGTCACGTCCGATGCGGGATATTCGTGGAGCTCCTTCTCGTCATCGACATCGACCAGGATCCTGACACGCTGCCTCAGCACGTTGACGCTCTCCACCTCTCCCTGCAGCCCGTCGCTGCCTTCGACCTCATCTCCGATCCTCGGAAGCAGGCGATTGAGCTCTTCATAGGTGTCCTCTTCATTTTTAAGGCAGCACATCAGCCTTCCGCAGACGCCGGAGATCTTTGTCGGATTCAGGGACAGATTCTGCTCCTTGGCCATTTTGATGGAGACAGGAATAAAGTCTGACAGATAGGAGTGGCAGCACAGAGGTCTTCCGCAGATTCCGTATCCGCCCAGGATCTTGGTCTCATCCCTGACGCCGATCTGCCGCAGTTCGATCCTCGTGCGGAAGATCCCTGCAAGATCCTTGACCAGGTCGCGAAAATCCACTCTTCCCTCCGCGGTGAAATAAAACAGGATCCTGCTGCCGTCAAAGGTATACTCCGCGTCGATCAGCTTCATATCCAGGTTATGTTCCCGGATCTTCTGCCTGCAGACTCTGAGAGCCTCTTTTTCCCTGATTTTATTGTGAACGACCTGCCTGAGGTCCTCTTCGTCCGCTATGCGCAGGATCTGCCGGATCGGAGAGCGCATGCTCTTTTTCTCGATCTCCATGGGATCACAGACCGCTGTGCCGTATTCCACGCCGCGCGCTGTCTCCACAATGACATGCGTACCCCTTCTGACATCATATCCTGCGGGAGAAAAATAATACACCTTGCCTGCCGTGCGAAAGCGCACTCCCACGACCGTCACACTGCCCACGGCGCCGGAATTGTCGACGATCTGATCCTGGTCTTCTATATCATCATCAAGGCCAAGAGAGATCGTTTCGCCCTCTTCCTGCGTCTCCTCAGAGGAGACTGCCTCAGTCTCTTCCTGCTCCGCGGTCTCTGTCACATCCTCTGCGGCTTCCGCCTCCAGAGTTCCGCTCTCCTCATAGACGGCAGCTTCCTCTATGATCTCATTGATTTCCATTTCTCTGGTTTCTTCCATAAATTGATCCATTATTCAGCTGTATTAGAATATCTTCCTTAACTATTCAGGCAGCCCGAAGCATTAACTGCTGAGGGCATACCATTACGCAAATTACTGTAAGCAGTCCCTGATCGTGAGCAGCAGCATCTCCAGGATCTGTGAGTCATTTCCTCCTGCCCGGAGCCTCTGCTCTGCCAGCCCGAAGGCCTTCCGGATCCTTGCCAGATCCTCAAAAGAAAGGCGTCCTGCGGCGCTTATAATATACTGTACATCTTCATAAAAAATCAAGTCGCCCGTCCCGCGCGTGCTCTTGTATACGAGAATATCCCGGAACCAGTCCTGCATCCACTCCAGCATTCTGTCCGTGCTGCAGTCGACTTCCGCGGATCCCTCCCCGCCTGTCCTGATCCTGCCGGAGACGATCCTGTCCGCAAATCCGACGATCTCATAGCTGTTCGCTGACGCAAGATCTTTAAGAAATCCTGCCGCATAGGCGGGAAGCCTTAAGAGCTCGTCTGACTCCGCCATCCTGACCGCCATTCCGGGATTTCCGTGCGAGAGTCCCGCAATATATCCTGCGGCTTGCTCGTCCATCCCGTATTTTCGCCCGAGCCAGGCCTTAAGGTCTGCCGCCGGAACGGAGTGCATCCGCAGCAGCACGCAGCGGGAGAGCACGGTGGTCAGAAAGGAGGTCACTTTCTCCGCCAGAAGGAAAATGACCGCATAGGAGGGCGGCTCCTCCAGGGTCTTTAGCAGGGCGTTCTGGGCCTGCTGCGTCATACTCCCGGCATCCGGCAGGATATATACCTTATAGTCGCCCGAGTATGGCCTGATCATGACATCCGCTCTCATCTCCCGGATATCATCGATTCCGAGAGCTGTCTGCTTATCAGCCTCATTCTTCTTCCGATGCACGATCCTGATCACATCCGGGTGGCTTTCCGACTCCATCTGGATGCAGGAATGGCATTTCCCGCACGGATGCGGTACTCCGTCCCTGATCACCGGAGAGCTGCATTCCAGAACAGCAGCAGCCGTATACGCCAGCTGCTCCTTGCCCGTCCCTTTTTCTCCGCAGAGAATATACGCGTGGGAGAGTTTCCCGGTCACGATCGCATTCTGCAGATGGCCGGCAGCTTCCTTCTGCCCGATAATGTCTGAAAAGCTGTACATAATAGTCCTTACGAATCAAAACAAAGCACAGATCCTTTAAGCAAAGGAGAGGATCCTTGCACGGATCTTGTCAACGCACCTGTCAAAATCCGTATTGTCAAAGATCTCCGTGATTCCTGCCTCCGCTAGTTTTTCCTCTGAGAAATCTTCCATATCCGCGAGGAACCGGCGGCACATTTCCGCATATCTGGGGCGCTCGACTTCCCGCTCACGCTTCAGCGCTCTCTCCAGCCGCAGCCCGTCCTCAACATTCACGTAAAGAGGGACGACGCATTCTTCTCCGTAAAAGGCGCGCAGCGCCTTATAGGATTCCAGGGTCCCTATGAGCAGAACGTCCCTGCTGGCCGGATCGATCTGCCCGTCGTCACAGGTGTAGTAATACCAGGGGCCGTAAAAGCTCTCATACATCCTGTACTCTATGATCCTGCCCTCGTTCCGGAAACGTTCAAACTCTTCCAGGGTAGTAAAATGATATTCCCTGCCTTCCTGCTCATGCTCTTTGATGGGTCTGGTCGTATAGGGCACCACCTTGTGCAGCCTGAGATCTTCATGACGGAGCAGCTCCTGGTAAATGGAATCTTTGCCCGATGCGCTCTTTCCCATGAGACAGAATACATGATGCATTTTGTTTCCCCCAGTTCTTATGAATACTGTGAACAGTAACAGTATGCTTCTATTCACGATCCGGACTGGCCATCCTGATGGACCGTGAATAGGCCAGTGTTACTATTCACGGTCCCTTCACAATGCATTCGCAAAACCGCGCGCAGAACGCGCGAACCAGCTGCTCACGCATCTGTGTTTTGCTCATGTGATGAAGGTCCCTGCTTCACAGGTCACATCAGGACAACCAGCACGTCTCTTACGTGCGAGCACGACGATCCGGACTGGTCATCCTGATGGACCGTGAATAGTAACACTAGTATAATACATTTTAATTAACTATACATTTTAGCAAGCTGTGATATAATGCAAACAAGACAATACGGAGGTCCATTTGCATGAAATTCACACTTGAACAAAACCATAAAGCAGAGCTTGAAAAGCTTGCAAATTCGGGGATGACCCCGGTTGTTATCGCTCAGAGAGCGAAGATCCTGCTCATGAAGGCAGATGGTAAATCTGCTTCATCGATTGCCGAGGAACTCGATGTTAGCCGGCATACCGCAGAGCTTTGGATCAAGAAATACCGTGCCCGTTCAGAAGAAGACTCCATCGAGGATCTTCTTAATGTAGAAAAGGGCCGCGGCCGAAAAGAAGAAATCACTGGCGAGGCGAAAACCTGGCTGATCAGTATAGCCTGCACCCAGCCAAAAGATTACGGTTACGCTGCTGAGACATGGACAACCAAGGCCCTTACACAGCATATCAACAAGACTGCGGTCGACGCTGGTTTCGACCGGCTTGCAACCATCACGGAATCCGGTGTATATCGGATTCTGGACAAATGCAAGATCAAACCATTCCGCATCCAGTATTATTGTGAACGCCGGGATCCGGACTTCGACGATAAGATGCATAACGTGCTCCTGGTTTATAAACAGCTGCAAATGCAGTTCGACGAAGAAGGGAATCTTCTTCCATTCGATGAGGGCGAAGTCATCCACGTTGTATCGTATGACGAAAAGCCCGGAATACAGGCAATTGCAAACGTTGCAGATGATCTGCCGCCAACTGAGGAAAACGGTACAATCAAACGTGACTACGAGTACAAACGGCTTGGTACAGTATCATTACTCGCAGGGATTGACCTGCAGACAGGGGAAGCCATACCTCTCGTCAGTGACAACCATAATAGTGCGGACTACATCGAATTCCTTAAAATCCTTGATGCCAGGTATCCAAAGGGTGACACGATCCGGCTTGTGCTCGACAACCTTAAGGTTCATAAAGCGCAGAAAGTTGTAGAGTATCTGGCTACAGTCGAAGGCCGTTTCGAGTTTGTGTTTACACCGAAGCATGCTTCCTGGTTGAACCTTGTAGAATCGTTCTTCAGCAAGATGACCAAGCAGATGCTCAAAGGCATTAGGGTTAAATCCAAGGAAGAACTTGTACAACGCATATATACGTATTTTGATGAGATCAATGCGGAGCCAGTTGTATTCCACTGGACATGGCATCTTGATGATATTGATCCCACTGAATCCGTCAAAACCGAGACACTATTGGAAATGTCCAGTTAATTGGAAAGCGCTATACTAGTATAACAAAATCTCCTCTTCATGACTAGCACACAGATGTCCGCACATGGTATACTATATTAGTTATCCTTAAATTATTTATGCTATTTTTTTGAAAGGAACACAGCTATGTTTAATTATCAGCAGGCAGTGCAGGACACTTATTGGATCGGCGCAAATGACCGCCGTCTTGCTCTGTTTGAAAACCTGTTCCCGCTCCCGAAGGGAGTATCCTACAACAGCTATGCCGTTATAGATGAGAAGATCGTACTGTTCGACACAGCCGACGCCTCCGTAGGCGATCAGTACCTGGAGAACCTGGAAGCCGTTCTCGGGGGCAGAACGCCCGATTATCTTGTGATCCTCCATATGGAGCCCGATCACTGCGCTCTGCTCAGGAGCGTCATCAGCAGATATCCCGATATTACGCTCGCCGGCAGCGCCAAGGCCTTTGCCCTGCTCGGACAGTTCTTCCCCTCCCTTGCGGAGCAGAAGAAACTTATTCTGAAAGAAGGCGATACACTCTGCAGCGGTGCACACACCTTCCGCTTTATCACTGCGCCCATGGTGCACTGGCCGGAGGTCCTTTTCGCCTATGATGAGACGACAGGTGCCCTTTTCTCAGCGGATGCCTTCGGCACTTTCGGCACCATTGAGGGCGACATCTTTACGGACGTTGAGATCTTCCTGGATAATTATATTGACGAGACCCGCCGTTATTATGCCAACATCGTCGGAAAATACGGACAGCAGGTCCAGGCAGTCATGAAAAAAACAGCAGGCCTTGACATCAAGGCTATTCTTCCTCTGCACGGTCCTCTCTGGCATATAGGTGAGCATTCCAATATAATTCTGGATCTGTATCAGAGATGGAGCACCTACACGCCGGAAACTGACGACGTGCTCGTGGTTTATGGCAGCCTCTACGGCCACACTGCGAGCGCTGCAGAGGCCTTTGCTGCATTCGTTGAAGAAAAGACCGATCTGAACGTCCGCGTTTTTGATGTCTCCAAGACAGATGTCTCCTATCTGATCGCGGAGGTATGGCGCTGCGCGAGGATCGTCCTCTTCTGCCCTACCTATAACAATGGCATTTACCCTCCCATGAAGAATTTCCTTGATGATATGGAGGCCCTCGGCGTTCAGAACAGGACCTTTGCTCTCGCCGAAAACGGCAGCTGGGCACCTGTCTCCGGCAAGCTGATGCGCGAAAAGCTCAGCGGCCTTAAAAATTGTACGATCATCGAGGATACCTTCAGCTTCAAGAGTGCCCTGCATGCGTCGGATCTCGAAAGACTCTCCGCATTTGCAGACGTCGCTCTTGAGGGCGCCGATGATACCATAGATTTGTTTTGATCTTCGGCAGAAGTCTATGCTGACGGACCGGCCTGCTGTATACGGTACAGACCGGCCAGAAAGGAGTTCATTATGATTTTCAGAACACATGGGACATGTTCTTCCGCGATCCATCTCGAGCTTGACAGCGACCATATCATCCGCTCCGTCTCTTTTGACGGCGGATGCAACGGCAATCTCAAAGGAATCAGCAAGCTCGTGACCGGCATGAAGGCAGAGGATGTCATTGACAAGATCGAGGGAACGACCTGCGGTTTTAAGAATACTTCCTGCCCCGATCAGCTGGCAAAGGCCCTCCGGGCCTGCCTTGCCCAGGAAGCCTGATAAGTGCTTTGTCTATAGATTGGAGAATTTCCAATGGGTAAAAAAATCGTTCTGACCGGCGGAGGCACCGCCGGTCATGTCACACCTAATCTCGCCCTCATTCCCTATCTGAGGGATGCCGGCTATGAGATCTATTACATCGGATCCATCAACGGAATGGAGAAAAAGCTGGTCGAAGACTACGATGTTCCTTACCTCGGCGTCGAGACCGGTAAATTCAGGCGCTATTGGGATCCCCAGAATTTTACGGATCCCTTCCGCGTCATCAAGGGCTTTAATGAGGCGCATCATTTCCTGCGCCAGTACAGGCCTAACGTCGTCTTCTCCAAGGGCGGATATGTGAGCGTTCCTGTCGTCCAGGCAGCTTCCTTACTGCATATTCCGTGTATCTGCCATGAGTCCGACCTGACTCCCGGTCTTGCCAACAAGCTCTGTACGCCTTTTGCGCACAAAGTCTGCTGCAATTTCCCGGAGACGATGAAGGACCTTCCCGCGAGCAAGGCGATCCTGACCGGTACGCCGATCCGCGACGAGCTCTTTCACGGCAGCCGCGAGGAAGGCCTGCGGTTATGCGGTTTTACCGACGATAAGCCTGTCCTCATGGTCATCGGAGGGAGCCTCGGCGCCCTTTCCGTCAATATAGCTGTCCGAGAGAATCTCAAGGCCCTGCTGGAGGATTTCCAGGTGGTTCACATCTGCGGCAAGGAGAAGATGGACAACCTGATGCTCACGATCCCAGGCTACAAGCAGTTTGAGTATGTCAAGGATGATCTAAAGCATCTGTATGCTATGGCAGACGTCGTCATCTCCCGGGCCGGCGCCAACGCGATCTGCGAGCTGCTCGCCCTGAAAAAGCCCAATATTCTGGTTCCTCTCCCCACAGGACGAGGCGACCAGAAGCTCAATGCTGCCTCCTTTGAGGCGCAGGGCTACAGCATCCGTGTAGATGATGACGACCTTCCGGACTGCATCGTGAGCAAGGTCCACGAGCTCTATGAGAACCGGCAGCATTATATTGACGTCATGGCAACCAGTATGCAGGTAGCGTCCACCTCCATCATCATGGACCTGATCAATACGGAATCCCTTCCGTGACCCGGCGGCCGGGCACATCGGCACAGCTGTCCATTCTTGTGATACATATGCAAAATAAAGAAACGGCTGAAACCCATACTCATCTGAGCGGGTCTCAGCCGTTTTTATTGTTGTTTTCCGGAATGACAGATGCGCTGCCTTTATCCGGCAACCTGTTTATGACTGGCTTTTGGAAAGGTCAACGCTGCGGATGATCTTACGGAGCGGCAGGACGCTCTTCGGGTTCACGGACAGTTCGTCCACACCCATTCTGAGGAACGTCTCTGTCAGTGTCGGATCCGCACCGAGCTCGCCGCAGATCCCGACCCACGTGCCATGGCGGTGTCCGGCCTCGATGGTCATCTGGATCAGGCGCAGGACTGCAGGATGATGCGTATCGGAGAAGGGCTCCAGCTTAGCGTTCTGGCGGTCTATCGCACAGGTATACTGTGTCAGATCGTTCGTGCCGAGGGAGAAGAAATCGACCTCTTCCGCGAGCTCATCAGCGCAAAGTGCTGCAGCCGGAGTCTCGATCATGATACCGATCTCAATATCCTTGCTGTAGGAAACCCCTTCATTCGCCAGTTCGCGCTTGCATTCCTCCAGGATCTCCTTGCATTCCCTGACCTCTCTCAAGCTGATGATCATAGGGAACATGATACCCAGTTTTCCATAGACGGATGCGCGAAGGAGTGCACGCAGCTGTCTCTTAAAGAAATCCTTTCTGGTCAGGCAGATGCGGATCGCTCTGTAGCCGAGCGCCGGATTCTCTTCCTTGTCGAGATTCATGTAATCGATCGTCTTGTCCGCGCCGATGTCACAGGTACGGATGATGACAAGCTTCGGCGAAAGCGTCTCGAGAACGCGCTTATATGCCTGGAACTGGGAGTCCTCAGAGGGATCCTCGCTGCTGTTGAGATAAACAAACTCGGAGCGGAACAGGCCGACGCCTTCTGCATCGTTCTGCTGTACGGCGCCGATATCTGCCGGGCCTCCGATATTGGCGAAGACGCGGATCGTCTTACCATCTACCGTTGTATTTGTTTTTCCTTTAAGTTCCTGCAGCAGGGCTTCTTTTTTCAGGTCCTCGTTTCTCCTTGCTGTCAGGGAATCGATCAGATCCTGTGTAGGCTCGATGTAAAGGCAGGAATTATATCCGTCCAGGATCGCAAACTTGCCTTCCCAGTCATCCTCAATGCTCTTGCACTGAATAAGGGTGGGCAGATTCATGCTCCTGGCCAGGATCGCCGTGTGGCTGTTGGAGCTGCCCTCTCTGGTCACCAGTCCCAGCAGGAGGGACTTATCGAGCTTGACCGTCTCTGACGGCGCAAGATCTTCCGCGACAAGGATGGAAGGCTCCGTGCCCTGCAGACTGTCCGTATCGTTTCCGAGCAGGACGTCCAGCATAGCGTTTTTCAGGTCGATGATATCCGCGCTTCTTGCCTGGAAATACGGATCGTCCATCTCCCTGAACATCTCGGCGACGTTGTCAAATCCTTCCTTCGCCGCATACTCCGCGCTCTTTTTCTGCTCGGTCATGATCATTTTGCAGGCGTCGATGAGGTCATCATCGTCCAGCATCATCTCATGCGCTTCGAAAATACCTGCGCTGTCCTCTCCCGCTTCCTTGAGCGCTTTCTCATACAGGGCGTGCTGCTGTTCCTGGACCTTTAATCTGGCCTGCTCAAAACGGGCCAGCTCTTCGATCGGATCAGCTGCCGCCTCGCTGATCTCATATACCGGTGCTTTAAAAATATGCAGCTTTCCGATTGCGATCCCGTTGACGATCTTGATTCCGGTTGCTACTTGCATCTCATATACCCCCTGTTTTTCATAGAGCCCACTTTGAGCATCTGCTCAGGTGGGCTCTTTCATTCCGCTTATGGACGTTACTGATCCGTTTTACGTGTACACGCTCTTACAGGATCAAAGGTTCTCTTTCAGGAACGCCTCGATTGCAGCAGCAGCTGCATCTTCATCTGCTCCGTCGACCTTGACTGTGATCTCATCGCCCTGCTTGATGCCCAGGCCCATCAGAGCCAGAAGCTTTTTAGCATCTGCAGCCTTGCCGTCTTTGTTCTCGATCATGACTGTGCTGGCATGCTCTTTGACTGCCTTGACAAGAAGTCCTGCGGGACGTGCGTGGATACCAACGGGATCTGTTACTGTGAACTTGAATTCTTTCATTTTACCCTCCATTTTGTTGTCTATAAATTGCTTCCGATCTATTCGATCTGGCTCGCACCGGGAAGGTCACCTCCCGGTGCGGAGTGTACTGCACTGTATCCGGCTCAGACATTCTCGCCGAACTTTGTATCCTCATAGTCATCACTGTTTGTCAGCAGGACGACAACGGTCTCAGGATGTCCTGCAGCCTTGATCTTCTCACGGCTGAATTTCAGGATCGGCTGGCCCCTGCGGACGGTATCGCCTTCTGCCACCATCGGCTCGAATCCGTCGCCGTTCATCTCGACCGTATCCACGCCGACGTGGATCAGCAGTTCCATATCTCCTGCTCCGGAAATTCCGATGGCATGTTTGGACTCTGCTACGGAAGAGATCGTGCCGTCCATAGGAGCAAATACGGTCTCCGCCTCCGGCTCGACGCCGACGCCGACGCCCAGAGCACCGGATGCAAAAGTGGGATCCGGGATCTGCTCATAGGAGATCACTTTGCCCTCGACGGGCTGTGCGATCTTGCCCGCGGAGCAGCTGATAACGTCATTCTCCGGCATTTTAGCCTGTACTGCGGGAGCAGGGGCTGCTGCGGGAGCTGCTGCCTTTTTAGCTCCGGTGTCCTCCTCCTTCCAGAGAACATTGGTCAGGACAAAAGCGATGCCGCCGGAAATAGCCAGCAGGATCGTGTAGATGATGGGACGGTTGATCGTCAGGTATCCGGGGATACCGGTCACGCCGTAAGCAGAAGCGCCGATACCTGTGATCGCACCGAAGATAGAACCGACAGCGCCGCCGATCATACCTGCGATAAAAGGCTTGAAGAAGCGCATGTTCACACCGAAGATAGCCGGCTCCGTGATGCCCAGTGCTGCGGACATGGAGGAAGGAACAGCGATCGCCTTCGTCTTGTTGTTATGTGCCTTGAGACCTACGGCAAGGCAGGCGCCGAACTGCGCGAAGTTTGCCGCAGAAGCGATCGGCATCCAAGTGTTAAGTCCTGTCTCTGCCAGCATGCCGGCCTCAATGACGTTGTACATGTGGTGCAGGCCCATGACGACTGTCCAGGGATAGATCGCGCCCATTGCGCAGGCTCCGATCGGGTTCCTGACCAGGATCTTGGCGCCGGCGAGGACCCATGTCTCAAGCTGTGCAAAAACAGGTCCGATGATCGTAAAAGTGATATAGGAAGTAAGCAGTACAGTGGTCAGCGGTGTCACAAACAGATCCAGCATCTCAGGAACATGCTTGTGCAGCCATTTCTCGATCTGGCACATCAGGAACACCGCGATCATAACAGGGATAACATGTCCCTGGTAGCCGGTCTGCTTGACCGGGAATATGAAGATATTCCATGTAGGGATCGCGCCCTCATAGCTGGCAACGTTCCATGCATTGATAAGGCCGGGATGGATCATCAGAAGGCCGATGACCGCACCGAGGAAAATGTTGCCGCCGAAAACACGGGCTGCGGAGATCGCAACGATTCCGGGAAGGAATACAAACGCCGCATTTGCGACCATATCCAGGAATCCGTACCAGTCACTGCTGGCAAATCCCGGAAGTGCCTTACCAAGAGCCTCGACCAGGCCCATCATAAGACCTGATGCCACGATCGCGGGAAGGATCGGAACGAAGACGTCGCCGATCGGCTTTAAGAGCTTCTTCCAGAGAGGCTGTCTCTCTGCTGCCGCCGCCTTGACGTCATCCTTGGTCGCCGCGGTCATTCCCGTAATATCCAGGAACTCATCATAAACCTTGTTTACTGTTCCGGTGCCGATGATCAGCTGCAGCTGACCGTTCGACTCGAACATTCCCTTTACGCCGTCAACATTATCAAGATACTCCTTGTCTACCTTGCTGTTGTCCTTGATGACCAGACGGAGTCTCGTTGCGCAGTGTGCTGCCTGCGCCACATTATCGCGGCCTCCGATGTGGTCAACGATCTCCTGGGCGCATTTACGATAATCCAATGCCATTGCTTCATCCCTCCAAATTAATACAAAAACTGTTACGTTTCGTGATTGAAAACGATTTCAACCCTGTTTCAATATTATAAACTTTTTCAAGCATTATGACTATTGACTAAATACCAAATCCTGACGCCGGATTTTTGTGCAAATCGCAATAAAGGTTTCCGTCTTTGTATGCAATACCACAAAATTCTGTACTAGATCAGATCCAGCATGGCGAAAGCCCTGGCCATTCCGTCCTCCTCGACCGCCGGGCAGACCATCGTGCTGATCTCCTTGAGCTTCCGGGCTCCGTTCGCCATGCAGACGCTCGTGCCTACCGTCTGGATCATTTCCAGGTCATTCATGCTGTCGCCGAACCCGATCGTATCCTCTACCGGAACTCCCATTCTCCTGCAGATGGTCAGGACACCTTTCCCTTTGTCGAACTGCCGGTTGACCAGCTCCCCATTGATGCATCCGTGCGCGGGAACCTCCTGAAGGACAAACTGGAAGTCCTTTTCCAGCAATTCCCTGGCTTCTTCCAGCTGCTCCATCCCGCTGCACATGATCACGACCTTGTAGACAGGGCTGCCGTCGTACTCGCTCATCGGACGGATCCCCAGATTCTCTGACAGGGCCTTTCTCCAGCGCTCGATCTCGCTGTTGCCCTCCGGCTGGTCCTTTAAAAACGCATCCATGTTTTCGTCGCCCCAGGAACCGCCAAGTGCCTCGATCGTGCAGAATACGCCATGCCGGTGAAGGCTCTCCAGCGCGGTATCCCTCTGCTGCTGCGTCATGGGACAGTCGTACAGCACTTCCTCCCCGAGCATGACATAGCCGCCGGAGCTGGCGATCACACCGTCAAAACCATATTTAAGCAGAGGGGAGAGCATATCCATATTTCTCCCTGTGCACAGAAACACTTTGTTTCCCTTTCGCTGGGCGGCACGGATCGCTTCCAGGGCGCTCTCCGGGGGCGTGTTCTCCCCCGGCACTGTCAGTGTGCCGTCGATATCCAGAAAAATCAGCTTCATTTTTCCCCTCCTTACTAACATGTTATACTGCAGCATCATAACTGCTTTGAGCTGCCTGGGCATACGCGGCATCCCTGTATGCGGATGCACTTACATGGAGCCCCGTTCAATAATGGAATACTCCAGCATGGTCTTTCTGACAGGAGATTCCGGTATCTCATTCCCGATCCGCTGCAGCAGGATCTCCACTGCCGCGAGGCCGCACTCCCTGAAATAAAGGTGCGCCGTCGTCAGGGCAGGTCTGGCGACCTTGTCCGCCCAGCTGTCGCCCACTCCCGCGATCCCGGCGTCCTCAGGGACTCTTTTTCCGCTGCGGAACAGGGCGTTCATCGCGCCGAGCGCGATCATATCCGTGGCGCAGATCACGCCGTCGATCCCCGGATATTTTCCGAGCAGCTCATCCATGGCTGCCTCGCCGCTGTCTGCGTCGAATCTGCTCACGGCGTAGTGCAGTTTTTCCGGACGGATCCCTGCCTCCGCTGCAGCCGCCTCGAATCCTAAGCGGCGGTTTTTTCCGACAGCGACGTCCCGTTCATCGACGCCTATAAAAGCCAGCTCCTGTCTTCCCGTGCCGATCATTCTGGCTGTGAGCTCACTGACCGCATGAAAATCATCATGGTAGACACAGGGAACTCCTGCGAAATTCTGTCCGGTGACGACCACCGGTTTGCTGCAGGAATGGATCGTGTTTTCCAGGGCAGGCGTCAGGATCGTTCCCATCAGAATGACCCCCGCCACCTGGCTGCTCTGCATTGCCTCCAGATAGGAGATCTCCTTTTCCACATCCAGGTAGGTACATCCGAGGATCGGAACATAATTCTGGTTCTGAAGGCCCTCCGCTATCCCCTCCATCACCTGCGCGACTGAGTCAGAATACAGGCGCGGAACGATCACGCCGATCTGTCCGCCTTTTCCCGTGCGCATGCTCTGCGCTATCTGATTGGGCCGGTAGCCGGTCTGGTCGATCACTCTGCGGATCTTTTCCTGCTTCTCTTCGCTGAGGGGGCCTCCGTTCATATACCTGCTGACGGCTGCCGGGGAGACCCCGGCCAGCGCCGCCACTTCACGAATGGTCATTAGTCCATGTCCTCCGTCTCTTAGTCGTCCTTCTTAGTCCCCGATCATTTTGACAGGGTTTTCCTCTCCGTTGAAGGATGTGATCAGCCATGCAAAGTCATGGGACGGTACCCCGACCGCCCTGGCGGGGCGCTCCTGCCCTGTCAGCATATCATAATAGGTCTCTGATTCATTGATCCATGCGGTCTGGTCAAATTCGCTGAAATTGAACAGAGCGATCATCTTCTGGCCGCGGTAATATCTGCCGATGCCGAGCACGTGGTCGTTCCAGGTCTCCACGATCCAGCAGTCCGCCTGGATATCAAAGGCATCGTAATGTCCTCTTATTTTTTCAAGGCGCCTGAGTGCGCTGAAGATCTTCCCCTGTCTTGATTCGGGATCCTTTCTGTTTTTGGCTTCCTTCCAGTCCATATTGCCCCTGTGAAGGTAGCGGCTGTCCTCGGCCTTAAGCGGATCCTTGTGATAAGTATAGTCGTTCAGCTGGCCGATCTCGTCTCCGCTGTAGAGTACCGGGATCCCGCTCTGTGTCAGCAGGAAAGCGTGCAGCATGATATCCAGCCGGATCGCCCCGGCAAGCTTGTCCGCATTCTGCTCATATTCGGCCGCTTCGATGCCGCAAAGGGAAGCTGTCGTTCCGCAAAGTCTTGCGTCTCCAAGCCTTGGATCATCATTGTACAGCTCTCCTCTGGCGTCACTGCCGTACCACGCGCCCTTAAAATAATCGTTCAGGTATTTCTTGTGAGCCACCTCTTCGATCCCGAACTGTTTAAGGAAGTCATAGTCGAGTCCCCAGCCGATATCATCGTGGCAGCGGAGGTAGTTCAGGAACGTATACTGTTTCGGAAGGGCGAAGATCGTCCCCAGCTGATGCTTGAGCAGGCGAACGTCCCTTGTCGCCACGGTGTGCCAGGTGGTCGCCATTGTGGTCACATTGTAGAGCATATGGCATTCCGGTTTTTCCAGTGTGCCGAAATAAGGAACGACCTTGGAGGGCTCCATGACGACCTCTCCGAGCAGCAGCGTTCCGGGGCAGACGATCTCCGCCGCCATGCGCATGATCCTGACAAGTGTATGCACCTGCGGCAGGTTTCTGCAGCTGGTCCCCAGGGTCTTCCAGATATACGGAACCGCATCCAGACGGATGATATCCACACCGTTGTTGCAGAGGTTCAACATATTTGCCGTCATATCGTTAAAGACAGTAGGATTGCGGTAGTTCAGGTCCCACTGATAGGGATAGAAGGTCGTCATTACGACCTTTCCGGCCTGCTCATTCCAGGTAAAATTCCCCGGAGCCGTCGTCGGGAATACCTGCGGGACAGTCTCCTCAAACTGATTCGGGATATCCCAGCTGTCAAAGAAGAAATACCTGTTCTGGTATTCAATGTCTCCTTCCTTTGCCCGGACCGCCCACTCATGATCCTCACTGGTATGGTTCATGACAAAGTCGAGGCACACGCTCATGCCCTTATCGTGGCAGTCGCATGCCAGCGCGTACAGGTCCTTCATTGTTCCGAGCTTCGGATCCACCTTCCTGAAGTCCGCGACTGCGTACCCTCCGTCGCTCCGTCCTTCCGGACTCTCCAGCAGAGGCATCAGATGAATATAATTCACGCCGCATTCCTTGATGTAATCCAGATGCTTCCTGACGCCCTTTAAATTGCCCGCGAAGCAGTTTGTATACATCAGCATTCCCAGCATTTCATTGCCTGTATACCAGTCGCTGACCACTTCTCTTGCCGCATCCCATTCCCTGAGCTGCGCGGGGCGGGCCTGATAATACTCATACAGCATGTCGCAGAAATAAGAAAACGCCTGCTGGTCATTATTGTACAGTTCACTGTACAGCCACTTCATTTCATCCATGTGAACGGACATTCTCTTTGAAAATATTTCATCCCACTGCCTATCTTCCGGCATACTTCCCTCCTTAGAAAAAAAACAAAACTGCATCTGCAACCGTTCGTGAACGAAGTACGCAAACAATTACAGAGTTGTAACAAAAGTGGAATCGTTTTCACATTTGAGTATAAAAAAACCGGCCTGCCTTCGCAAGCCGGTATATATACTGAATTTTTCGGTGATCTTTTGGGCAAAATCACACAAATCCGTCTCAGATCTTGTTATCAGAGCCGAGAACCTCAACGATCTTGTGAGCAACGATCGCTTTGACATTTGCGCGGCCGTCTGACAGATACTGACGGGGATCGAAGTGATCCGGATGCTCTACGAAGTGCTGGCGGACACCTGCTGTCAGGCCAAGACGAAGGTCGGAGTCGATGTTGATCTTGCAGACCGCACCCTTTGCAGCCTCACGAAGCTGATCCTCCGGAATGCCGATCGCATCCTTCAGAGCGCCGCCGTTGGCATTGATGATCCTGACATACTCCTGCGGAACGGAAGAAGAACCGTGCAGAACGATCGGGAATCCGGGCAGTCTTCTGGAGACCTCAGCAAGGATATCCAGGCGAAGCTTGGGATTCTGGCCGGGTTTGAACTTGTAAGCGCCGTGGCTGGTTCCGATAGCAATAGCCAGGGAATCAACACCTGTTCTCTTAACAAACTCCTCGACCTGGTCGGGATCTGTGTACATAGCCTTGTCCATCTCGACATTGACCTCGTCCTCGACGCCGCCGAGTGTACCGAGCTCAGCCTCAACAACTACGCCATGCTCATGAGCATATTCAGCGACCTTTCTGGACTCCTCAATGTTCTCCTCGAAGGTGTGGCTGGAATAGTCGATCATAACGGAAGTAAATCCGGTATCTACGCAGTCTTTGCAGGTAGCGAAATCTGCGCCATGGTCCAGGTGCATAACGATCGGGATCTCGGGATGAAGATCAACAGCTGCCTCAACGAGCTTCATCAGATAGATGGAGTTCGCATATTTTCTTGCGCCGGCGGAAGCCTGCAGGATAACAGGGGATTTCAGCTCAGCAGCAGCCTCTGTGATCGCCTGAACGATCTCCATGTTGTTGACGTTGAAAGCACCGATAGCATAACCGCCATCATAAGCCTTCTTAAACATTTCAGTAGATGTTACTAAGGGCATAATAGTTACCACCTTTCCATATATTAATCGCTTATAAAAAAAGCAACACTTTCGATTCGAATGATATCACAGCCGCCCTTTTTCTGCAACGAAAAAGACACTGTGCTTGGGGGAACAGTGTCTTTCGAGAAGGTATTCTTCTATAGGGGTATAGCAAATTTAAATGTATTGGGGTTACTAAAATTATAATAGCAGTGCCCGGATTTTGCGTAAAGAATGAGCTTTCACAAACTTTACAAAATCATCTCCCATCTTTTGGTGAAAATGCACATGCAAAATGCCGATATCTCAGCAGGCCGGCTCAACCGAAGACCCCTCTGTCACAAACAAAGACTCAAACTCTTCTCTTCCGATCTTTTCCTTCTGCATAAGGAGCTGTGCGCCCTTTTCCAGTACATCGCGGTGCTCCAGAATGACTTTTTTGGCATCCTCGTAGCACTTCTCGATGATCGCGCGGACTTCCTTGTCGATCTCGCCTGCCATGTACTCGCTGTTTTTGGAGGCGTGGCCCAGATCGTAGCCGAGGAAGACATCTTCTTCCTGCTGCTCATAGTTGATCGTGCCGATCTTGGTCGAAAAGCCGTATCTGGTGACCATCTGTCTCGCCTGCGCTGTTGCCTTCTTGATGTCGGAAGATGCTCCTGTCGTGATATCGTCCAGGATGATCTCCTCGGCGATTCGCCCGCCCAGGCTGACCATGATCTCCTGCAGCATCCTGCCGCGGGTGACGAACATCTCGTCCCTGTCAGGCAGCGGCATCGTATAGCCGGCTGCCCCCTGCCCTGTAGGGATCACGGACACAGTATAGACCGGTCCCACATCCGGAAGGACATGGAAGAGGATCGCATGCCCGATCTCGTGATAAGCCGTGATCCTTTTTTCCTTTTCCGAAATAATATGGCTTTTTTTCTCCGTTCCGATCCCGACCTTGATAAAGGCCTCCTGGATATCGGACTGACGGATGTATTTTCTGGAGTCCCTGGCCGCCCGGATCGCCGCCTCGTTCATGAGGTTTTCCAGGTCAGCGCCTGTGAATCCCGCCGTTGTCTGCGCGATCTGCCCCAGATCGACGTCGTCTCCAAGCGGTTTGTTGCGGACGTGGACGCGCAGGATCTCTTCCCTGCCCTTGACATCCGGCCTGCCGACCGTGATCTTTCTGTCAAAACGCCCGGGGCGCAGGATCGCGGGATCCAGTATATCCGCCCTGTTCGTAGCCGCCATCACGATAATGCCTTCATTGACGCCGAAGCCGTCCATTTCGACCAGCAGCTGATTGAGCGTCTGCTCCCTCTCATCATGTCCGCCGCCGAGGCCTGTGCCTCTTCTGCGGGCTACCGCATCGATCTCATCGATAAAGACGATGCAGGGAGCGTCTTTTTTGGCTTCTTCAAACATATCGCGGACACGGGAAGCGCCCACGCCGACAAACATCTCCACGAAATCTGAACCGGAAATGGAATAGAACGGGACATCGGCCTCGCCTGCGACTGCCTTTGCGAGCAGGGTCTTACCGGTACCGGGAGCGCCTTCGAGCAGCACGCCCTTGGGGATCCTCGCGCCGACATCCGTATACGTCGCAGGATTCCGAAGGAAATCGATGATCTCCTCCAGCTCCTCTTTTTCCTCATCCAGTCCCGCGACATCTTTGAGGGTGACACGGTCCTTTTCACCGGCCTTTCTGGCGCGGCTCCTGCCGAAATTCATCATTTTGGCATTGGCGCCTCCGCCCGAATTCTGGACGTTCATCATGTAGAAGAAGAAAAAGCAGATACCCGCCACCAGCAGCACCGGAAGGATGCTCGTCAGGAACCAGCTCTCGCGCAGGACATCCTGCACTACCGGATCCACGCCCGCCTCCCGCGCCATCTGTTCAACGACCGTAATATCGGTCGCGTATAATGTGGCGGCATTGCCGTCTTTGTCTGTCACGCGCGCGGCACCGGTGGGCGTCTCTTTATTCGGCACGATCACGACGTCCGTGACCAGCCCTTTTTCAAGCGCCTCCGCAAAGGTATTCATCGTATAGGGTTCCTGCACCAGCGCTGCCTGTCCGCGGGAAAACTGCATGATGAGCATAAAGATCATCAGAGCGATCAGACCGGCAAACAGCCTTATGTTTCCCCCTCTGGGTCCTTCATTATTCAAATCTCGCGTCTCCTGTTTGTCTTGATGGCAGGTACCTTACCCTGCCATATCGCACTTTGCATGGGACAGGCTCTCCGCCCGCCTCCGTTTTCCCTGTCAGTTCTCCGGATCCATCTGCACGACCCCGATGTAGGGGAGGTTGCGGTATTTCTGGTCAAAATCCATTCCGTAGCCAACGACAAACTGGTCAGGGATCTCAAAGCCGCTGTAATCTGCCTTGAGCTCGACGACTCTTCTCTCGGGCTTATCCAGCAGTGTACAGTAGCGGATGGTATGGGCTCCCTTGTTTTTGAGGAACTCGCCAAGGAATGCCAGCGTTCTCCCGGAGTCTACGATATCCTCGACAATGATCACGTCCAGCCCCTCGATCGATTCGTCAAGGTCCTTCTTGATCATGACCCTGCCGCTGGACTCCGTAGCTCCGCCGTAGCTGGATACCTGCATAAAGTCAATGGAGACGGGGACGGTGATCCTCTTTGCCAGCTCGCACATGAAAAAACTGGCCCCCTTCAGGATCCCTACCAGACGGACTTCCCTGCCCGCGTAATCCCTGGAGATCTCCGCACCGATCTCACTGATCCTGCGATCAACATCTGTCTCACTGATCATCTGTTTAATCGTAACTGCCATGTTCCTTATTTCCTCCTCCGTTGAATCACCCGATTATTTCCATCTCCAGTATTCTCTTTGTCTGATCCGTCACAAGATAATCCCGGTGGACTTCGCCTCCGGGGATCCACAGGATCTGGTCATCCAGAGCCGCCAGTACGATCCTGTCCCTGAGCGGTTTCGGAATTTTCCTGTCGATCATGCACCTGGCCGCCTTTTTCACGACCGTGTCCGAGATCGCGATCCGGTCCCCCGCGCGTCTTGTCCTCAGCTCCGGGAACCGGTTCATTTTATCATAATCAAACCACTTTTTATACTCTCCGCGGGGGATCCCTGAGAAATCGCCGTCGAAGTCCATTACCCGGATCCTGTAATCGCTCCCGGAGAGCGGAAATAGAAAGCCCGGATGCGGAAACCCTGCTTCCTCCCGCAAAAATATAAGGACGCCTCCGGCATTCCACGCGCTGCTCCCTTCCGGAAGCGATACGCTCCTTGTTCCTCCGGCTCTGCTCCCGGCAATGCCAAGGACCTCCCCGACATGTCTTGCCGTAATATCCTTTGCATGGCCGCAGATGCCGCAGATGCAGCGATACACGAGACGTTTTCTCATAACTGACGGAAGCGCCTTAAGAGTATTAAGCGGCACACTCATGCTGTCTTCTGTCTCTGAGACATATCTCTGCATAAGGCGCCCGGTCTCCTCCTCGAGGTACTCTTCCGTTTCCGCCAATTCAGCTGCCGTCTGCGCAATATGGCGGGATGCCGCTGCGTTTACGCTGCTGTTCAGAAGCGGCAGGATCTCATTGCGCAGGCGGTTCCTCGCGTAGATCCCCTCTGCGTTGGACTCATCTGTCCTCCAATCCTGTCCCTTCTCTGTGAGATATGCCTCGATTTCTTCTCTCGTACAGCAAAGGAGCGGCCGGATCCTGTTCCCCTGTACAGGCAGGATGCCTGTCAGGCCTTTAAGGCTGCTGCCCCGGCACAGATGAAACAGCACCGTCTCGGCCTGGTCATCCATATGATGTGCCGTTGCGATCCTTCCAGCCGCCGGATGCACTTTTTCTTCTGCAGAGGATACAGCCGATACGTCCGAAGCTGTTCTCTGAAGGGTGTCCTCAAACGCCTGATAGCGAAGGATCCGGCCGGCTTCTTCCGTCCCGATCCGCTGCTCATCAGCGTATAGATCCGCCCGCACGTGCGTCACGCTAAGAGGCACGCCGATCCTGCGGCAAAGGGCAGTGACGAACTCTTCATCGCCGTCGGCCGCCGCCCTCAGTCCGTGATGGACATGGACAGCGTGCAGCGCAAAGCCAAGTTCCTCACGGAGTTCTGAGAGGATCAGGAGCAGACATACGGAATCAGCTCCGCCGGAGACCCCTGCAACGATACGGTCCCCGCAGCGGATCATGTCATGATCCAGAATATAACTCCGCACCTTCGAGGCGGTTCGATCCTGTCCGCCTCTCATCAATCACTTCCGCCGTCTTTGAAGATGATCTCGTCATCCTTAACCAGGCCGAGCTTGTCTCTGGCATATTCCTCCACAAACTCGTTCGTCTGGGTATATTTGGCATAATCCTCGATCTGTTCCGTGCGGCGGTTCTCCTCTTCGATCTGTGTCTGCAGTTCCTGCTTTTTGGCGTCGTACTCCGCCAGGCGCCCCGAGAGATAGATACTGCGGACACTGATGACGGCAAGGATCACCAGCATGACAAAAACAGCCAGAAACATGCTGAAGCGGTTCTGTGATTTTTTCCTGTACATGATCTTTCTTCTCGCCATAATGGAAAACTCTCCTGCGTCTGCCAGCAGCTTTCTTTGCAGCTCCCTGCAGTCCTCTTTGGCAATTCCATGTTCCTAGATATACCGGAACAGCTGGGCTGCCGCCTCTTTTCTCACCGTCTCCTCGACGGCAAGGACCTCTGCCTGTGTCTGTTTATCTCCGAAAGAGATCGTGATGATATCTCCCGGCTTGACTTCCGCGGATGCCCTGGCCACTTTTCCGTTGAGCATCACACGCCCGTTGTCACAGGCCTCATTGGCGACTGTTCTTCTCTTGATCAGCCGCGATACCTTCAGATATTTGTCTAATCTCATCTTTTCCCTGTACGATAAAAACGCCCGGAGAGTCTCCTCCCCGGGCCCATGATCCATGACTGGTATGATCAGTTGATGGCATCCTTCAGAGCCTTGCCGGCCTTGAACTTAGGTGCCTTGGAAGCTGCGATCGGCATAGCCTCGCCAGTGTGAGGATTTCTGCCCTCTCTTGCTGCTCTCTCGGAAACCTCGAAAGTACCGAAACCGACGATCTGTACCTTACCGCCGTTCTTGAGCTCTTCTGTGACTGTATCTGTGAAAGCCTTCACAGCCTTCTCAGCATCTTTCTTGGACAGTCCAGCGTTCTCTGCAACAGCTGCGATTAACTCAGTCTTATTCATGATTATCTCCTCCTGATAATAGTTAGTGGATACCCCGCTTTTCCGCAGGATATAACCTATTCCTATTTATAATAGACAATACCGCCTTTGTCAAGGAATATTGCCCAAAAATGGCTGTTTTTAAGCATTTTTCGGGATTTTCCCGCTGCGTATCCATCCGGATCCAGTGTCATTCCTGTGTGGGACAGAAACGCTTCATCAGGTACTCTTTTGTGTTATGCTCCGGAGCGGCCAGAACGTCATCGAGCATCTCCTCCAGGACAGCACCCAGACCGGCTGACGGCTTCATCCCCGCTGCGATCAGGTCTTTTCCTTTCACAGCCAAATCACTCAGCTGAAGGGGATCTCCTCTCTCAAGGATCTCTGTATACAGAGCCATCCATCGCAGCGTCTGCTCTCTTTTTTCATCTGCGCGATAGCTGCTCTGTGCAGCACCGTCCGCCTGTTTGACTTTCATCAGCAGAGGGAAGAGCTCCACTCCGACCTTCACGATCCCTCTTCGGACGGATTCCGGCGTATACTCCATATCCATCCCATGGTATTCGACCAGGCGCACGACCTTGCCCCGGGTATCGTTATCATATTTGAGACGGCGCAGGATCTGGTCCGCGATCCTGGCGCTCAGCGCTGCGTGGCCGTGAAAATGGTCCGTTCCGTCTTCATCCGTTGTTTTGCACAGCGGTTTTCCGATATCATGCAGGAGCATCGCAAGCCGCAGGATCCTGTCGTTGTCGGCAGCGCAGACAGCATGGATGATATGTTCTCCTACCGTATAGCAGTGATGCGGGTTATTCTGGCCGCAGTCCATGCATGTGACCAGCTCCGGCAGAAACTCCTTAAGAATTCCCAGCTCATAAGCTGTTCTGAGTGCCTCCGGATGTTCTGATGTCAGAAGCTTATCCAGCTCCACCCGGATCCTCTCGGCGCTGATCCTCCTGAGGCCGTCCGCCTGCCGGCGGATCGCATCACACGTCGCGGGATCGATCTCATAACCCAGCTGGGCCGAGAACCGGACCGCTCTCATGATCCTCAGGGCGTCCTCGCTGAATCTCTCCGCCGGATCGCCTACTGCCCGGATCCGACGCTCCTGAATATCCCTGATCCCTTCAAAGAGATCGACGAGCCCCGTCTCCTCACTGTAAGCCATCGCGTTGATCGTGAAGTCCCGGCGCCTCAGATCCTCGGACAGCTCTCTTACAAAGCTGACATTCTCAGGATGCCTCCCGTCCTTGTAATCTCCGTCGATCCTGTAGGTCGTCACCTCATACTGGCTGCCGCCGAGCAGGACCGTCACGGTTCCATGTTTGATCCCCGTGTCCACCGTCCTGCGGAAGACCGCCTTCACCTGCTCCGGCAGTGCGGAAGTCGTGATATCCCAGTCCTGCGGATCTCTCCCCAGAATGGAATCCCTCACACACCCGCCGACCACATAGGCCTCATATCCGGCGCGGCGCAGCTCCTCAAGGATCTTCGCCGCGCCCTCCGGCATTCTGATCTTAATATCCACGTTTCTCCTACGGTAATTAATAAGCTTTGCCCCAGTAGACCATCTTCTTGGCAGGTTTTCCGCAGCAGACGCATGTGCTGCTGATCTCCTCCTGCCTGAAGGGCATGCAGCGGCTCGTCACGCCGTACTCTTCCTTGATCTTGTCCTCGCAGGCCTGCTCGCCGCACCACATCGCCTTGACGAATCCTGTCTTCTCCTCAAATGTGGAGACGAACTCCTCTTTGGTCGCTGCGCTGTAGGTGTGCTCCTCGAGGTGCCTGAGAGCGCGCTCGTACATATCGGACTGGATCGTCTTCAGCAGGTCTCCGATCACCTGATCGAGGCCTTCGATCGGGGTCTGGATCTTCTCGCCGGTATCCCTGCGGACCACGACGCAGACGCCGTTCTCGATATCTCTGGGACCGATCTCGACTCTGAGAGGGAATCCTCTCATTTCCTGCTCTGCGAACTTAAAGCCCGGGCTCTTGTCGGAATCGTCGACCTTGACGCGGAAGTTTGAAAGCGCATCTCTGATCTCGTAAGCCTTCTCCAGGACGCCTTCCTTTCTCTGCTGGATCGGAATGATCACGACCTCGACAGGCGCGATGCGGGGCGGCAGGACCAGGCCGCGGTTGTCGCCGTGCACCATGATCATGGCGCCGATGACTCTCGTAGTCATTCCCCAGGAGGTCTGCCAGACGTACTTGAGCGTATTGTCCTTGTCGGTAAATGTGATATCGTAAGCTTCCGCAAATTTCTGTCCGAAGAAATGGCTCGTGCCGCTCTGAAGAGCCCTGCCGTCATGCATGAGAGCCTCGATCGTATAGGTAGCCTCGGCACCGGCAAATTTCTCCTTGTCGGTCTTGCGCCCCTTGATCGTAGGGATCGCCATATCCTCTGCCAGGAAATCCGCATAGACATCCAGCATCTGGCTGGTTCTCTCCTCCGCTTCCTCCTTGGTCGCGTGGATCGTATGTCCTTCCTGCCACAGGAACTCTCTGGATCTCAGGAACGGCCTTGTCTCTTTCTCCCAGCGGACGACGGAGCACCACTGATTATAAAGTCTGGGCAGATCCCTGTAGGAGTGCACGTCATCCTTGTAAAAATCCGAAAACAGTGTCTCAGATGTCGGACGAACGCACAGTCTCTCTGTAAGAGGTTCGCTGCCGCCGGCTGTTACCCAGGCCACCTCGGGAGCAAATCCGTTTACCAGCTCGCCCTCCTTGCGGAGCAGGCTCTCGGGGATCAGCATCGGCATATATACGTTCTGTACGCCTGTCGCTTTAAAGCGCGCATCCAGATGCTGCTGGATCGCTTCCCAGAGCGCATAGCCTGCCGGCTTGATCACCATGAATCCCTTGATCTGGGAGTAGGAAACCAGCTCTGCCTTGATGCAGACGTCTGTATACCATTGGGTGAAGTCCTCATCCAGTGAAGTGATCTCCGCCACCATTTTCTTCTGTTCTGCCATATTTTCTCCTATCCGAAGCGTCCTGTGTTAATGATAAATAATATAGAAGCCGTAATCTGCGGCGCTTCTGCGCAGACTCCGGAAATAAGCGATCAGAAAACCGGTCCGCATTTATGATGAAAAAAGCCCGGGAGAGTCTCCCGGGCAGTTCTGCATTCATCAGATATTCCGTTATTCTCCGAGACCGCTTTCGATGGCAGCCACCAGCTTTTCCAGTGCCTCCTGCTCATCGATGCCGTCGCAGATGAGTTCGATCTCATCTCCGGATTTCACGCACGCGCCCAGTACAGACAGCACACTCTTGGCATTTGCTGTCGTATCTCTGAATCTGAATGTTATGGACGACTTGAATTCCATCGCGTCCTTGCATAGTATTCCCGCCGGTCGAAGATGCAGACCTGTAGGGTTTTTTATTGTAACCAACCTGCTGACCATACTCACACCCTGCCCCGGGCCCTGTGCCCGGTCCCTTTTCTCATATTATTAATACTAGCAGAAACCCGGCAAAATTAAAAGACCCGGTGCCTGTTGGATGGGATTAAGGGCTGTCCTGTTCTGCAGGCAGTGGTTCTTCCGGAGTGCTCTCCTCCGGCAATGTGCTGAGGTTTTCAAGCTGTACTCTTACCGTCACCGTATTCCTGACCGAGACATTTTCCGGCAGAGCTAATACCGGAACGCCTTCGTAGGAGCCTGTGAGGTCTGCCTTCGTCAGATCTGCCAGTGCGCTGACATTAAGGACCGGCTTGAGGTCCTCCATCCCAAGGCCCTGCAGATTTCTGGCAAGTCCCGTGATCTCATATACAAACTGCGTCGCACCGCTGCCGGCTGTGTAGACTCCCGTCCCGTCGGAAACGGACGTGATCTCCGCCGAATATCCGTCCGGAACCTGGTCCAGCGTAATATCCGAGAAATCGGCCTGAAGTTTTATGACGGCGCTCTCTTCAATGCCCACGGTGACCGTGACGTTTCCGTCAAAACCGCTTTCCGTAGCTATATAGACGCCCTCAGGGAGATACTGTTTGATATTGATCGTCTTGACAAGAGTCTCCGTGAGGTCTGTCACATCCAGCTCAGAGGCGGGAATATCGATGCTCCTGATCGTCTCCAGAACGGAACTGCGTCCTGCCAGCTCAACCGATTCCGGGGAGACTGTGATCTCACCGGTCAGAAGATATCCGTCTGCCGGAACACCGCTCACTGTCGCGGAGATCAGGCTCCCGCTCACCGGAAGGACGGAGACGCTGACCTTGACGGACGTGATATTCATCGTCAGCCCCGCTGTCGGGACCTCAGCGCCTTCACTGTCATAGAGTTTGATATCTGCATAAGTGCTGATGTTGGCACTGGCGCCGCCCACCTCGACAGAGGCAACCGCAGAGGTAACTCTTGAGACGATCGACTCGGGGCCAGCAACGCGCACCTGGTTCTGGTCCGGCGTCACGGATCCGATCTGATACTCCTGCGCGACCTCTCCGTTCGTGCGCGTCTCCAGGGTCAGGGTCCTTGCCAGGCGTTTTTCCACCTGAAGCCTGACATTATCGATACTGCCGCGGATGCTGTCGATCGAGCTGCTGCTGTGCAGGGTATAGTAGCGGATCTCAACGGTATTAAGGCTTGTCAGATCTTCCACATTTGCATAGCAGACGATATCATCTTCACTGAGAGTCTCTACTACCGAGCGCACGCCGCGGACCGTCACGGTAGGCACGACATCCGTGTTGTCCAGGATCGTATAGACATCCCCGTTGTCCGTGATCAGATTCGTGTTCCGCAGGGTGACCTTCATATTTGTGAAGGTCCTTGTAGTGATCGGGTCATTGATGTTGGTCACGATCAGCCACAGGATCGCAGAGAAAGCGAAAGCAGTGATCTTAAGAGCCAGATTCTGGAACAGATTATGCTTGGTCTTATTCATCTCTGTCCCTCCCGATCCAGGGGAGAAGGATGCCTCTCCTGCTGGCAGACGCATTCTTGTCCTGGATCCTGACAAGCTCGTCCTTAAGCCCTGCGGCATCGACACTGCGGATCAGTTTTCCCTTGCTGGCTACGCTGATCGCCCCTGTTTCTTCAGAGACAATGATCGTAAGGGAATCGGTCACCTCGGAGATACCGACGCCGGCCCGGTGCCTGGTCCCCAGATCCTTGTCCAGTTTGTTGTCGGAAAGCGGCAGATAGCAGGTGGCGGATACCACGCGGTCCCCGCGGATGATCACTGCTCCGTCATGGAGCGGCGTATTTTTTTCGAAGATATTGATCAGCAGCTGGCTGGTGACGATGGCGTCGATATCGATACCGGTCCTCTCATATTCCCCCAGAGGCGTATTGCATTCGATCACGATCAGCGCGCCGGTCTTGACTTTTGCCATGGAAGAGCATGCCCGCACGATCTCCGAGACTGTTTTGTCCGAAAACCTGCCGCCCTCGTCCTCGCCGGAGTCAAACCACAGGACCGAGCTCAGCAGATTTTTCTGACCGAGTTCTTCCATCGCGTTGCGCAGCTCCGGCTGCAGGATGATCACGATCGCTGTCACAGCCAGCCCCGCGAAGTTCTCCACGATCCAGATAATCGTATTCATTTCAAACACATAGGCAAAAATTACGAACGCAATAATCACCAGGACGCCTCTCAGGAACGAGTACGCCCTGGTGTTCTTGACCCATATCATGATGTGGTAAACCAGAAAAGCAATGAGCAGGATCTCTACGATATCCGCCCAACGCATATTGGGAATACGCACCCGGGTCATCATCTCGGATACTGTCTGTCCAAATTGCTGCATAATTAATCCTGTGTGCGTGATGCTGTATAAAGTCTGCAGTGCCGATGCAACCGCACCCGGCCGGAGCCTATGCTGCCGTTCAGGTACAGCGCACCGTTATTCTCAAAAAAACGCGGACTGCAGCTGCCGTTTATATGTAATCATCTTCCGGCAGTCCGGAATCATATTCGTCATCAGTGAAAGAATCGAGATCCTCAAAATAAAGATCATCTTCCTGGCTGTCCGCATAGGGATCCTCATAATAGTCCTGACGGACGCTTCTGTCTTCCTGGACCGGAGTACTGATCTTCTTGACGGTCCTCTTTCTGGGAGAAGCAGCCAGATATTTGGGAACGGCCTTAACGTAATAATAATACTCGTCGTCCTCGAACTGTGTGCTCTCGATCCTGGAGTAATCCAGGGAGAAGGCAAAGAAGGTGATCACAAGGCCGATGAGGGCGCCCGCCAGCACTCCGAGGAACGCCTTACCGACGGATATTCCCGTTCCGAACATCATATCGCCGACGAGCAGTATGATCATCTGAACGATGCTGCCTGCGACCAAAGCCGCGATCCAGGCATACTTCATTGCCAGCCTTCGGATCGTATAGATAATGACGGTCGTAAAGACAGCCGCCAGGATCATCACCATCATGGTGCGGTTCTGCATGATCCCGTCCGCGAGGAACCGGAATCTTCCCAGCTGATCTTCGCTTGCAGCCTCGATCGTCGCTCTGTTTTCAGAGATAAACTCCACAAAATAGATGACAATGTATCCGACCGCCAGAGTCACCGCCGACGTCGGCAGGAACAGGAGCCCAGCGATCACGGGAAGCGCATACGGGATCCCCAGCCGGAAGCATACCGGCGCAATCAGAAGCAGGATCGTATCCTTTGGTGAAAAGCGGAAAAAGACCAGCATCAGCAGTAAAAACAGTGCCAGTCCCACCGCTGCTGCCGTCAGCGAAAGAGAATACAGGTGAGCCAGGATCAGGACAGCCAGTATGCCTGCCACGCCTCCCGGCGGGATCAGTGTGCTCAGCAGGGAAACGATCAGCACCAGAAGTGTCTGCGTCAGGACCTCCCTGTAGCCGATCCTGTCATTGATAAAGCCAACCGCAAGGAAGGTAATAATAAACCGGAATACCATGCGGAAGGTACTCTCATACTGTCTGTATATTGCTATAATTCTCTCTCTGATTTCCAGTAAAGTGGTCATGTTCCTAAACCCGTGCCGCAGCTGTGTCAGCAGTTATTCCTGATAACTGCCATACAGTCTGCGCAGCGTCTGATAATAATAGTTCAGATGTTTTCTCGCCCGGCTGTACCTGTAGAAATAAACAAAAAATGTTACCGCCAGAAACAGGATCTGAAAGATCAGGTAAAATGTGATCACACGGACCGCCATTGCCTCCAGGTCCATGCTGTAGATCGTTAGCATCAGGCCCTCAAAATGATAGAGACAGTACATGGCAGCCAGCAGGCAGAACGCGATCGTCCCGCAGAGAAAAGAGCGCAGGATATGGACGGCAATATAGTCATTGCGGAACCAGGCATTAATGCGTTCGTCCTCGACTCCCTCATTCTTCTCATATATAGACATTCTGGTCATCAAAATGACTCTGTTCTGGTTGATCATGGATCTCTCCGATTGCCGCAGCCGCGTAATATATTCCGGCTGCTCCCGCCCCGGCCAGTGCCTCTGCACACGCATCGATCGTCGCACCGGTCGTGTATATATCATCAATGAGCATAATTCTCATAAATTCTACATCATTTCCATGTACAATAAAAGCGTTTTTCAAATTTTTGTAGCGCTCGGAAGCGCTCAGCGCGCGCATTCCGGGTGTCTTTCTGCTGCGGACCAGCACGTCACTGCGGGCAGGGATCTTCAGCACCTCCGACACCGCCTGCGCCAGGAGTCCGGCCTGGTTATAGCCCCTCTGCCGCAGCCTTTGCGCAGAGACCGGGACCGGTACGAGAGCGTCGATCGCATCTATCTCTTCCTGATCAAAACACTCCCTGACTCTCCTCGCGATCTGATATCCGTAGTATTTTGCGTACTCCGCCCTTCCCTCGAATTTCATCCTGTACAAAGAGCCGGAAATGTCCCGATAGAGGAAAGCAGCGCACCCTGCGCTGTAGGAATGCGCCCTTTCGGAGCAGTCCCTGCACAGCGTCCCCGCGGCCGCAACCGGACGGCCGCATTTTCTGCAGACATTCCCCCTGATCGGCCGGATCCGCCCGGCGCACTCTGCGCAGATCCTGTCTCCGGAGAGCGGCACCGGCTCGTCACAGATCGGGCATCTGGGCGGAAAGAGCAGATCCTCCGCGAGCCCGGCAGCTTTCTTAAGCCCCGGCAGAATATTCCTGTCTTTTATATCTTTCAATCCTACCTCAATTTTCCGCGTCCTTCCGGGTATTTCACGTCCCTTCCGTCAGCGGGATTCCTCTGTCCCCGCAAAAGCGCAGATCCTGTGCCTGAGCCCGGTATACCTGACCATCCGGCTCCGGCTGCTGATCATGGTCTCCAGGGCGCTCCGGCTGCCCAGGATCATGACCGTCCCTTTTGCGCGGGTCACAGCAGTATAAAGAAGATTTCTGTTAAACAGCGCCGTCGGACCTGTCAGAAGAGGCAGGATGACGGCCGGATACTCCGATCCCTGCGATTTATGTACGGTGATCGCATAGGCCAGCTCCAGATCATCCAGCTCTGCAAAGGGATAATGGACGACCCTGTTCTCGTCGAAGCGGACCGTCATCTCCTGAAGGGCATCGCTGATCTCAAGGATCACTCCGAAATCCCCGTTGAAAATACCCGTCCCCTTATCCAGTGCCATCCCGAAATTGCCGGGGACTTCCCAGGGCATCTGGTAGTTATTGCGCGTCTGCATGACCTTGTCGCCAACCCTGAATGTAGTTTCATGAGCCGTATACTCTTTTCTGCCGGCTGCCGGCGGATTGAGTACACTCTGCAGCACTTCATTGAGGCGGATGGCTCCGAGGGCGCCTTTCTTCATGGGAGTCAGCACCTGGATGTCCAGCGGGTCGCATTTGAGGTATCCCGGCAGCTTTTCGAGCATCAGCTGCACCGTGTGCTTGTAGATCACGGCGGCATCCTTTCTCTCGAGGAAAAAGAAATCCTTGCTGTGATTATCCAGCACGAGCATTTTGCCCTCCAGGATCCTGTGCGCATTCATGACGATGTCGCTCTCCTGCGCCTGCCGGAAGATCTTGTGCAGAATAACGGTCGGGAAGACGCCGGATTCCATCATATCCTGCAGGACCCGTCCCGGACCTACGCTGGGCAGCTGGTCCACATCGCCGACGAAGATCAGCCTTGTACCGGGGCTGACCGCCCTCAGCAGTGCTCCCATCAGGAAAATATCGACCATAGACATCTCGTCGATAATGATGACATTTGCCTCCAGGGGATTGTCCTTTCCTCTCTCGAAATAAAATCCCTGCCCCGACGCAGCCGTATCCTCCTCGCCGGTCGTCTTGCACTCCAGAAGCCGATGGATCGTCATCGCCTCATATCCGGTCGCCTCGCTCATTCTCTTGGCTGCGCGCCCGGTCGGCGCCGCTAGGACCACCGCCTTTGTATCGGAGATAAAATACCGGATGATCGTATTGATCGTAGTTGTTTTTCCTGTCCCGGGGCCTCCGCTCAGGATCAGGATAGGCTTTCTCGCCGCCGTCTCCACGGCCTCCAGCTGCAGCTCATCGAGCTCGATCTGTTCACGTTCCTGGATCCTCCGGATCCTGGCTGTGATCTCCTCATCCGTATATTCGTGCACGGGGGCGGCATTGAGATCTGTCAGCATGCGGGCGATCTGCTGTTCCTGCCGGTAAGCACTCTCATCATATACCTGGACTTCCTCCCCCAGTACGCGGATGACAGCCCTGCGCTCGATCTGCAGATTCCCCAGCTGGATCTCCACAGCCTCCTCCGGGATCCCGAGCAGCTCGGAACTTCTTTGCAGAACGGTATCTTTCGGCAGATAACTGCTGCCCTCCTGCAAAGCCTGGGAGAGTATAAAAAGGATCCCGCTTCTGATCCGGTAGTCGGAATCCGGCTGGATGCCGATCCTGGAAGCGATCTCATCCGCTCTGGCAAAGCCGATCCCGGTGATATCCTCCGCCAGGCGGTATGGATTCTCCCGCAGGATCTCATACATGTCCATTCCGTATGTGTTCCAGATCTTCATCGCCTGGCGGTTGGAAATGCCGTATTTCTGTAAAAACAGCAGGGCGTCCCTCACGTCCCTTTTTTCCGTGACCTGCGCGGCGATCTCTCTGGCCATGCGCTCGCTGATGCCCTTGATCTCCGCAAGGCGCATCGGCTCTTCATCGAGCACGCGCATAGTGTCGTCTCCGAATGTCTTCACGATCCTGGCGGCCAGCGTCTCCCGGATCCCCTTGATCGCACCGGAGGAGAGGTAGCGGAGCATGGCTTCCCTGTCCTGCGGTTCCACTGCCTGGTACCGCTCGACCCTGAGCTGCTCCCCGTAAACTCTGTGCTCGATAAATTCCCCTTCCACCTGACAGCTCTCTCCTTCGCTGACGGAAGGAAGGTATCCAAAGCACGTAAAACAGTCTCCGTCGGCATTCACCTCGAAGACTGTGTAAGAATTATCATTATTTCTGAATATGATCTGAGAGACGTATCCTCTGATTTGTTCCATAAAGACTTGCGTTCAAAAATCGGTAAAGTATTAGATCAGGCGTTGATCTGCGTCTGGCCGGACAGGTACTCTACATAGCGGCCGGTCCCGATCGCGACTGCCGTAAGGGGATCCTCCGCTGTCACGGCGCTGATGCCAGTCCTGCTCGTGATCAGGTCCTCGAGTCCGTGCAGCAGGGCGCCGCCGCCCGTCAGCACGATACCGCGGTCGGCAATATCTGCAGCCAGCTCCGGCGGAGTGCGCTCGAGCACGTTGTGGATCGCCTCGACGATCTGGCCGGTAGGTTCCTTGAGCGCCTCTTCCGTTTCCGAAGAGGAGACCTGGATCGTCCTGGGCAGACCCGTCACCAGATTGCGCCCGCGGACCTCCATAAATTCCTCCTCCGCGGAGGGATAGCAGCTGCCGACGCGGATCTTGATCTCCTCCGCGCTGCGCTCGCCTACGAGCAGATTATATTTTCTCCTCATATAACGGACAAGGGCGTCGTCAAAATCGTCCCCTGCCACCTTGATGGAGGTACTCACGACGGTATCTCCGAGGGAAATGACGGCAATATCCGTCGTCCCGCCGCCGATGTCCACGACCATGTTCCCGCAGGGCTTGAAAATGTCGATTCCCGCTCCGATCGCAGCGGCGATAGGCTCCTCGATGATGTAGACTTCCCTGGCGCCCGCCTCGAAGGTCGCATCCTCCACTGCCTTTTTCTCGACCTCCGTGACCTGGCTGGGCACACAGACCGCGATGCGCGGCTTGCGGAAGGTACGTCTGCCGACGGCCTTCTGGATGAAGTATTTCATCATTTTTTCCGTAACTGTATAGTTGGAGATCACGCCCTGTCTGAGCGGCCGCACTGCCACTATATTTCCCGGCGTTCTGCCGAGCATCAGGCGCGCATCCTCCCCGATAGCCTTGATCTTGTTCGTATCTCTGTCAAAGGCGACGACAGAAGGCTCCTTGAGCACGACACCCCTGCCCCTGACATATACCAGGACGCTCGCCGTCCCGAGATCGATTCCGATATCTGAATGCTGCATATATAATTCCTCAAACGCCGGAAGCTATTCCGGCCGAATATAATCATGAAAGCGCGGTATCCCACGCATGTAATAGTATAATCTACCGAATATCACTTTTCAAAGAAATAAAATATAAAGTTTCTATTTATAAAGGCAGCGAACAGGTGTTTGATTTTTACCTCTCCAGATGGTATCATTATTGGACTGATCACGCTATTTTTGAGAGGTTCATACCTATGGAATTCCGACTGCACTCCGAATATCAGCCTACCGGCGACCAACCGCAGGCGATCGATGCCTTGGTCAAAGGTTTTCGGGAGGGCAACCAGTTCGAGACGCTTCTCGGCGTCACCGGGTCCGGCAAGACATTTACCATGGCAAATGTCATCCAGGCCCTTCAGAAGCCCACTCTGATCATATCTCATAATAAAACGCTCGCCGGACAGCTGTACGGGGAGATGAAGGAATACTTTCCGGAGAACGCGGTAGAGTATTTTGTTTCCTATTACGATTACTATCAGCCCGAGGCCTATGTTCCTTCAACGGACACTTATATTGCCAAGGATTCTGCGATCAACGACGAGATCGACAAGCTGCGCCTGTCGGCGACGGCTTCCCTGTCAGAACGGCGGGATGTGATCGTCGTCGCCAGCGTATCCTGTATTTACGGCCTTGGCAGCCCGGACGAATTCAAGGGCATGTCGATCTCCTTAAGACCCGGCATGGCCAGGGACCGGGATGACACGATCCGGGACCTGATCGCCATCCAGTACAAGCGCAATGACCAGGTCCTGGAGCGCTGCAACTTCCGCGTCCACGGCGACACTCTGGAGATCTTCCCCGCACAGGGGAGCGAACACCTGATCCGGGTCGAATTCTTCGGAGATGAGATCGACAGGATCTGCGAGGTGGATATCGTCACCGGGCGCGTGCATGCGCAGCTCTCCCATGTCATGATCTATCCCGCCTCTCACTATGTCGTCCCGCAGGAAAAGATCAACGCTGCCTGTGAAAATATCGAAAAAGAGCTGGAGGAGCGTGTCGCCTGGTTCAAGGGAGAGGACAAGCTCATCGAGGCCCAGCGCATCGCGGAGCGCACCAATTTTGACGTGGAAATGATGCGCGAGACTGGCTTCTGCTCTGGCATCGAGAACTACTCGAGACACCTGAATTTCATGCCGCCCGGGGCTGAGCCTCTTACCCTGATGGATTTCTTCCCGGACGACTATCTGATCATCGTAGATGAGTCTCACATGACGATCCCGCAGATCGGCGCCATGTACCACGGGGACAGGAACCGCAAACAGACGCTGGTCGACTACGGGTTCCGCCTGCCCTCCGCGCTGGACAACCGCCCGCTCAACTTCGGCGAATTCGAGCAGAAGATCGACCAGATGATGTTCGTGTCCGCAACCCCGGGATCCTATGAAGAGCAGCACGAGCTGATGCGCACGGAACAGGTGATCCGTCCCACAGGACTGCTCGATCCGAAGGTCGACGTGCGCCCCGTGGAAGGACAGATCGACGATCTCATCGGAGAGATCCGCGCAGAAGTCAGCCGCAAAAACAAGGTCCTGATCACCACCCTCACCAAAAAGATGGCAGAGGACCTGACGGATTATCTCGCTCAGAACGGGATACGGGTCAAATACCTGCATTCCGATATTGACACCCTGGAGCGCGCGGAGATCATCCGCGACATGCGTCTTGACGTGTTTGACGTTCTGGTCGGTATCAACCTCTTAAGAGAAGGTCTTGATATCCCGGAGATCGCCCTGGTCGCGATCCTGGATGCGGACAAGGAGGGGTTCCTGCGCTCGGAGACCTCCCTCATACAGACGATCGGACGTGCCGCCCGCAATGCCGACGGACACGTGATCATGTATGCAGATAACATGACAGACTCCATGAAGCGGGCGATCGGCGAGACAGAACGCCGCCGAAAGATCCAGGAGGAGTATAACAAAGAGCACGGGATCACGCCGACGACGATCCGCAAGGCGGTCCGCGACCTGATCGCTATTTCCAGAGAAGTTACGGAGGAACAGGTCCGCTTCGAGAAGGATCCG
>JAFTFD010000380.1 GCA_017449745.1 Lachnospiraceae bacterium
AACTATATTCAATGGATAACACTTGATTATCTGTTTTTTGCAAGCCCTTTTTGCAGAAAGTTGCAAAATAAAAATGTAGGTTGTTGCAAAACGGTTTTGTAGGTTGTTGCACCTACATTTTGTAGGTTATTGCAAAGGATTATGCCGGCCGGTTAAGACCGGCACATCCAATGCTGACATACAGTTATCAAGTTACTTGTTTTACTCGAACGGGTGATCCTTTTCCCATTCGGTAGGCTCCAAGAAGTCGGTGCCTTCCTGATCGGGTGCCTCATCTGTCCAGCCCATGTATTCCATGAGATAGGTCTTCTGCTGAGCCTCATTCATGCCCCTCATGGCCTTCCGTATCTCTTTATCCATGCGATGGATATCGAGGAAGTCATAGGGCTCGGAGCCTGTCAGACAAAGATACCTTGAAGGAGGCATCTCGCGCGGACTGTGCCCGGCAATAACCCATTTGCGCAGGAGCGTCTTTTCGTAGTAGGTCATGGGAACTTCCTGCTCATACCGCTCGAGTTCCATTGCATTGCTATAAGCTATGTCATCCGGTGTAAACACATACTCTTCGGGATCTGCGTAAAAAGCCTCACTGTCAAAGCAGTAGTCTGCCGGATATAGATCATGTACATTGAAAACTTTATTTCTCGCCATTGTTACCAACCTCCTGAGTATTGATCCTGCCCCATGCTTCATTGATACTCGATTCCCTGAGACGGTTATTCCCACCGGGGAAGAGAATGAGCTCTACGTGATGCGTCAGGCGTCCGATAAGTGCCGTGGTCATCCGTTCGTCGTACAGAACATTCACCCATTGTGAGAACTCCAGATTTGTGTTGAGGATCACGGATTTCTGCTCATGGATTTCGGACAGGTAGTCGAACAGTAGCTGGGCTCCGGTGCGGTCATAAGGCACGTATCCAAACTCATCAAGTATCAGGATCTGAGCCGCGTTAAGCTTTTTCTTCAGTGCCGCGAGGCTTCCCCTTGCCTTGCTTTCAGAGAAGAGATTGATCAGGCCTGCAGTTCGGTAAAACTTCACCGGTATGTCTGCATTGCAGGCGGCAATCCCTACCAGCGTTGACAGCATTGTTTTCCCGGTTCCCGTACTGCCATAAAAGATAAGGTTTTCTCCTTGGTGGTAGAATTCCAATCCCAGCAGGGAGTCCAGAGAAACACCGGAAGGAAAATCAATCTCATCGGTTCTGAACTGCTCAGGCGTATACATCTTTGGAAATCCGGCAGTATTAAGAAGCTTGGTCTTGCGCCGTTCGATCCTGTATGTGACTTCATTGCTCAAAAGGTTGTAAAGGTATTCCTGGTTTGTCTCTCCTTCCTGGGACATGGCCCTTTCTGCGAAGTTTGCTGATATTTTAAGCTGCTTGCAGCACAGTGCGATGGATTCTTTAAGGTCAGCCATTAGATGCACCTCCCTTCGCAAGGACGGCGTCCAAAGCACTGAGATCCGAAGGGAACATAATAACCTTCATCCTCGGGATCGCTTCGGAGGGCTCTATCGGCGGCAGAGGTGGAACATCCATATATGTGCGCCGATAAAGGCTCATAAGGCTGTCAGGATCCGTTGCCTGATGTTCTATAGCTTTGTTAACGGTAGTAAGTGCGCTTTCAAATCCGCTGCGCTCAGTGAGTTCTGCAAGAACCTTGAGAATCTTTCCACGGCTCTTGCTTTCACACCCATCCATATACATTCGCATGGATTCCGGCATCATGTCATAGATGCCGCTGTTTTTCAGGGAACGGGGCTTACGGGCTATATAGCGCAGATATGGGATCCAGTCCATGCTTTCGTGATCATCGCCATACAGCCTGCGGTGCCTGACCACTTCGTGGAGGTCACTGTCCATAACGATCACTTCCGCAGAAGTGATATGCAGCCGCACAGTTTCCTCACAGAAGGCAGGAGAGGCTGAATAACGATGCTTACCGGCATCAAGGGTGAACTTGCCATACTTATCCGTTCTGACAGTCGTGTAGAGTGAAGTGTCGAACGGAACGGTCGGAAGCGGCAGGAGTGCCGCTTTATCCTCTGCAAACAGTTCGGAAATAAAACGATCGTCCTCGTCATCGTAGTGCTCCCGCTCCATGTCCTTGTCACAAGCTGCAAGAAGCTCTTTGTTCTTTGCAGGCAGTGCTTCAAAGCTCGGAACCGGGACAAGCTCATTGCGGCGCAGATATCCAACTTTGTTCTCAACATTGCCCTTTTCCCAACCGGATTCAGGGTTCATAAAGACCGGCTTGAAACGGTAGTGCTCGCAGAACCTCTGAAAACGTTCAGTAACCTCACGGCCTCCACCTTTGATGATATCAGTAACGATGGTTCTGGTATTGTCGAACCAGATCTCTGTCGGGACACCGCCGATGTACTCAAACATCGTTACCAGTCCTTCCAGCAGGCACTCCATGTTTTCGCCGTAGTTCAGCTGGAGATAGCCGCCGTTACTATGGGGGAAGCTGAGAACAAGGTACTTTGCTTCATGGTGGAGTTTGCCGTTCTCATAGAAATCGGCGTATCCGAAGTCGGCCTGTGCCTCGCCGGGATGGTGCTCGAGGGGTAGATAGCCTTCCTTCTGCTTAAGGCGGAGATCCGCCTTCTTCTCGGCTACATAGACAGCCGTAAGACGGTATGAGCAGTTATAACCCTCTACTTCGTCCTTAAGGCGTCTGTGGACTCTTTTAGCAGTATGGCGCTGCTTGCGGGGAGCTTTCTTGTCCTCTGTGAGCCATTTGTCAATGATCGGCTTGAACGGGTCAAGCTTTGAGGAATGTTCTTCCTCATCCGGGCTGGGAGGTGCCTCGTTAAAGTCCTCCATGTCCACATATTTGCGGACGGTGCGCCAGTCAAGCTTTTCTATGCTGGCGATTTCTGTCAGAGACTTGTCTTGCCCATAGTACAGATCTCTGATACGATGGATCTGATCCATTGATGTCATACTCCTTTCCTCCTTGTCGTATTGATTAGCACAACACTTCAAGGATATAGAATTGTCAGTATGTCCGCAATGGATCTTTTGCACCCGACTCGGAGGCTGCCGATCATACTGGCGCCTCCCTTTCCTAGGATGCCTTAGAAAGCTCTGCAACAACCTACAAAATGTAGTTGCAATCACCTACATTTCTGCTTTGCAACAACCTACATTTTTGGTCTGCAACTTTCTACATTTTTATTATGCAATAAACAATTATCCATTATTTGTTAAAATGGGCAATCCATAAGATTATTGGATTGCCCATAAAACTTATATGTGAAAATCTTTTCGGGGGTGTTTTTTAGCAAGGATGTCTCTTTGTTTAGATACTGTAACATGTGTATAAATCTCTGTAATATTAATGGAGCTATGTCCCAGCATCTCCTGAATATAACGAATATCAA
>JAFTFD010000381.1 GCA_017449745.1 Lachnospiraceae bacterium
TTCATAAGGCTGCCTGGAATACCATGATCCGTGAAATGGGCATTTTCCTTTCCACTTTCCATAAGGAAGTTGTGCCGACTGAAGAAGAGCAGGAGAGGTATCTTACCAACAGGAACATGAAGCAGATCATTACGCTTCTTGAAAGACTCCCTAAGAACCCCGGATATTCCGTTTCCGGCATTCACGGAGCGCCTGCCGAAACATCATCCATGAATGAACAGGCCATTCTGCCGAAGATCCAGTCAGGACTGCAGAACGGTGAGTTTGTCTTTTATCTTCAGCCGAGGTTTGATCTTGTCAGCAAGACGATCTGCGGGGCAGAAGCGCTGGTCCGCTGGAATCACCCGGATCTTGGCCTTGTTTCTCCCTCTGTTTTTATTCCGATTCTTGAGAGAAATGGTTTTATTACGCAGCTTGACACGTATATCTGGAACAGTGTGTTTGCCATGATTCGCAGATGGATCGACGAGGGGCGTAGAGTCGTGCCTGTTTCCGTCAACCTGACAAAGACAGATATTCTCGCCATGCTGGATGTAACGGAGATTTTCAAGGGGCTTCTTGAAAAATACAAAATACCTCCGAAGTGGATCGAGGTAGAGATTGCAAAAAATGCCTACTCGGAGGCCTCTTCCATGAAAACACTGGAGGTGGAATATAATCTTCGGCAGTCTGGCTTTAAGGTGATCGTTGACGGGTTTGATGGAAACTATCTTGCATTAAACGGCGCGGGACAGACAAGTGCGGATGCGTTAAAGCTTGACCTTCGCAATTTTATGAATGAAGCAGAAATTTCTGCTGCCCCTGTTTTTGAGCGTGCAAAGGATCTTAACCAGGAGATCATTGTGGAAGGGATTGAAAGCATGGAGCAGGCCTCGCAGATGAAAAAGCTCGGCTGCAGGCAAGGACAGGGATTCTATTTTTCAAAGCCTGTCACGGTTGAAGAGTTTGAAAGCAAGCTGGAGGAGAGTTCCAGATGAAGCGTTTTTACAGGAACGGGAGACGAACGGACGGCTCAGGCGAAGGAAGCTCCGACGAGGTATGGAAGCCGTTTTCGGATCTCTGGAGTATCATCGTATTTACGCTGATCCTGATCCTGATGCTCTTCCTTCTGTATGCCAGGTTTGAGGACATAGTGGAAGAACATCCTCAGTACATCGGGGAGGCCCGGGTGGAAGAGGATGGAAAGCACGGGTACGACAACAGAGAGGATCACGGGGACGCTGATGACTATGAGGGAAGGAAAGGCGGCCATGATTACGACTATCCGGTTCCTGTTATTTCCGGCGGAGGCGGCGGTGAGGAAGGTGATTCTGAAGGGACCGGCGGCTGGGAAGAGCAGGGCGTAAAATCTGCGGTCTATGTAGCTGTGATCGATGGAGAGACAGAGCGTATTATTAAGGAAGAAGGTGTCACATTTGAGCTCTACAGTGATGACAATGCACTGCAGGTGCTGAACACCTACTATCCGGAAAGAGTCTCTTATTCTGATTTTCAAACGACAGAGGCAGGAGTTTTCTATCTTCCTGAGAAAATATGGCCGGGAAGGTATTATCTTCGTGAGATGACGGAGCCTTCTGGTTATGACAAGGCGGACAACACCGAGTTTTATATCGACAGGATGTATGACTGGCCGGATCCGCTTGTCGTGCGCGTGCCAGTGTATCCGTCCAGAAACATCATCCGACTCCAGATGTTTGATGCCGCTACAGGACAGGGAATCACAGGAGGATCTTTTGAGGTCGTCGCTGCAGAGGACATCCTGACTGCGGACGGCACGCTCCGATTCAGGGAAGGTGAGACAGCTGACACGATCATATGCGATGAAGAGGGTTACGGGGAGAGCATAGAGCTTTACCTTGGAAATTACATAGTACGCGAGAAAGATATTCCGCAGTACTACGCAGGACAGACCGGGATCATCGAATCCCAGGTGCAGAAAAAGTCCAGTGTGGAAGCCCCAATACATAACTTAAAGAGTGAGAGGACAACCATCTCCTTTAGGCTGACGGATGAACTGTATCCTGAGAAAGGCATTGAGGGAGCGGAATTTGAGGTCTACAGCGATGCATTCCCGGAAGGCCGCATGTTTACAACGGATTCCAGGGGATATATCACACTGAATGAAGTTTTAAAGGATACCACTTACTACCTGCAGGAGGTAACGGCTCCCGGTGACTATGTACTCTCTGAAAATGCAATTCAGGTCCCGGTTTCGGCAAACGGACGGATGGAGGATGGCTCCGCTGTCGTACGTGCATCAGGTTCGAACCGCATGATCAGGATGAATATAGGTGTCACTGAGGTATTCACAAATGCCCAGCTTCCCGATATTTCCATGACATTATATGAAGGGGAGTCCATGACGCCTGTCAGGACCTGGACATCCACCGGCGGAGCACAGCTGTTCACAGACCTGGTGCCGGGAAGACAGTACTACATCAGCGCAGGCGAAGATAATGAGAGAAGATACGGCTTTTCTGTAGAAAACACAGCCGCTGTGCAGCAGTTTAACGTACGCCGGATCACCGGCAGGAGTATCTTATATATTATAGCTACGATAGCCGGGATTTTTGCAATCATTGCCGTGCTGCTTATAGTGTTAAAATCACGCAGAAAAAAGAGGTAGTTTATGAGTGAAACTGGTATACAGCTTCGGCTTGGGGACATCCTGTATGCCTTCATAAAACGGTGGAAGCTGATCGTGCTGCTGACTGCAGCCGGGATGGTCTTCGGGCTTCTTATGACAGGGGCTTCTTCTCTTCAGAATATCCGCCGCGGATATGAGGTGAAATCCTCTTTTGCCCTTGTTTCCAAAACGGAGAGCGGGACTTATACCGGAGGAGCACTGATGCCTTCGCAGCAGGATTATCATCTGGCTGAAGATATGGTCTCAGCGGCCATCTATATCATGAAGAGCGACAGGGCACTGGAGGAGGTCATAGACTCGCTGGCTCTTTTAGGAACAACACCGAATGACATTCGAAGGAA
>JAFTFD010000382.1 GCA_017449745.1 Lachnospiraceae bacterium
AAGAGGAGTTATAAACATGAAAACGATCAGACAGATCATCCGCAAAATCTGGAATTCCGATACCGAATTCTACACATCTCTGGCCACGTTCAGCGTCAACATGACCTAGAAGATAGACACGGATAGAATGTAAAAGAATGTAAAGAATGAAGGCAGCTGTCAATGTTCCCGCATTTTGAAAGCAGCCATTATCTTTGACCATCACACCGCAGCTGTTAATTTCCGCGAATTTCCGCGAGGATGCAGCTGCGGTTTTTGTTACAGCTCTGTTATTTTTCCGCCTCTATGTTCTGCTACTCCCACAATTCGTATTTTGCCTGCATTTGCAGTTCTTTTCGCGCTTTCACCCTACATATTTAACCACACAGGTGATAAAATTTAAACTGCTATTGTATTTACAGAATAATTCTTCTGTTATGTACTTTTTACCTCTGTTCCGGGTCTCAACAGGCCTGTTGCAGTAATAAAAATAGGAAACCGATCAATACCACATAGGAGCAATCGATATGCAGAAAACAATGATAGTCTCCGGCCGTGCAGAAATTGATGGCGCAATTGAATGGATCAGGGAGAATCTTCCCCACAGACTAGTCAAAAATGAGGAAGACCGCATAACCGGTCTTCTGATCAGCGAAGAGCTGATGATCCGTCTCTTTGACGCAGGGTGCCAGAGTCTGACCGTGACGATAAAAGGCCTGATCGAGGCTTCTATAGAGATCACCGGTGAGGGAAATCCCATCACACTTAAAACAGGCACGTCACAATTCGACGAGCAGGGACTGGAAGAAGAGATCCGCGACAACATTCTCAGCCAGTACCATATGGACCTCGAGTACAGCTATGAGGGCGGCAAAAATATCTGCAATGTCTTCCCCGGCCGCAACAAGCGCTATGACCTGAAGCGCGAGATCTTTGAATACTATGAAGAACATGGCGGCAAGGAAAGTGACAATTCCTTTGGTGTCCTGGTCTATATTGCCAAAAAGCATCCCTGGATGTTCTGGCTTACAGTCCTGAATAAGACGATCAAGCACCTCGGTGCCCTGATGCTGCCGGTATTCGCCAGCAACATCATCGACGCGATGTCTTATTGCAAATCGTTTTTCGAGCTGCCGATCCTGCTGAACGTCCTTGGATCTGTTTTGGCTCTGACCATCAACCTGATCTGCGCGACGCTGGATATGCGGGTCTATCAGAGGTTTACGCGGCATATCGAATCCGGATTCAAGATGGCGATCATTCAGAAGCTGCAGATCGTCTCGATCCGCTATTACAATAATAATTCCAGCGGCAGGCTCCTCTCCAAGCTGGCCTCCGATGTGCAGTTTGTAAAGCTCCTGCTCAATGAGCAGATCACACTTGTGCTGCATCTGGTGATCGACATTATTTTTGCCATCATCGTCTCCCTGCTGAAGCTCCCGGTCATGCTGGTATTCTACGCTATCGCACTGCCTGCTGCCGCCTGGATCATTATCCGCGAGATGCCGCCGATCATGGCCAGCAAAGCGCAGATGCGCAAAGAAACCGAGAGCTCCAACGCTTCGTTTAAGGAGATGCTCTCCATGGTGCGCCTGACGCGCTCCCATGGTCTGCAGAGGACCGAGTACTACTCTATTTTCTCCAAAGTATGGGATGTCCAGACAGCCGCAAACAAGCAGGATATGCTGCAGGTCAGGCTGAACAACGCGGGATACGGTGCTTCGCAGGGATTCAGGATCGTCTGCGTATGCGTCGCTGTGTTCCTCGCGATCCGCGGTGATATCTCGGTCGCCTCTGTCGTGCTGTTCCTCTCCCTCTTTGATGCTTTGATCAACAGCCTGCAGAAGGTCCTGGATACCATGCCCCAGATCACACAGGGACTCGACAGCCTCAACAGTATTCATGAGGTTCTTCGCGAGTCCGACATTGAGAAAAACGGCACAGAACAGCTGCCTTACCCCGTCCGCGGCGAGATCGAGTTTAAGGATGTGACCTTCCAGTATCCCGACGGACACCGTCCCATCCTGGATCATGTCAGCTTTAAGATTCCTGCCGGAACAAGCGCCGCACTTATCGGCAAATCCGGCTCCGGAAAGTCCACGCTCCTCTACCTGCTGCTGGGCCTTTATGCCAAGCAGCGCGGCCAGATCCTGATCGACGGGATCGACATCGACGAGCTGGAAAAGAGCAGCTACCGCCGCTACATCGCGGTCGTTCCGCAGCGCCCTATCCTCTTCTCCGGAACGCTCTGGGATAACCTGGTTTACGGCCTGAAATATGTCACCTATGACCAGGTCATGACAGCCCTTGAAAATGTCGGGCTGAAAGGCCTTGTGGACAGACATCCGGAAGGACTGATGATGCCTGTTTACGAAGAAGGCGGAAACTTAAGCGGCGGCCAGTGCCAGCGAATTGCCATCGCCCGCGCACTGCTGAGAAACCCGAAAATCATCCTGCTGGACGAAGCCACCAGTGCCCTGGATGCCCAGAGCGAGGCGGAAGTCCAGGAGACCATTGAATCTATTATGGGGACCTGCACGATCGTGATCGTCGCACACC
>JAFTFD010000383.1 GCA_017449745.1 Lachnospiraceae bacterium
AATCCCGGATAGGCTGTGAAGCGTGGACAAGGTCGCAAGACAGGCTGAAGTCCAATAACTGCACGGAACGCCAGCAGTAAACGGGGCAGGTATAAGTGTGAAAGAGCGTGTGAGTACCCGGGGAGATCTCACGGACGTGGCAAAGGTGATACAAAATTCGCCGCCGCGGTCGAAAACGGTTTGCCGTGAGAAGTCAGCAGGGGCCGTATTACAATACCCGGCGGCTTAAGACGGTGGGAAAGGGCCCTACACAAGGAGATGTTGCAAGTCATGACAACCAAAGATGGGTTTAAGGACAGACAACTTCATATCGAAGACTACCTGTGTGAAATACCCGCGGAACGGGGAAGGGAAGCAGGAGTGTCCGTCTATCAGCGGATTGCAGACGGCGACGACATCATCACAGACTTTTGGACGGACAACCTGTTGGAGCTCATCATCAGGAAGGGAAACCTGAATAAGGCATACCTGCAGGTGAAGAGGAACAAGGGAGCCGGTGGGATCGACGGAATGCAGGTGGATGAACTTCTGCCCTACCTGCGAGACCACCAGTCCGAGCTCATCCAGCAGCTGAGGGAAGGGAAATACAGGCCCAACCCGGTCCGGCGGGTAGAAATACCCAAGGAGGGAGGCAAAACAAGGAAATTGGGAATACCGACGGTAGTAGACCGTGTGGTACAGCAAGCAATCGCACAGGAACTGACGCCGCTCTATGAGGTGCAGTTTTCTGACAACAGCTTCGGATTCAGACCGGGCAGAGGGGCACACGATGCCCTGAAACGGGCACAGCAGCTCGCAGACGAGGGATATGTGTACTGCGTGAGTATGGACCTGGCGTCATACTTTGATACAGTCAACCACAGCAAACTCATTGAGGTACTTGGAAGAACGGTCAAAGACGGCAGGGTCATTTCACTCATTCATAAGTTCCTCAACGCGGGAGTGATGGAAGATGGCGGATTCAAATGCACGGAGGAAGGCGTGCCGCAGGGCGGCCCGTTAAGCCCCCTGCTTGGAAACGTCATGCTGAATGAACTGGATAAGGAGCTGGAAAAGCGAGGGCATAAGTTTGTACGCTACGCCGACGACTGCATGATCCTGTGCAGGACGAAGAAGAGCGCACAGCGGACACTCGACCACATCGTGCCGTATATCGAAGGGAAACTGTTTCTGAGAGTCAACCTCGAAAAGACGACAGTAGCGCACATCAGCAAGGTGAAATACCTTGGCTATGGCTTTTACCGACACAAAGGGAAGAGCAGGCTGAGGATTCATCCGAAGTCGGTGACAAAGATGCAGAACAGGCTCAGAGAGCTTACGGCCAGAGGAAACCGATGGAGCAATCCGGAGCGGGAAGAGAAACTGCGGGAGTACGTCAGAGGGTGGGTAAACTACTTCCGTCTGGCGGACATGAAGGAGCTGATGAGGCGGACAGATAAGTGGCTGCGCCACAGAATCCGGGCGGTGTATTGGAAGCAGTGGAGACGGGTGCGAACCCGGTACCGCATCTTCCGGGCATTGCATCTGGAGGAAAGGCAGGTGCATGAACTGGCAAACTGTCGAAAAGGCACGTGGAGGGCGGCAGAAATGCTGAACACGGTGCTGACAAAAGAAAGACTGGCCAAGCTCGGATATCCATCCATGCTTAACCAGTATCTGAAAGTATGTGGAAACTTGTGAACCGCCGTATACCGAACGGTACGTACGGTGGTGTGGAAGGCGGGCTAATCACCCGCCTATCCGATTGAAAAGGAAAAAGATTGGCAAGCCTTCTTCATCAGAAACTAATTGAATATGCGGCGGATGAGGACAATTATCCCTTCCATATGCCGGGACATAAAAGACAGGTCATGCCGGTAGAAGGGCTTCCCTATGGCTGGGACGTGACGGAGGTGCCGGGAACGGATGACCTGCATCACGCGGAGGGGATCTTAAGAGAAGCGATGGAACGCGCCGCCGGACTGTTCGGGAGCCGTAGGACCTGGTTCCTCGTAGGGGGCAGTACATGCGGGATCCTGGCAGCCATCAGGAGCCTGTGCCCTTTCGGATCTGAGGTCATAGCGGCCAGAAACTGCCACAAGTCCGTGTATCACGCCATCGAGCTGGGACACCTTAAGGCGCACTGGATCTGGCCAAGGGTCCTGCCTTCTTTTGATATTTTCGGCAGTGTATCCCCGGAAGATGTCAGGAAGATGCTGAAAGAGTTCCCTGCGGCAAAGGCGGTGATCGTGACCAGCCCCACCTATGAAGGCGTCGTATCCGATATCCGCTTGATCGCGCAGATCTGCCATGAGGCGGGAGCGGCGCTGATCGTGGATGAGGCGCATGGTGCACACCTTGGACTATTCAGGGAAAGCCCGGACACAGGAGAAAGTCAGGGCAAGGAAGCGGATCCGGGAATTACAGAGAGTCACTATTTTCCGGACAGTGCCGTTCACCTGGGAGCAGATCTTGTGATCCAGAGTGCGCACAAGACACTTCCTTCCCTCACACAGACGGCCTTGCTGCATATAGGCCGGGACGCTGTCTATGCAGATGAGAAGGAATTGGAACGGCAGCTGGATATCTTTGAGACGAGCTCCCCTTCCTATCCTCTGATGGCCTCCCTGGACGGGTGTACTGCATTCCTTCAGGAGCACGGCAGGGAGTGTTTCCGGCAATGGGAGCAGAACCTGCGGGAATTTTATAATAAGAGCGGGGCTCTGCGTGCCATTCAGGTCCTCTGCCGGGGAACGCTGACGGAAGCGGAGAACAAGAGCGTCTTTGATCTGGACCCAGGCAAGATCCTGCTGCGACCGGAGAGAGAGTTCCTTACAGGCGCGGAACTGGCATCTTTGCTGCACGACGAATACGGCATCGTCTGCGAGATGGAAAACAGCGGCAATGTCCTGCTGATGACAAGCCTTGCGGATCCGGAAGAAGCTTACCTTCATCTCGGGGAGTCTCTGGTATCGGCGGAAAGCAAACTGGCATCGGCAGAAAACAAACCTGCCTTGAAAGAGCAGGCGGGACCCGGGGCGCAGGACACAGATATACCGGAAGGACCGGAAGAGAGCCCGGGCGGGACCAGGAAGACAGGATCAGGAGAACTTGAAAATACAGAGAGCGCGCTGGATATCGAAGAAGCGACGAGGGCTCCCTGGGAAGAGATCCCGTTAGAAACAGATCCGGACCTTCTTTGCGGCAGGATCTGTGCGGAGTATATTTATCCATATCCGCCGGGAATACCTGTCCTGATCCCGGGGGAGATCGTGACTGTATCAAAGATCGGGGAGATAACAGAACTGCTGAAGAGGGGTGCGGCCCTCAGGCAGGATAAGGCGGCGGCCGGTTCGATCGCGCTCGTAAGACAATCCGGCTTATCAGCCGGAGAAGATTCAGTTGACTAAGCATGGGAGAAATATGAAAAAGACAAAAGGAAGAATCAGATCGCTTTTGACAGGGCTCCTTCTTGCAGCCCTCCTGGTGGCAGGATGCGGCGCACAGAACACCGGCGCCTCTGCGCCGCAGGCAGGAAGTCCCGCAGTACAGGAAGAACTGCAGCTCATAGAATCAGAGGCAGCAGCCACAGAAGAGGAACTGCAGCTGGTAGAACCTGAAGCGGCAGCCACAGAAGAGGAACTGCAGCTCACCGAACCGGAGACGACAGCCGCAGAAGAGGAACTGCAGCTCGCCGAACCGGAGACGGCAGAAACAGAAGAGGAGCTGCAGCTCATCGAACCAGAAACAGCAGGCGAAGAAGAGCATCCGGAGACCCGGCCTGAAGCGGCAGAATCCGAGCCGGAGCATCCGGAGAGCCAGTCCGAGGCATCAGAAACAGAGCAGGAACAGCTGCAGGCGGCCGCCTCAGAAACGGAAGCGAACGTTAAAGCCGGAAAAGAGCAGCAGGAAGAAAAACAGGCCGCTGAGACTGTCTCTGCAGAAAAAGAATCAAAGAAAAAGCAGGAGCAGGAAAAGCCCGCGATCGACGAAGATGGCGTATACACGAAAAAAGACGACGTCGCGCTCTACATCCGCACTTATGGCAAGCTGCCGCAGAATTTCATCACCAAGAAGAAGGCACAGGAGCTCGGCTGGCCAGGCGGGAGCCTTGAGCCGTACGCGCCGGGTAAATGCATCGGCGGCGATCATTTCGGAAACTATGAGGGCGCCCTCCCTAAGGGAAAGAAGATCAAATACAGGGAGTGCGATATCGATACGCTCGGACGCAGATCCCGGGGAGCGAAGAGGATCATCTATTCCAACGATGGAAAGATCTACTACACGGACGACCATTACGAGACGTTTACGCTGCTGTACGATGACGGAAAGAACAGGTGGTAAGGAACGATGAAAGTATTTTATATAGACCTGAAAGACATTGATAATAAGCGAGAGCTGCATGAGAAAATAGCGGACGCCCTGGCCCTGCCGGAGTACTACGGATCCAACCTGGACGCTCTTGCAGATGTGCTGACGGAATACGGCAGGGGATGGGATATTATTTTTTACAACACGAGCCGCATCAGGGAAGTGATGCCGGCCTACATGGATTCCATGGAGGATATGTGCCGGGAGCTCTGCGAGGATGAGGACGGTGTTCCGGGCAATGCGCTGAGGATCCGCTTCTATCCTTGAATCCATTTTTAGCTTTGAATCTTTGGCATGGGGAATAGCATGAAAAAAGAAACCGTACTGACATTTACAGGGGACATCGGCTTTGACCGGTATATGGAAGGAAAATGGGACGATGAGGAGCTGCTCTCGCAGGAAGTCCTGGACTTTCTGCACGCCTCCGATCACGTGATCGCAAACGTGGAGGGACCCCTCGTCGAACAGCCCACGAATAAGGCGACCACAGGGACCGTCCAGCTGATGCACACGATGAATCCGAGGGCGACGAAGGTGCTGCGGCGCATGCACGCGGACATCTGGAACATCTGCAACAACCACATCATGGACGCCGGGGAGACAGGAATGGAATGCACCCTCCGGGAGGCAGAAGAATTCGGCGCAGCGACGATTGGCGCAGGCATGGACCTCGAGCAGGCAAAAACACCGCTGATCCTGGAAGAGGCCGGCGGGATCGGGCTCTTCAGTGTGGGCTACCAGAGGGGATGCAAACCCGCAGGAGAGAATAAGGCCGGGTGCCTGAACTGGAGCGACCTTGACAGTGTCAGGGAAGTGATTGGCAGGATCAAAGAAAAATGCCGCTGGTGCGTTCTGGTCGCGCATGCGGGAGAGGAATTCACATCCCTTCCCTCGCCGTATACAAGGGACAGGTACCTGCAGTACCTCGAGATGGGAGCGGACATCATCGTCGCCCATCACCCGCACGTACCCATGAACTACGAGCTGGTCGGTGATAAAGCCATTTTCTACTCTCTCGGCAATTTTATTTTTGATACGGACTATCAGAGGGCGCAGTTCAACACGGAAAAGGGGATCCTGATCAAACTGAAATTTACGGAAGACCGCTATGAATTCGAGCCTTTCGGCCTTGAGATCGTCCGCGGTCCGGAGAAGGTCGTAAAAGGGGAGCTGCCCCGCATCTTCCAAAATGTACAGGAAGAAGAGTACAGGCTCCTGGCCCCGCTTGCGGCAAAAATGTTCGTCGCAGCGACAAAGCGCCAGCAGATCTATTTAAATCCCGCCGAATACCGCGATGCGGATGAAGAAAAATGGAGAGAGAATTTTGCCAATCCGAAGCGAAGCGGGAGGGTTCCCGGAGAGGCGCTGGATTTCTTCATCATCTGCCCGCTGGCAGAAAAAGAGGCGGAGAAAGCCTGGGAAAAGTCCTCTCTCGAAGATGTGAAGCAATATATACTCGAGCAGATGTGATCAGCGGAAGTGGGACACACCCATCCCGTGTCCCCCATCCCCCCATCCCGCAAATGCTAACAATAGCTTGACAAAAACGGTATACAGCCTGTAATATTCTTTTAGCTGTCGGGAGGTATTATTGATGCCCTGGCGGCACAGTTTATTGAATGACAGACACGGAGGATAAACAATGAAGCACATTGAGACTTTAAATACACGTGATATGATCGAGAGCGCACAGAACGGCGGCTGCGGCGAGTGCCAGACATCCTGCCAGAGCGCATGCAAGACCAGCTGCGGCATCGCTAACCAGGACTGCGAGAAACAGTAATCGGATCGTGTCATCCATACGGACGCGCCTTTCAAAGGCCGTCTTTAGTCAGAAAACAATATGGAATCGAATAAGCCGGAGCGCAGAAGGCGTTTCGGCTTATTTACTATGTAGGAGAACAGCTTGATTCACCAGTATAAACTCAACGGATACAACATCGTTCTTGATGTCAACAGCGCAAGTGTTCATGTGACGGATGATCTGGCGTACGACGCCATCGCCCTGATCGATGAGGGGAAGACCAGGCAGGAGGCTGCGGCGATCTTAAGAGGGCGCTATACGCAGGAACAGGCCTCGGACCAGGATATCGAAGATGCATTTGATGACATCGAGGAGCTCAAAAACGCGGGACAGCTCTTTACGGAGGATGTCTTTGCCGACAAGGCCTTTGACCTTAAAAACCGCTCCAACGTAGTCAAGGCGCTCTGCCTGCTCGTCGCGCATACCTGCAACCTGAACTGTTCTTACTGCTTCGCTTCCCAGGGAAAATTCCACGGGAAATCGGGACTTATGGACTTTGAGACCGGCAAACGTGCGCTGGACTTCCTCGTGGAAAACTCGGGCTTTCGCAGAAATCTCGAAGTGGACTTTTTCGGCGGAGAGCCGCTGATGAATTTCGAGGTCTGCAAGGAGCTGGTCGCTTACGCGAGGAGCATCGAAAAAGAGAAAAAGAAGAACTTCCGCTTTACGCTGACCACCAACGGAGTCGGCGTGACGGATGAGGTGATCGAGTGGGCGAACAGGGAGTGCTATAACGTGGTTCTTTCCCTGGACGGCAGAAAAGAGGTCAATGACCGCTTCCGGGTGGACAGTAAGGGCAGAGGGAGCTACGACACGATCGTGCCCAAGTTCCAGAAATTCGCGGAGGCCCGCCTGAACAATCCGAACGAGTACAACCGCAGCTACTATATGCGCGGCACCTTTACGCACTTTAATCCGGACTTTACGAATGATATTTTCCACATGGCGGACGACCTCGGCTTTACGGAGCTGTCCATGGAGCCGGTCGTGACGGACCCGTCCAGCCCGAGCGCCCTGACAAAGGAAGACCTGCCGATCCTGCTGGAGCAGTATGAGATCCTGGCCAGGGATATGCTGCGCAGGGAGCGGGAGGGAAAGCCGATCACTTTCTATCACTACATGATCAACCTGGAGCACGGTCCCTGCATATACAAGAGGATCTCGGGCTGCGGTTCCGGAACGGAATACATGGCTGTGACAGCATGGGGCGATCTGTACCCCTGCCACCAGTTCGTCGGCGATCCGGATTACAAGCTCGGCGACGTCTGGAACGGCGTCACGAATACGGAGCTCCGGGATGAGTTCAAGCTGTGCAACGTCTATGCGCGTCCGGACTGCGACAACTGCTGGGCGAGACTTTACTGTTCCGGCGGATGTGCGGCCAACGCCTATCACGCGACGGGCGATATCCACGGCACCTATGAGTATGGCTGTGAAGTCTTCCGCAAGCGCATGGAGTGCGCCATCATGATCAAGGTCGCAGAGGCGCAGGAGAAACAGAAAAACAAGCAGGCTCAGTAAAAATACAGGGATGTCAGTCTTAAAACACAAAGGGGCAGCAGATGGATAACAGGACAAAGAAAGACAGACAGCTGATTCGGGAGGCCTTAAAGGCGCGGCAGCGCGCCTACACGCCTTATTCCCATTATACGGTCGGAGCCGCTCTGGAGGCACAGGACGGCACAGTATTCCGCGGCTGCAACATAGAGAATGCCAGCTTTGGTGCTACGAACTGCGCGGAGCGCACAGCTTTGTTTACAGCCGTCGCGGAAGGTTACCACAGATTCAGCACCATTGCGATCGTCTCCGGGCCGGAGAGCGCGGATGAAGAGGAGCTTAAGACAACCCCCTATCCCAGCCCCTGCGGGATCTGCCGCCAGGCACTGAGGGAGTTTGCGGATCCGGGTGAGTTCCGCGTCATTCTTGCCAGGTCGGAAGAGGACTACAAGGTCTATGCCCTTAAGGAACTCCTGCCGGAGAGCTTCGGCCCCGAGTATCTTTGAGGGGAGCTGACAGGGCGCCGGGCACTGTCGCATCACGGCCGGTTGTGATATATTTATTAGGACTATGAAAAAACGAATTTACGTTTGCCATACCTTCTATCACGTCTATGTGGCGTGCCTGAAGGAACTGGCGTTACTGCGCCGGAAAGAAGCCGGAAGCGGAAAAATAAATAAGCCGGAAGCGACGCTGGTCCTCTCAAAAATGTCCAATAATTTTGCAGGACTCAAGGAAAGAGCTGCAGGGAGCGGGATCTTCGAGGAGGTCGTGGAGTTCGACGAGAAGGACTTTACCTGTTTTCCCGAGCTCATGCCGTTAAAGGAGAATACGGGCTCTCTTTTCCGCAATATGCTGAACAGAATGAAGTTCTGCAGAAGGCTGGGAGAACTGGAAGAGCCGTTTGTTCCCGTGGATTTTAAGGAGTACGAAGATATCTATGTCTTCTGTGACTCCGATCCGATCGGCTATTATCTTTCTTATAAGAAGATCCGCTATCACGCGGTGGAGGATGGCCTCAACTGCATCCGCTACAGGGACACGGCGAGAGAGGACAACAAAGGACATTTCGGGTTAAAGGCCAGAATGGCTGCACTGGGCCTGATCTTCATCCAGAACGGCTACGGAAAATACTGTATTGACATGGAGGTCAATGACCTCTCCCAGCTGGATCACCCGATGCCCAAGATGATCGAGCAGTCCAGGGAGGAGCTGGTACAGGAGCTGACGGAGGAGGACAAAGAGCGCCTGACGAAGATGTTCATCGCCAACCGGGGGGAGCTGGAAAAGCGCCTGTCGCAGGCCGCTGCCTCGGGAAAGCCTGTCGTGCTCATTCTCTCGGAGCCCCTCTGCAAGGACCTTTCCGTGCGAAGGCGCCTCTTTGAAGATATGATCGCAGAGTACGGCACGATGGAAGGGAAAAAAGCGCAGATCGTCATCAAGCCCCATCCGAGGGACCTGTTGGACTACGAAGAGGCCTTCCCGGAGCATCTGGTGCTGGACTCCCACTTCCCGATGGAAATCCTCAATTTTGTCGGAGCGGAGTTTGACAGGGTGGTGACCGTGTACACGGTGCCCTCCTCGATCCACTGCGCAAAGGAGAAGGTATATCTCGGCAATGCCTTCATGGATAAATATGAAGACCCGTCCGTTCACAGCGGCGTCACCAATGCCGTTCACAGCGTGACGAAATGACAGGCATCACGATCTTATTTGCAAACACGGCAGATAAGATCACCTGTCATTATGGACTGTGAACAGTAACATGGAAGAAAACGATGATCGATTCCCTCAAGAAACTAAATCACCTACTGGACCGGCAGCAGAAGAGCAAGATGGTTCTGCTGCTGTTCATGATGCTGATCGGAGCCGTGCTCGAGGCGTTCGGGATCGCGCTGATCATTCCGATCCTGGAGGCGGTCGTAAACCCCGATTCGATCACGAACAATGAGTTCCATATGGGCGACGTCTACCGGCTGCTGCACATGCAGAGCGTCGAGCAGTTTGCCCTGACGATGATGATCATGATCGTCGTCGCTTTTGCGGTCAAAAACATCTATCTGTATTTTGAGCAGCGCGTGCTGCTTAAGTTCATCTATACCAATCAGTTCGAGACGAGCAACCGGATGATGATCAATTTCATGAAGCGGCCGTATGAGTATTATCTCAATGCCAACACTTCCGTCATCCAGCGAAATATCACGTCGGACATCAACAACGTCTATGCCCTGATCCTGAATATCCTGCAGCTGACCAGCGAGATCATTGTCTTTGCCATCCTCTCCCTGGTACTGCTGGCTGTCGACGCGAAAATGATCATTACGATCGCAGTGCTGCTGATCGCAGTGCTCCTGATCATCAAGAAGTTCTTAAAGCCGGTCATGTTAAAGGCCGGAAAGGACAACCAGGATTTCTACGCGGGACTCTTTAAATGGATCTCGGAATCCGTGGATGCGGTCAAGGAGATCAAAATCGCCGGAAAAGAGAACTATTTTATCAGCGAGTATTCCAAGTGCGGCAACGGCTACGTCAACGCCGTGCAGAAATATACCCTGTATTCCGCAACGCCAAGGCTCCTCATCGAGTGGATCTGCGTGACGGGCCTCGTCTTCTACATGATGTACGAGATCCTCTCCGGAATGGGAAATATCACTGCGCTGGTCCCCCAGATCGGCGTCTTCGGCCTCGCGGCGGCCAGGCTCCTGCCTTCCGCAAACAGGATCAACAACTATCTGACGAACATATCCTATTTCCAGCCGTTCCTCAACAATGTCAGCGACAATCTACGGGAGGAGATCAATACCGAGGGTATTTCCTACAGGGTGGAGGATTATCCGCCGGCAGAGCAGGTCGAGAAGCTCCCCGTGACAAGATCGATCCGGATGGAGCATATCGACTACCGGTACCCGAACTCCGACGTCTATATTTTCAAGGATGCCTCGGTGGAGTTTCCGGTCGGAAAATCGATCGGTATCGTGGGCGCCTCGGGCGGAGGAAAAACGACCCTGGTCGACATCATGCTGGGACTCCTGCACACGGAGAACGGCGTCGTTATGGCGGACGGCGTAAACGTACGGGACAATTATCCCGGATGGCTGAAAAATATCGGTTATATTCCCCAGTCCATCTATATGCTGGACACAACGATCCGCAAAAATGTCGCCTTCGGCGTGCCGGATGACCAGATCGACGATGACAAGGTCTGGAGAGCGTTAAGGGAAGCCCAGCTCGACGAGCATGTGCGTTCGCTTCCGGAAGGACTGGATACAAAGATCGGACAGCACGGCATCCGCTTCTCCGGCGGGCAGAGGCAGAGGATCGGTATCGCGAGAGCCCTCTTTGAGGACCCGGAGGTCCTGGTGCTCGACGAGGCGACATCCGCCCTGGATAACGAGACCGAGGCGGCGATCATGGATTCCATCAACCGCCTGCACGGCAAAAAGACATTGATCATCATCGCCCACCGCCTGGAGACGATCGAAAAATGCGATATGGTCTACAAGGTGCAGGACGGGAAGGTCGTCCCGACGCAGAACCCTGCGGAGTGAGGGATTTGTCTTCCGGCGGCAGGATCAGAGTATGATGCAGCCGTTGAAATAAAAAAACATTATGGACAGAACAGAGGACAGAAAAACAGAATACAGAGGCCGGCAGGCCAACTTTGAACTGCTGCGCGTCCTGAGTATGTATATGGTGATCCTGCTGCATTACATCTCAAGGACAGGGAGCCTTGCGGGGACGCAGCTGGAGATGACAGGGGTGCGCCTTGCCGGCGGGTTCCTGGAATCTTTCTGCATCGTCGCCGTCAACGTCTATGTCCTGATCAGCGGGTATTTCCTCTGCAAATCAAACTTTAAGGTATCGAGGCTCCTGCAGCTGCTGGCGCAGATCCTTTTCTATTCCCTCCTGATCCCCGTCATTCTGGGGATCGCAGGCATTCGTCCCGATGCGCCTGGCGGCGCTTTCGGCGCCTGGGAGCTAAGCGGATACCTCTTCCCGATCTCCACAGAGCACTACTGGTTCGCGACAGCCTACGTTTACATGTATTTGTTTACGCCGCTTCTTAGTGCAGCCTTAAAGCACTTTACGGAAAAACAGCTCCGGTACGTGCTGCTGAGCGTCCTGTTTTTCTTCTGTTTCCTGAAAAGCGTCTCCCCGGTGCAGTTCGTCATGGACAAGGCGGGCTACGATGTCCTCTGGTTTCTCTGCCTGTACCTAACAGGCGCCTATATCCGCCTGTTCGGACGGGAGGAAGAAGGCCTGCTCTCTGGAAAGCTGTTTCGAAGAGGAGAGTCCGGAAGGAGAAATGGGAAAGGAAGAGCGCTTGCTATTTATGCAGTGAGCTGTATTTTGATCTTCATCCTTCACGTTCTGCTGCACATGATCCATGGAAAGACCGGCCGCTTTGCTTACTATGCAGGCGTCCCGTTTCACTACAATTTTCTCCTGTGCTACACAGGAGCTGTCGGCCTGTTCCTGGCCTTCGCGGATCTCAGGGTCCCGGAGGGAAAGATCGCCGGGATCATCCGGGGAATCGCTCCGTGCACCTTCGGCGTCTATCTGCTGCATGAGCACCTGAACGTGCGCAGCAGCTGGCCATCCTGGATGGCAGCCCTGACAGGTGGGGCTTTTTCGGAAAACCCTATAGGATTTCTTATGGAGGCCCTGGTGCGCGGCCTGCTCCTGTATGCGATCTGCCTGTGCATCGATTGGCTTCGCGCAAAGCTCTTTTCCGTGGTCCAGAAGCGCCTTGGGAAAACGCGGGCGGCAGCCTGGATCAAAGCGGCAGACAGGACGTTTCAATAAGACTCATATAATTACTCTATGAACAAAAACAGCGATCAACTGAATAAGGCAGGCGCTGCCGTCCGGCACATCCTCTTTCCGCTGGTGCTGCTGCTCTGGCCGCTCGTCAGTATCCGGCAGGGCGTGACGGTGATGGATACCACCTACAGTCTCGCCAATTTCAGGTACCTGGACGGTTCGGGAACGACCTGGTTCTATGCGACTTTCCTGGCCAATAAGCTGGGAACGCTGCTGATGAAACTGCCCCTGGGGCGGACGATGGCGGGCATGAACCTGCTGTGCAGCCTCCTCATCAGCCTGACGGCCCTGATGGCATATTATGTGCTGAAAAGACGATTTTCTGCCGGAGCGGCCTTTTTGGGGGAGTGGATCGCGATTGCGCTGTGCTGGTGCCCGGCGGCGATCCTGTATAACTACCTGACCTATTTCCTGCTGACGGCCGGATGCCTGTTTTTACTGGGATTCGCCGAAAGCGCCGAAAAAGGGCAGGGGAAACGGGAGACGCTCTTCCTGATCCTGGCAGGCATCTGCCTTGGAATGAACGTCGGGGTGCGCCTTTCCAATCTGGCAGAGGCAGCACTGATCCTGGCGGTGTGGTTTTACACCTGGATCGAGGGAAACTCGGCTCAGCTTCTAAAAAAAATACTCGAAAGAACAGGCTGGTGTATCCTGGGGTACCTCCTCGGATTTGCCGTTCCGGTGCTCTGGTCCGCCGTGCTCTATGGACCGACAGCCTATTTTAAGATGATCCCGGCGCTGTTC
>JAFTFD010000384.1 GCA_017449745.1 Lachnospiraceae bacterium
GAAAGAGCTTACTTGACCGTATGTTATCATCACAGTAGTGCAGCAGAAAAACCGTCAGAAAAAGCTGTGGAAGCGTGATCAGCAGGGATTCTAAGAGCAACATGAAAACAAATACCGGTTGCGGAACAATATAATGCTGGAAGACTAATTCGGCAACACCGGACAGGCAGCTCAGCGTAAAAATAGTAAAATAGCACATGAAAAAGCGTTTGCTCCAGCGGTCGATCCCGGGAATAATGGCAGTAAACCACAGCCCCATTGCGCTTAAAAGCAGTGCTGCGCCGGATATGGAGAAGGTAAATGAATCAAACCAACTGTTCATTCGTCCACGTCTCCCTCAGAGAGCGGATGATTCGCCACCGACGGAAAACGCAGCATTTTAAGCTGTCCACGGACACTCTCCGGGGTCAGCGGCTTGACCATGAAGCCGCAGGCGCCGGTGTCCCATGCGTCGAGGGAATAGTCGGGATATGCGGTCAGATAGACCACCCTGGTGCAGGGATTGATCTCAAGCAGAGCACGGCATAAGTCAAGACCGCTTGACTTGCCCAACTCGATATCCAACAACGCCAGGTCGACACGGTTTGCCTTCGCGTATTCGATCGTCTTCTTAGGTCCGTTAAAGCCCATGATCGTGGCGCTTGGCACGACCTTTTCCAGAACGAGTATGCTGTCAGAGAGGACAGCTTTGTTGTCATCCACCATGATAATGATCTGTGATTCATCGCTGTCAGCCGCGGCGGAGAGGAGCGTACCGACATCCGTCTCCAAAACCGTGGCAAGGCGGGTGATCATGGCAGCATCCGGCAGACGACTGCCGTTTTCCCATCGAGTGATCGTGGAACCGTTGACAAACATTTGCTTTCCCAGCTGAACCTGCGAAAGCCCTCTTTCTATCCTCAGTTTTTTCAATGTATCCGCAAACAGAGTATTCATTCTTTCAATCATAACCCGCCCCATTTCCAAAATCAATCATACAGGAAAAATAGGGGTCTGACATTCTGGAAGACCCCCTTGAATGGGCTGGGGGAAGATGGAATAATTGGGTTAATTTGTAGAGCAGTAGGAGGAATTTCGCGTTCCGAATTCTAAATTTTAAGGAGGAAAACCATGCAACAAACACTTATTCTTGGCAATATCATTACCATGGATGAAAAGAGACCTGCCGCAAAAGCGGCACTTGTAAAAGACGGCGTGTTCGCCTATATCGGCAGCGCGGTGGAGGCGAAGAGGCTTGCCGGCGCTGACGCTAAGGTGTTGGACTACGGCGAGAACTTCATCTATCCAGGCTTCCTGGAATCGCATTGTCACGGTCATTTTGCAGGCGACAGTGCCGTTGGTCAGGCTAATCTTTCGCAGTTTTTTGTGACTGATTATAAAAAATACCGCGAGGTCATCAAAGAATTTATAGAAAAAAATCCGGAGATGGAATTCTATAAGGCCGCAGGTTGGATAGAAAATGATGAATATGTCTCCAAGACGTATCTGGACGAGATATGCTCTGATAAGCCCCTGATAATGCAGACAGGCGGCGGACATTCCGGTTTGTTCAATACAAGGGCTATGGAATGGGCAGGCGTTGACAGAGAATTCGCTGAGAAGTTCGGCCCTGAGCTGGTACATGTTGACGAGAAAGGCGAACCCGATGGCTACATCTGCGAACATCCTTTCCTGGAGATCCTGCCTAAGATTCCTACTTCATTTGAGGATGCAAAAAATTATTTGCTTGCATGGCAGGATATGGCTTTCAAAAATGGATTTACCGCCGTTTCCGATGCAGGCGCGGAGGCTATCTATCCGCAATCTCCCGAGGCATATAATGAGTTGGAGCAGGAGGGTAAGCTGAAGCTTCGAACTTATGCATATCTGATGGTTCCTGATCATCCTGAAGATCCTAAGGCGGAGATAGCCCGTATCGCAGAGAAAAGAGCAAAATTAAGCAGCGAACACTTTTACGTTGTCGGAGTTAAGGCATTCCTTGACGGTGTAACAGAGGCACATACAGCATGGCAGAATCAGGATTATCTCGATCAGCCGGGATATCACGGCATAGAACGCTTCAACGACCATGACAAGATGGTAGAACTGATAACAGCGGCAGATGCCGAGGGTCTTTCTGTGCACGTTCATTCCGAGGGCGGTGGTGCAACTCACTTCATGCTTGACTGTATTGAAGATGCAGAAAAGATAACGAATGACCTGGATCAGCGCAACGTACTTGCACACCTGCATTTCGTTACTGACGAGGATATTAAACGTATGGCAGAAACGGGCTCAATACCCGCGGTTCCGCCGCTTTGGTGCGCAAAAGTTCCCAACGGTTATGAGCAGGAGGTTGCGTATGTAGGAAAGGAATTGGCAGATGAAGCTTATCCCATCAAGTCATTCTATGATGCAGGCGCAAATGTTGTTTTCCATTCGGACTATCCTGTATCTCCAATGATGGATATAAGATTAAGTATTTACACAGCTGAAAAACGCGGATTTCCCGAGTCGGTGATGAGAGGAGATACACGGCGCAATATCAAGGAAAGTATCAACCGCGAACAATCCCTGCGGGCCATGACCATCAATGTAGCTCGTCAGTGGCGTCAGGAGAATCGCATGGGATCCATCGAGTTCGGCAAGCTCGCCAATATGACGGTGTTTGACTGCGATTTCCTGCATGATGATATTGAGAAGGTTGCACAGGCAAATATTATTGCTACTCTTGTTGACGGCGAAGAAGTCTACAAAGCATAGGATATTGAATTTCATTGAAAAAATAAGAAGTTAAAGGAGGGCGTTAAAATGAGTGAATCAGAAGACATGAGTTTAAAAGCTTTGTATGGAGAGAACAAACGGATCACCGACGAAAATTATGACAAAACGCTGGCGGTCAGATGTGTCAACGGTACCTTCGTTGGCAAAAGGACAGACGGCATCGCAGCATATAAGGGCATCCCGTTCGTCAGCAGACAGCCCATCGGAAATCTGCGCTGGAAGGCACCAGTGAGCTATGCTTCGGACGAAGGGGTGTACGAGGCGTATTACAACGGGAAAACCTCCTGTCAGCCAATGGGCGACCCTGCGGCCAAATACGTTCAGGGCGAAGATTGCCTGTATCTGAATATTTGGAAGGCGGATGATGCGTCTGCGGAAAAGAAACCGGTCATGGTGTGGATCTACGGCGGTGCCTTTGAGTCAGGCGGGACTGCTGATCCGAATTATGAGGGACACAACTTCGTTGCGGAGAATCCGGACATTATTCTCGTTACCATCGCGTACAGGGTTGGCATCTTCGGCTTCTTCCATCTGTCCCACCTGGCAGACGGAGCGGACTTCCCGGATTCTCAGAACCTGGGTCTCCTGGATCAGATGATGGCGCTTAAGTGGGTGCATGAAAACATTGCGGGCTTCGGCGGCGATCCCGAAAACGTGACGATCTGGGGCGAATCCGCCGGCGGTGCGAGCTGTGTCCTGCTTCCGCTGATCGAAGGATCGCACGCATATTTCAAGCGAGTTATCGCACAAAGCGGTTCACATATGCAAACGAGATCTCCGGAACAGGCTATTCGCTGTACAGACCAGGTGATGGAGGAGTTAGGCTGTAAGACCGCCGCCGATCTTATGAAGATAGGTGCCGAGGAGCTTGCTAATACGGCGGGAAACCTGTTTGGACTCTATCAGGTGCTCGGAATACGCACATTTCCGGAGAGAGACGGGAAATATCTGCCAGAGGAGACGATCGGTGCCTATGCGAACGGCGCGGCAAAGGGCATCGAGTTTCTTCACGGCTGCAACAGGGATGAATTCAATACCTTTGTGGCTGCCACCGGGGAGGAAGGCTTTATTGAATGGGGCAGGCAGCGAAAGGAGGAGCTTCTGTCCAGACTGACCAATGATGAGAAAGAGCTGGTCGAGAGCTACTGCCGGAGTTTTACGGAAGATAATTACGAGCCTTACAGCTGCCTGTTCGGACAGATGCTGTTTATCACATCTCAGATCAGAGTAGCGGAGGAGCTTGCAAAGGACGGCTGCAAATCGTACACCTATCTGTACAGAGTTGAATCCTCTGTACCATTAATGAAAGCCGGGCACGCGACAGAGGTTTCAACGGTGCTCGCACATCCTGAACTGACGGATCTTACGGGAAGAAGATACGATGAGGCATTTGGGAAGACCATTCGTAAAATGTGGGTCGAGTTCGCGAAGACCGGAAACCCATCGCTTACCGCGGATATTTCTCCGGACGGGAAGGCTCATGAGTGGCCGCTCTACGACTTGAAGAACAAAGAAGTTATGGTTCTCGACGAGTTCGACATCCATCCGGAAAAGGAATCCGACTTAAAGATCGTGGATTGGGACAGAACCTATTTCCTGAACAAATATTATATGCCCTGATGAAGTGTACTTCAATGGCAGGAAGGAGAAAAATTATGCAACAAACACTTATTCTTGGCAACATCATTACTATGGATGAAAAGAGGCCTGCCGCAAAAGCGGCGCTTGTGAAAAACGGCGTGTTTGCCTATATTGGCAGCGCGGAGGAGGCGAAGAAGCTTGCCGGCGCTGACGCTAAGGTGTTGGACTACGGGGAGAACTTTATCTATCCCGGCTTCCTTGAGGCCCACTGCCACGGCTATATGGCCGGGGACCGCGCCATCGGGCAGGCGAATCTTTCGCAGATTGTCGGAACCGACTATGCTAAATACCGCGAGATCATTAAGGAATACATGGAAAAGAACCCGGAGCGCGAAATCTACGTGGCCGCAGGGTGGAATGAAAATGATGAACATGTCACCAAGGCGTATCTCGACGAGATCTGCCAGGACAAGCGGCTGATTATGATCACCGGCGGCGGACATTCCATGCTGCTCAACACCAAGGCACTGGAATGGGCGGGTATAGATAAAGAATATGCAAAGAAGATGGGTCCCGATATGGTACATGTGGACGAAAGCGGCGAGCCGGACGGCTACATCTGTGAAGAGCCGGTGATAAAACTTATGCCGAAGCTGGCTACATCGGTAGAAGATGCGAAAAGGCTCCTTTTGGCATGGCAGGATATTGCATTCAAAAACGGCTATACCGCCGCCGCTGACGCCGGCGTAGAGTTGAACACGCCGCTGTCGAAAGAGGCGTACTATGAGCTGGCACAGGAAGGCAGACTGAAGCTGCGCACCTATGCTTACCTGTTGGTACCTGAGAATACTGAAAATCCGAAGGCCGAGATTGCCCGCGTTGCCGCGGAGCGTGCAAAGTACAGCAGCGAGTACTTCCATGTCATCGGTGTCAAAACTTTCCTGGACGGTGTGATCGAAGCGCACACGGGTTGGCAGCTTGAGGATTATGCCGATCAGCCCGGCTATCACGGTCTGGAGCGATACAACGATCATGACAAGATGGTGGAGCTGATTACAGAAGCGGATAAGGAGGGTCTTGCCGTCCATGTGCACTCTATTGGAAACGGCGCGACGCACTTCATGCTGGACTGCATTGAGAACGCGGAAAAGATCACCGGCGACCTGAATCAGAGGAACGTCTTCGCGCATCTGCAATTCGTTGCGGATGAGGATATTCGCCGCATGGCGGAAACCGGCTCTATTCCCGCAGTTCCGCCGCTTTGGTCACCGAAGGTTCCGGGCGGCTTTGAAATGGAAGCGGCGTATGTCGGCCGGGAGCTTGCGGATCAGGCTTACCCCATCAAGTCCTTCTACGATGCGGGCGCGAATGTGGTCTTCCATACGGACTATCCGCTTTCTCCGATGATGGATATCAAACTCAGCGTCTACACGGCGGAAAAGAGAACATTGCCGTCCGGAGTATTTGGCGAAGTAGGTACCCGGAGCAATACAGGCGAGGCAATCACCCGTGAGCAGGCTCTGCGCGCTATGACCATCAACGTCGCCCGCGCATGGCGTCAGGAGAACCGCATGGGCTCCATCGAGTTCGGCAAACTTGCGAATATGACGGTGTTTGACTGCGATTTCCTGCATGATGATATTGAGAAGGTTGCACAGGCAAATATTATTGCCACTATCGTGGACGGCGAAGAAGTCTACAAGGCGTAGGTATTTCTCGCCTTTAGAATACTGAAAATGAAAAACAAGGAGGATGAAATAATGGCAAAGAATGCAACTGATTATTCCAAAAAGGAAAGCTGGTACAAGCTTCCAGAGATTACCAGGGACGTAGATACATTCTACGTTTACGCAACAGAGTACATCATGGGGAGCTTTGAGGAAGGTGCTCCCGATTTCGCGACGCTCGATAACGCCGAGATGCTGCAGGGCGCGGCGGCAGAGTACATGGCACACGCATCCACGTTCGAGGACTCCACCAATGTTTTTGTACCGTACTATCGCCAGGCTGGCTTGAAGTATGGCGGGGAGATCAGCAAGAAGACGGGGGATGTCAACGCGGCGCTTAAGGGTATGCCCTATGACGATGTGACCGCTGCGCTGGATTACTACTTTGAGAATTGCAACAGCGGTCGTCCCTTCATCATCGCGGGGCATAGCCAGGGTTCGGCCATGGTTTTACTGCTGCTGAGCACTTACTTCAAGGATCATTCCGAGTACCTTGATCGCATGGTTGCGGCCTACCCTATTGGCTACTCCGTCACAAAGGACTACCTTGCGTCTAACCCACACCTGAAGTTCGCCACCGGCGAGACCGACACAGGCGTTATCGTCGCCTGGAATACCGAGGGGCCTAAGAACGTGGAGACGAACGCCGTCAACGTTGTCGTGCTTCCCGGCACGATGAGCATTAACCCCCTCAACTGGAAGCTGGACGAAAGCTACGCCCCGGCGAGCATGAATCTGGGTTCTCTCGTGGCGAATGAGAAGACCGGCGAGCCAGAGATCGGGGATGTCGGCGCAGATGCGCAGATCAACCTCGCCCGCGGCGTGGTTGTTACGAACGCCAAAGTTGCTCCGATGGACGAGGAATCTGCCAAGGTCGCCGCCGAGTTCTTCGGACCGGATGGCCGCCACGACAGTGACTACACATATTATTACAACAATATTAAGGACAACGTGGCAAAGCGTGTTGCGGCTTATAAGGCGATCAAATAACGGCAGCAAAACGCTAATATCTAAAAGACCTTCAGAAAGTCAGATTTCCGGGGGTCTTTCTTTTGCTCGTTACTGTCCGGGATCGTAACCGTCACCACGGTTACGCCGCCTTCCCGGGGTTTTATCGTCATACTCCCGCTGCACATCATTTCAAGCCTTTGCCGGATGTTTTCCAGTGTGATATGAGGCTTTCTTTTTGGGAGTAGAAATACTATGATAGGTGCTTTTTTACGTGATTTGGGGACATGGTATCGACTTTATATGGATTGTCAGATATAATCCATACAGATGGAGGCCTTTATGAATAGTACATTTATCGGAAGAAAATGAGAGATAGATAGGAGCATGATACCGTTCGAGACGTATTTTGGCGAGTTACGGTATCAGCATCCGGACGGACTAGTCAGACAATAGAATAGCGTTATTTAGAGGAGAAGTTGAAGAGGAGGAACGGATGTATGCAGAATAAGATGTATCAGGTATCAACGTTGCAGGCACTTGCATTAGGATACAGCAAAGCTGTGATCACCGTGGAAGAGCTTCTTAGAGAAGGGGACACAGGACTTGGAACCTTTGAAGATGTCAATGGTGAAATGATTCTAATGGACGGGCATTGCTACAGGGCGGATCAGGAAGGAAATGTGACTTTGGTCCCGCAGGAGACGGGAGTTCCTTTTGCGGCTGTAGCAAAGCTTTACGGGGAACAGGAGTTTGAACTTAAGGATATGCAGGATATCAAGTCTGTCCGAGAGGAGCTGACAAGGAAGATAGAGGAGAGGTTTGGCCTTAACAGCATGCATGTCGTGAGGATCGACGGAGTGTTTGAAAAGGTGGATGCCAGATCTGAGGCTCCATACAGATCACACCATGTCACGCTGAAGGAGATGCTTGGCAAGACACAGAAAGCGTTTATTTTTGAGAATATAAGAGGGTCACTAATTGGCGTATATTTCCCGGACTATATGGACGGGATCAATATGCCGGGATGGCATCTCCACTTTCTTTCCGAAGACAGATCAAAAGGGGGTCATGTTTTTGATGTGTCTGTACGGGAGGGAATATCAAAGGTGGACAAAATCACCAATATATATATAAATCTTCCCGAGGAAGCGGCGTTTGACACCTACTCTCTCAAACAGGACCTGCGGGATGAGATAAAATCTGTAGAATGAAGAAAGCTGTATATTACGCATAGTGCCGCTTAAGAATCAATGTTTCGTTCGGTGCTGTCCGGGATCGTAACCGTCACCACCGTCCCGCCGCCTTCACGGGGTTTTATAGTCATACTCCCATCGCACATCATTTCAAGCCTCTGCCGGATGTTTTCAAGCGCAATACCCGGGATCGCTGTTTCATCGGGATCAAACCCCCTGCCGTTGTCCATAACGATGATCTCGCTGCCGGAATCTGTTTCCCGTGTTTGGATAAATATGTGAAGGGGATCGGCATTGGGATCCCTGCCGTGCTTGACGGAGTTTTCAACGATGGGCTGCAGGGTCAGCGCCGGGACACGGAATAAGGTATGCGGCGTGTCGTATTCAACAGTAAGGGAGTCCTCATACTGAGCCTGCTCTACGGCGAGGTACGCGCGCGTATGTTCCAATTCAGAGGAAAATGGAATCGGATCGGTACTTGCTATTGAGGTAAAGTTCTTTCGCAGGTAGACGGTGAAATCCATAAGGACATTCTGGGCTTTTTTAGGATCCTGGTCGCAGAGGCAATAGACACTCGACAGGGTGTTGTAAATGAAGTGCGGCCGCATTTGCAGCACCATGACATTGGCGCGTTCATTGGCAATCTGGCACTGTTTTCTGGCAATTTCCTGTTCATGCAGGAAGAGTTCTCTTTGCTGACGCCTGTCCCGGTCAATCTGGTCGGTCAGAATGAAGCCGTATGTAGCCAGGGAAAAGAGAGCGTAACAGATTGCCATAAGAAGAAAAACATCAACGAATAGCTGCACGAGTATCGTGAGCGTGATCGGCAGCAGGGCAATGAGGAAACTTAAGTAGACCTTGCGGGACAATAACTTTCTTCTCTTGAATAAAGCTATAAGGTTGAGCAGGATGATGGCGATGAGCGGCAGCAGCATAAGTGGATACCAGGATCCCCGGTGACTCTGTCTATCCGGTGTGACGAAGAAAAAAGCGTTGTTTATGAGACCGCTTATGACCAGAAGAAAATAGACGGCCCACAGCCCGGGCACAGCCTTAAGGAGCCTGCTTTCCCGTATGTTTTCTCCACAGCAGTGCAGCAGCAAAACCGTCATCATCGGCAGCGGCAGCGCCAGGAGCAGACATTCTAAGACCAGCATGAAGAGGATCACCGTGCCCGGGGCGGAATATGCGCGCAGGATAATATCGGTCAGCACAATACAGTCGTTCAAAATAAGAACGATAAAAAAGCTCCGGAAGAAGCGCTTATTCCAGCTGCCAATGCCGGGCATGATGGCGGTGAACCATAGCCCCAACGTGCTCAGCAGCAGCGTCGACCCGATGGTAAAATAATAGAAAAAATCGTTCCAACCGTTCACTTATGCCGCGCCTCCTGTTGAGAACGGATATCGCAGCTTTTTTAACTGTGCTTTCACGCCCTCCGTGGTCAGGGGCTTGAGTAAAAAGCCGATGGCATCGGTTTCCCAGGCATCGAGACCGTAGTCCGGGTAGGCGGTCAGAAACACGATGTTTGTGCATGGATTGATTTCAAGCAGCGTACTGCAGAGATCCAGTCCGTTTGACTTTCCTAATTCAATATCCAAGATCGCCAACGCGATCCGGTTTATTTTTGCGTATGCAACTGCTTCCACAGGTCTGGTAAAACCCATGATCGAAGCGTTCGTTATGACTTCCTCCAATAAATTCAGACCGTGAGAAAGGGTGATCTTATTGTCGTCCACCATAATGATGTTGGGGTTTTCATCGACGCTTGCCGTAAGACGAAAAAGCGTGTTGGAATCAACGCCGAGACATCCGGCAAGCCGCGGAACCATCACTGCGTCCGGCAGACGGCTGCCGCTTTCCCAGCGGGCGATGGTGGAATGATCGATAAACAGCAGATCTCCGAGCTGCTTTTGTGAAAGCCCTTTTTCCAATCTCAGTTTTCGTAAAGTTTCCCCAAACGGATTATCCATACAGCGTACCTCCGGGCTGATATTTTTCTTACAGTAATATATCAAGGCGGTAAGAGCAATGCAAGAAGGTCAGGTGCTTCTGATTTGCCAATCTGTCAAATCCTCTTGTATTCGCTTGATGCAAAACGATAATATATTTGCTGGGAAGTCTGCGTTTTGCCAGGCTTCTTCGCTTTCAAAACATGAAAACAAGCAATGGTGGAAATGGAGGACAAGCATGAAAGCAGACAAGATCATCAAAAACGCGAAAATTTTCACATCGGACAAGGAAAATCCGCAAGCGACCGCCCTTGCGGTGAAGGACGGAAAGTTCGTCTATGTGGGCGACGAGGCCGGTCTTTCGGAGTATGAGGGAGAGGTCACGGACCTTAAGGATAAGTTCATCATGCCCGGCATCATAGACAGCCATGTCCATGTGACATGGCCCATCGGCTTTGAGTACGCTTCGATCGACGGGGTCATAGCATGCTGCGGAAAGCAGGAAGCCCTGGACATCATGGCTAAGATGATCCGGGAAAATCCCGGTCAGGAGCGCTACAGATTTATC
>JAFTFD010000385.1 GCA_017449745.1 Lachnospiraceae bacterium
ATCTCGCGCATTGCTCTCTCTGAGACGATACTGTTGGAGCGGTACCGGTTGGTCTCCTGATTGTTCGCCGCGATATGCTTGATCGTGACTCCGCAGCCGGGATGTTTCTGCACTCCGTCTGTGATCGCCGCAGCAAAAATACCGGAGATCAGCGGATCCTCGGAAAAATACTCAAAGTTGCGGCCGCACCGGATCGACCGGTGACTATTACGGGCGGGTGCCAGCCACAGGTGGATCCCGAAGCGCTCCATCTCGCTGCCGACGATATCCCCGCAGGCCCCCGCAAATTCAGGATTCCAGCTCTGTGCCAGAGCCGTTCCGATCGGTATTGCCGTGCAGTACTGATGCAGGATCTCTGTACCCTTTTTGGGTTTCGCCGCCGTCAGCGCCATCAGTTTGGTCACCACCTTCGGCAGCAGCTCGGAGATCGTCTCCGGGATCGTCGAGCCAAGAGCGTGAACGCCCTTTTCGTCTCTATAAAAATCCTTGCTGATACGCAGTCCGGCAGGCCCGTCTGACATGACCAGCTTTTTCCCTCCCGGATAATGGGCGCTGATCTCACCGGCTGCGCCGGCCACTGTGGAAGAAGCATTTCCGATAATGCTGAGTGCGCCTCCACTCGAACTAAAGCCGCCGATGCCCAAATAGGCGAGTTCCTCATCAGTAAGAGCTGCGATCGCGGGATCAACAGACTCACTTTCTACAGAGTCACCTGCTTTGCCTTCACTGCATTTATCGATGCTGTCCCCGTTGTTTTCTATGAATCTGTCCACCTTGTTTTCTCTGAACCTGTCTCCGCTGTTTTCTGTGAACCTGTCCCCGCCGCATCCGCCAAAACTGACCGCATGCAGTTCGATAACCTTCACATTTGCGTAATCTGCCACATTGACTTCCGGAGCCTTCTCTGGCTTCCAATCTGTAAAATCGGGTTTTCCGAGCAGGTTATTTAGTTTCTCCAGGACCACTGTTTCATCCAAACGCATAACAGCTGCCGGAACGCCAAACGAGGATCTTCCATTCGTCAGCGGCTCCTCTGCTGAAAGCTCTGCCTCAGAATTCAGTTTGCAGAAATTTCCGTTTGTTACAAGAACTATAAAATCACCCTTTTCCAGCAACCAGGAGGCCGTCTTCTCATCGTAAGAAGCTGCGCTCCGGATATCGACAGGGATAGAAAGGATCTGCTCCTCTCCCGGCTGCAGTTCTCTGGTCTTATCAAAGGCAGCAAAAGTCCGCAGCGGTTTATCCAGTTCAGCCTGAGGAGGTGCGATATAGATCTGGACCGTCTCCTTGCCGGGGAAGCTGCCGGTGTTTTTCACTTTGACCTGTACAGAAATGCAGCCTGATGCTGCCGACCCCAGGTCGCTGCCTGCTGCCGTTTCTGCCGGATCTGCCGCTGTTATTTGACAAGCCAATCCGCATGCCGTCACGTCCTGCAATTCTATCTGGAAATCCGTGTATCCGAGCCCGTATCCAAACGGGAACATCGGCGCGATTCCAACGCTGTCAAAATACCGATAACCGACATAAACGCCCTCGCGATAATGCGTATTATTCCGGTCTCCGAAATCGCCGATCTCCGGATAATCCTGGGCCTTCGTCCAGGTCGTGGTCAGCTTGCCGGAAGGATAGGCTTTCCCGAGCAGAATGTCAGCGAGCACGCTTCCTGTCTCCACGCCGAGCTGCGAAAGGACCAGGATATTTCCGACCTCAGCTACCGGGCTGAGATCGACCGGGCCTCCCACGTTGAGCACGAGCATGAATCGCTCGCAGCTGCGGTTGAGCTCCAGGATATCCCTGATCTCTGTATCTGTGAGGAGAATATCCCCCTTGACGAAGTCGCGGTCGCTCCCTTCCCCGGAGATACGGGCGAGAACATAGACCGCCGTCTGCGGCATTCCACCAGCCGCATCGGTCAGCGGCAGCTCATATTCAGGCTCCGCCATGACGGCGCCCATTCCCTCCAGGACAGCCAGCGTGTGGTTTTTGCGGGCGCGCTCACGGATCTCTTTGAGGAAAGCCTGCTTAGTCTCCGACTTGATCCTGTCGTATGCATCCAGCCAGGACCCTGTGGTGATCCGGAAGCCTGCCTTCTCGAGTCCCTCCTCGATCGTGACGAAGAATCTGGAGTTGACCTCTCCGGAACCTGTACCGCCCTTGACCGTATGGCGGGCGCCGTTTCCATAGAGCGCCAGTTCTCCTGCACTCTTAAGAGGAAACTGACCGTTCTTTTTCAGCAGGACCGTGCATTCCGCAAGGCCGCTGCGAAGCATTTCAAGATGTTTGTTTTCATACTCTTGCATATCTATTGTTGACCCGATTTAATGCTGCTTAACTCTCAGCATATTCAAAAATAAAATCGGATTCTCCTTTCTCCGCATCTGTTGGGTTCCGGTTAAATCAGATCTTCCTTTCTCCAAAACTTGTGGGATTCGGTAAAATCAGATCTTCCTTTCTCCAAAGCTGGCGGGATCTGGTGATTATCATCAAACCACTGAATTCTCAAAACCGGGCAGCTTCTCG
>JAFTFD010000386.1 GCA_017449745.1 Lachnospiraceae bacterium
CTTACATACTTCTGACACCCAACGGCGGCAAAGGAGAAGAGGTCAAGGTTGAAATTCCGGAGGGTGCCGACCAGGTCCAGCTGCCAGTTCACCAGTTCACGCGGTACGGATATGTATTCCGCGGGTGGATAACAGATCCTGACGGAAAAGTTTGTGAGTTTGAGGACAAAGCAACCATAAAGGATCTGCAGAATACAATTGCAAGCGCATCAACGACAGCAGCAAAACCAGCAACCGCTGCAGCATCAACGACAGCAGCAACAGCTGCTCCCCCGGTTATTACCCTCTACGCTCTCTGGGAGCCGCAGATGTACATCCTGCGCTATATTGGAAACGGCGAGGAATATGGACTCATGCCGGATCATTATGCGGTCTATGATCACCCGGCAAAGCTGGATGCGTGCATGTATTCCCACACCGGGCGGAAATTCCTGGGCTGGCATGACTCCATGGGCAGGACATACAGGAATATGCAGGAGTTTATGAACCTGCATTCCGGAAACACCTACTCGAGAAAGGTACTGACGGTAGACGCCGGTCTGCCGCTTAATGAGAACTACACTTTCCGCAGTACACAAGGATCTGTTGTCTTTGAAGAAAACGGCAGGCAGTATCTGATCACGGCGGCATCGATCAACGATGACAGCTATTATGACGGGGATCTGTCCCATTACGAGACGATCCTAACCAAGTATGATCTTGCAACGGGTGAAGCGGTCAAGACGGTGAGAAACCTTCCCTTTGACCATGGCAACGGGATCTGCAGAAGCGATGAGAACGGGCATATCTACATCGCAGAAGGCGGGACGCTCTCGCAATACCCAAGCGGAGTGATGGAGCTCGATGCGGACCTGAATTTCGTGCAGGAATGGAATTTCCCCTTGCTCACAAATATCTGGGCGATCGCATATGCGGATCATCATTTTTACATGATCGGGAGAAATAAGGAGAGCAGAAACTCGATCTGCGTGCTGAATGACGAGATGCAGACGCTCTCCATCAATGAAGTGGACGAGTATTACTCGCAGAATTTCAGCTCCCAGGGGATCGCGGCGGACGATTATTTTGTCTATGCGATCAGCGCCGGCTTCCAGGCTTATGAGTGGAAGACCAAGCAGCGTATCAATGTTTTCACACATGAGGGTGAATATCTGGGCGTCTGGACCATTGATATTCCGTACGAAGCGGAGGACATTACGGTCATCGGAGAATACGCCTATATCTCGACCAACGAGAAGGCAAAGTCGACGCTCTACAGAACGCGGATCCCGGCGGTGGATCTCTACGCGATCTGGAAGTAGCAGTCAGAAAACAGCAAATCAAAAAACAGAAAACTGAAGATCAAGGCCAAAAATCGGAAAGCATAAAAACGGAAAACTGAAGATCAAGGTCAAAATATCGGAAAGCAGAAAATCAGGAAACCAGAAAAACAAAGAATCAAGAACCAGGAATCAGGATCGAAAGAAATATGGAATTAAAAACTAACAAACTGACACAAGGCGCCATGATCGTCGCGATCTTCGGCGTGCTCCTCTTACTGAACAGGCAGACGGGCGGATTATTCGAGGAGACGTTTCTCTTCCTGTTTCCGCTGCCGATGGTGATCTTTGCGGCGAAATACGGATGGAAGGATTCCCTGCCGGTCCTGTTTTGCATGGCCATTACTTCGTTTCTGTTTGGGACTTTCTCGACGATCTTTTATGCGATCAGTGAAGCGTTCATAGGTCTTGTTTACGGCAGCTGCCTGTATTCCAAAAAGGACCGCACAAAGACCGTTGTGCTGCTCCTGTTCCTCTCGGTCGTCGCGAATCTGTTGAGCAGTGTCGTGCTGGCATCCCTGTTCGGCTACAACCTGCAGGCGGAGCTGAACGAGATGCAGAAGCTGATGGGGCAGTATACGGATAAGGTAAATCAGATGATGGCGCAGCAGGCGGCCCAGACCGGGCAGACGCTGCCGGAAAACTATTCCTTCATGCCGCCGAACATGATGAACATGAATTTTTTCCGCACCATGTTTATCTGCTCCATGGTGCTGCTTGGCATCATGCAGGGTTTTGTTACACATCTCTTGAGCCTGATCGTCCTCAAGAAACTGAGATATCCCGTCAAAATGCCGGCTCCGCTCGCGGAGTTCTATCCGCCGAAGTGGTCAGGGTACCTGGGACTTGGCGCGTTTCTGCTGTATTATGCGTCGATTTTGAGACCCTTTGACAACCAGCTGATGCAGGATCTTGCACAGGCAGCCGGTGTCGGCGGGCTGATGTATCTGGTCTGCTTTGGATTTATCGCGGTATTTGTCTTTGTGAAGAAAAGGCTGCCGGGGCACAAGCTTCTACCGCTCTTGGCAGGCATGCTGCTGATGATGATCATGCCGCAGATCATCATGTTCGTCGGGTTTGCGTACATTTCACTGCGGCTGCATGATTATATTCTGCAGAAGGTGCAATAATGGAAAAGGCAAAAACAACGGGAAAAGCGGGCAGAACCATCTTAATCTGCGCATTTGCTGCAGTCCTGATCCTGAACCTGGTCCTCACGATCCGCCACGAAATGTGGTGCGACGAAGCGCAGGCGTGGCTGTTGGCCCGTGATATGGGACCGCTTTCCATTTTTTCAAAGCTTTCTTATGAGGGGCATCCGTTTCTCTGGTTCTATATTCTTATGCCGTTTGCAAAGGCCGGAGTTCCCTACTCGTTTATTAAGGCAATCAGTTTCTGTATTATTACGATCGCTGTATGGATCCTGCTGTTTTACAGCCCTTTTTCCATACCGGCAAGAATCATTCTGGCATTCAGTCCTGCGGTTCTGTATTTCTACGCATCCATTTCAAGAAGCTATTGCCTGATTGCGATCTTCACTGTGCTCGCAGCAATGCTGCATGGCAGGAGACAGGAGAAACCTCTCCTGTTTGGACTGGTCTGCGCACTGCTGCTGCAGACGCATATCATTATGGCAGGCATGGTGTTCGTTATGTGTCTTGCGGGGTAGATTCACGTACTTCGCCGCAAAGACGGATCGTTTCGGAAGGCGTTTCCGGGCCTGTGTCTGCCTTTGCTGAGTGCGGTTTGTCTGCTGTGGCAGATGCGCGGCGTTGCGCAGGCGGATGCTGCCGGAGGAGAGGCAGCGGGAGGACTTCGGCATATGCTGGGGACCTACGTGTGGGCGCTGTATTACAATGTTTTTGACATGATGCACCGCCAGAGATGGCTTCTGTGTATTTTTGCGATCGCAGCGGTTGGGTTCTTTTTCACGGCATTCATTGCGGGAATCCGTGCAAAACAAGGAATATTCACCGATGTCCATGAAAATGAAATGCTGGCAGCAGAAGCCTATGGAAAGGAAAAGACAGCGGCAAGGAAGACTTCAGATCTTCCTGATGCAGCCATCAACAGGGAAACGCTGACGGCCGCTGTGTGTGA
>JAFTFD010000387.1 GCA_017449745.1 Lachnospiraceae bacterium
CCCGTTTCTCAGGCTGACCTTAGGCTCATTGGCTATACGTTCATCACAGTGCCTGGCGATCTGCTTCACCCGCTTTACATTCAACTGACGCTGATAAGCGCGACGCGGAATTTCCAGCTCGTTGCTGCGAATGTACATTTCCTTGTATTCTCTATCAGACAGCCTCATTTCGTACTCCTCCTTTGTACTGCTGCAGATACCGGATTCCTTCCCGTACCAGTTCTTTAATTTTTTTCTGGCAGTCTCTTGCCATTGCTTCCTTCCTGTAATCGCTGATACAGGATTCCCATCGGAACATCATACTTTCCAGGGCGTCTCCCAGTTCCAGGATGATAAACTCAGTATCGATGCCCGCTCCGGATCTTTCCGTACTGCTGTCCATTCCTTCGGATATTGCCAGAATCGATGCAGTACTCGGTTTAAACTCAATCAGTTCTTTATCAGCATCTTCATCCCCTTCCAGGTCTTCATCTTGAAACAAGGGTGATGAACTTCTCCTGGCGGATACAGGGTGTTTTAGATATTCCGCAAGGGTTCTGCGTTCTTCTGAGGGAGCCCTAGCAACTGCTGCGATATCCTTATCCGGCGGATGTATCGTTCCGGAGAGGATTTCCTGCTTGATACCAGGAAGAACCTCCTCAGCTGCATCGAGGCCTTTGGCAAAATGTTCATCACGGATCACTGTATTCCTTGCAATTCCATTTTCGCGAGCAATTCTGTCGCAAGTTTTTTCGGCCTCGATCAAGTTACCATTTTGGTAACTTGATTTTGTTTCATTGCTTTTTCTGTCGCCTCCATGTCTGGCTTTCTCAGCTTCATACTGTTTTCCAATCAGATATTTCCTCTGAGCAGGTGTCAGGTTCCTCCGTCCCAGCTGATTCTTACAGATCCAGGCAATCGCCTCGTAGCGGTCTGAGAATTGCTTCTCATGAATCTGGAACGGAATCTCCGGATGTATCTGCAGGATACGGTAGCGGTTATGTCCGTCAACGATCACTCCATTCCAGACAATCAACGGATTGATTACAACACCATCTGCCAGAATGTTAGCTTCCAGCTGCTCAAATTCCTCTTTAGTAAGGGGCGGGATCTTATCAGCAAATTCCTGATCGATCATTAGGTCCATCTCTATCTCCTCCTTTTTGTCGGCAGTCTTACTGCCACCTATGTAAAGCGGACCGTACCGGCATATGCTTTCCGGTCCGCTTGAATTTCAATGTGTTATGGTCCTTCCGTATTTGTCCTCGGCACCCCCGGAAGCAGCCGCTTAGTCAGCAACGTGGGAAATCATTCAGGCGTCCGGCAGCTTACCGGATCCATGGGTCTTTCACCCCTCCGTGGTTCTCACCGAGCCGTATGGACTTTATCCACACGGAAGTCTCATTGTGCTGTGATGTCTCATAGCTGTATGCCGGAAGCTGTCCGGCACTTACAGACCGGTTATCGCTCGTATCCCTAAGGACAGTCATGGCGTTTGCCGCTGCTGTGGCTCTTCATCACAGGTTCGTACCTGATGAATGCGTATTCAGTTGTGAAGATACATTCTGATTTCTCAGTCGTAACAACTAGGTTGTTACGAGTCCAATTTTAGCTTTCAGATGGATGTTTTTTTATGACCTTGCAGGTCATACCACCCGCCTTCTTAGGTCATATATCGTCTATTCCATGCTGTGCATGACTGCAGTAAGGTCATCTATTACACTCTGCAATTTCCTTTTTGCTGCCAGGTTCGTATAATCCCGCCCGGTAAGCAGATAATCTGTGCTGACTGCAAAATATGAAGAAAATTCCATCAAGAGATCCAATGAGCATCCATGCCTTGCACGTTCGATCTTATTAATGTGCTCATAAGAAACATTCATCTCGTCTGCGAGTTCTTCCTGAGAAAGACCTTTCAGGCTCCTGAGTTCCTTGATTCTCTGTCCAAATTCCATCTGGTTAAAATACATATCCTGCCCTTTCCGCCCTCTGCGATGGGAAAGGATACATGGCCGGAACATAAAGCTCTTAATGCTTGAAAAAAGCGCATTAAAAAAAGCCCCGGCAGGAGCGAAATCCCTATCCTCAGATAGATGGATCCTTTCCCTGCCGGCGGCCTCTCAAGTATGTCTGGATAAACCAACCGGATATCATTTTAGTACTGACCTGGAGATGGACTTGCGCAGTCTGTTTCACCTCAGCCATTCCGTCGTGCACCGTCTATAAAGCTTTATTGTATGTTATGATGCCCTGCAGGCCTTAAATGGCGGCCTGGCTCATTTTTGCTGCGTACATTTCAATACGGCTGTGTCGCCGCCCCATTTTTCTGCGCACCGTCACTGAATGGCATCTTTGGCATTCTGCCTTGGACAGTCCTTCAGAATTCTGAACAGCGGTGACCTTTGTCCCACAATTTGAGCAGAACCAAGTCACTTCATGCCATTCCTCTTTATTTTCCGACATTCTCCCCTCCTCAGCCGACAGCGGCAATTTTCTGCAGCTTCTCAGGGTAGAATTCCCTTTGATATCTGAAATACTCTTCCCTCTCTGACTTAGATGCATATCGGATATATTCTTTCCCGCAATCCGGACAGTACATCGGCTCATTCTCACGTTCAAATACATACCTGCAGCTGCTGCAACACCAGATCATCTGTCTGCCTCCTCCTTATTTGCAGTTTTCTCTTATTTGGAAATCAAATGTGACCGAA
>JAFTFD010000388.1 GCA_017449745.1 Lachnospiraceae bacterium
AGCAGTACGCATCGGAGCCAGTAACGAGAAAGCGGGGCTAATTAAATCGGGGTAGCAAGGAATTTAGCAGTACATTTCGGATCTAGGAAAGGAATGTGGGGCTAATATATTGGGGGTAACAGGGAATTTAGCAGTACGCATCGGAGCCAAGAAGCGAAAACGATGGCGAAGAAATTCGGAGAAACAAGGAATTTAGTAGTATGCATCGGGGCCAGGAAGGGAAAGAGGGGGCTAATAAAATCGGGAAAACAAGAAAATTAGTAGTACGCATCGGAGTCAAGAAGCGAAAGCGGGGCTAATAAAATCGGCGAAGCAAGGAATTTAGTAGTGCATTTCGGACTTAGAGGAACCGCATGGACATGCGGAACAAGGGTTTGTCCTGACTGGACCTTCCCTCGAGAAGATAGGTATCCGCATCCGCGGAGTTATAGAGCTGGATATCCGTGTCAAAAGCTGCCTCAGACAGGAAAGAGGTGCGGATCTCACAGAGATCGCGCGCGTAAAGAGCAGAAGGCATAGTGTCTTCTGCGAGGTCAAAATAGCGGGTGTTGTTCATGTGGCCGTTGATGTCGGTGTAGCTGCGGGGAACGGAAAAAGTCCCTGCAGACTGCAGATCTTTCATTACTGGGGAGCGTGGGAAGGACAGGGCAGGCATGTCGGTATTTTCCGGGATCACAATGCCATATTCTTCCGGGAAGATAAGATGACGCGTTTTCGCTTCCATCAGCCCCCAGACCATGCTGACGTCGACAAGCGTATTCCCGGCGTAGTCGGAAATGCGAAAATACCGAGGAAAATACATATGCATGTCAGCGCCGGGCCATGTCTGAAGCACTATTTTCTCATCAAAGAGAGGTAGTCTCTGGATTTTGGCGTGCTGGAGCGTGATGACCCACAGGAGTCCTCGGTCGAGCGTTTTCTCCCTGCCCATCCCGAGCCGGATCGTGTGCTCTATAGCCGCCTCCTGAAGCATGGAAAACAAAGCGGAGAGCCTCAGCCTTCGCTGTGGATCCACATCCTTGCTGAGTATAGTATATTCTGTTGTGTAACAGAGATCGCTCATGTAAAGCTCCGAAAGCGGCCAGGATGATCAAAAAACAGCTGACCAAAAACAGCCAATACGATCAAAAAACAGCTGACCAAAAACAGCCAATACGATCAAAAAACAGCTGACCCAAAACAGCCAATACGATCAAAAAACAGCTGGCCCAAAACAGCCAATACGATCAAAAATCAGCAGCTCCAAAACAGCAGGGTACAATTATCGGTATCAGTTCTCTTGCGGCAGGCGCTTCATAATAGCATCAGCAACTTCCCCAAGCGTCTCCAGCTTGGACCATTGGCGGTTCGGGATGCGGACGTCAAAGACACCTTCCAGACGGCAGATGATCAGGGTAAATCCCATGGAATCGATGCCTGTATCGGTATTGATCACCGTATTTTCGTCGAGTGGAGTTCCCTCCAGCTCAGGAGCGCATTCGTAGACGACTTCTCTTACTTTTTCAATTACCTGTTCTCTTGAGATCATTGCAATACTTCCCACCTTTTTAATTTGCCGGCTGCGGTGCGCGGCAGTGCCTTTTTCCTGATGATGATTTCCTGTATTTTCTGGCCGCGCGGCCTTTTTTCGAGGACCGGTCGCAGCGCAGTAAGATATGCCTTTTCATCCCGCTGGTCTTCCGGATCAGGAACGAGGATCAGCAGGATGCGGCCATCCTTCTCTATTATACACAGTTCCCGGACATTCAGTACGGTGGTGCATTCTTTTTCATATTCCGGGAGAAAGATCTTGGTTCCGTCGAAGAGGACGATCATTTCCTTTTTGCGCCCGGTTATGTGCAGCTTTCCATCAGAGTCAAGAAAACCCAGATCGCCGGTTGAGAGAATACCTTCCTTCAGAACGGCCTCCGTCTGCGAGGGCATTTTGTAATATCCCTGCATCATACACATCGGAGAGGCGATCAGGATCTCGCCGTCCTCGGCAATAGTGACTGTATCCGCCGGACAGATCTCCATGGCTCTCGGATCCCCGGAGACGGACAGCGCAACGCCGGAACTGGTCTCGGTCAGCCCATAGCCAAAACAGACACGTAAGCCTGAAGCGGTCGCTGCTGCCAACAGCTCATCCGGGCAGTCGCCGGCTCCGATGAGGACAGTTTTAAGCTCCGGGTTCAGAGCTCTGTACTTCAGTAAAAATCCGAGCAGCATAGGCACAAGACTTACAACAGTGGGCGCAAAGACCAGGCAGTCTTCCTGATAGTGGCGGGGGCCTCTTGAGAGCGCAACCGCCGCGCCGCAGCTAAGTCCCCAGAGAAGTCCGCAGACAAAGCCGAAGACATGGGAGAGCGGCAGCATACAGAGAAGCCTGTCCTCGGGAGCAAGCGGCAGGATACTGCTGCCGTTCCAGGCGCTTGCCATCAGGCTTTCCTGCGTCAGTACAACGGCCTTGGATCTATCCGTCGTGCCGGAGGTAAAAAAGAGGACTTCATTATGAATATTTGTATGTCTCGCAGTGCTGTCAGCGCTGCCTTCGCGACCTTCAATGCATTCGCATTGCGATACCGCGGGAGCATTTACGAGGAAAGGAGCCAGCTCCGCGATAAGATCCTCGTCGCCGTAAAGACAGTCGATGTCCGCATAGGGCAGCAGATTCTTCAGAATCTGTTCGTCAATATTTTCATCAAGCATTACGATCCTGAGCCCCGCTTTGGCGGCGGCAAAGATCTCCAGAACACAGGAAAAGCTCCCATCTGCCAGTACACCGATGCAGGAATGTCCGGAAGCCACAAGGATCCCAGCCCTTTCAACAATGCGGGACTGAAGATCCTTCCATGTGATCGTGATCCCGGCATTTTCTCCGCAGATCAGGGCAGGCACGTCGGGAGTCAGAAGCGCGTAGTGATCGATCATTTCAGCAAAACTGTGAAACAGATGAGGTTTATGCATGAGAATTCCTCCTGGCATCCTGCGCTTCCTTAAGCTTCCTGACAAGCCTCCCAATCAGTGGCCTGAATACGGCTGACAGATCAGCGTCCGAAATACCGGCTTACCGATCCGACATCCAGTTATTTTTAACTCCAATATCATAATAATACATTTTCACAAGATGTGTTATTAAATTGTCAAAGTTGATGCACATTTTCGACATAAGAGCTATAATAAACGTGTGGCTGTAATATGAAATTTGCACATGCCTGTTAGGCTGGATCTTGAATGGGACATGGCAGCTTCTACAGCGAATAACATGGATAATTGGTAGGGGGTGAAAAATGGATAAGAATGTAAAGATCTGTATCATCGGGGGCGGTCCCGCTGGCCTGTCCGCAGGAATGTACCTGGAGAAGAAGGGCTATGAGAACTATGAGATCCTGGAGCGCCTGGACCGCGTCGGAGGAAAATGCTGGTCTCCGACTTACAATGGCAGACGCTATGAAATGGGCGCGATCATGGGCGTTCCCAGCTACTATGCGGTCCATGACGCGGAAGAGTTCTGCGGGATCACACACGACGGTCCCAAGCTGAACAGAAACTACAAGGACAGCAAGGGCAATGTCATCGAGCCCTTCGAGCCCAAAAAGAATATTCTCAAGATCCCGCGCCTTCTGAAGATGAAAAAGCAGATCAAGGTTCTGGGCGAGCTCCTGGAGACAAAATACAAGGGTTATGACCTGAACGGCCACAGAGGCGTTGCAGAGGGACGCTACGAAGGCTTCTCCCAGGCAAACGCAAAAAGAGAACCCGTCAGCGGCGAAAACCCGAACCTGAAGGACCTGGCGCTTCCGTTCAAGGAGTTCTGCCGCATCAACAACGTGGAACTCACGCAGGATGTCTGGATCGGACCTTTCACCTCTTTCGGATATGGCTATTTTGATGAGATCCCGGCTGCTTATGTCCTGAAATACCTGGATTTCAAGACCTGCATGAACTTTGTCAAGATCAACCTCTGGACATGGAAGAACGGCACGCAGTTTATCTGGGAACAGCTCAATGACCATCTGAAACATCCGGCTGTCCTGAACAGCAAGATCGAAAAGATCGAGAGAACCAAGGACAAGGTCCTAGTCACCGTAAACGGCGAAGTGAAGGAATATGACAAGCTGATCGTGACAGCACCCCTGTTTATCCCGGACAAGAGAGCGGACGGACAGAAGGGCTTTATCGAGTACTGCGATGCAAGAGAGGACGAAAAGGCTCTCTTTTCCAAGATCGATTACGAGCGCTACGATGTCCTGGCCGTGGAGACAAAACCGGAAGATCATCCGGAGATCTCCTATTATGTATTTGACAACATGGTTCCCGAGCGTCTCGGCCATATGATGGTCTATTACAGGAGATGGAGAGACACCAAGGACCAGGTCATCACGACCTATGCGCTGCGCAAACACAAGGATAAGGCAGAGGTTTCCTATGAGGACTGCAGAAAGATGGTCCTCGAGGACCTTAAGACCATGAAGAATCCCGCTTCCAACGTGATCAACGAGTGGAGCGTCTATTACTTCCCGCATGTCTTCTCCGACGACTACGCTGCCGGCTGGTATGACAAGGTCGAGGCGATGCAGGACAAGTACAACACCTTCTACGCGGGCGAGATCATGAGCTTCGGCGATATGGACGAGACAGCAGAGTACTCCCGCGAGCTGGTCGAACGCTTCTTCTAAAAAATTAAACTTATGTAACGGTTCAGGCAGCACCTGCCCGTATATTTGGGACAAGCGATCTTTTGAGCGGAGGGCCTGAACTGTTACTGAAAAGATGAATTCAGGCCTGCTGTATTACAGCGGGCCCTTTCGCGGTTTATATAATGTAACTGTTCTCATTCATCGAACGAAGACAGCTACTATGCAATCTCAGAATGGGAGACGGGAATGAAGTTCTATAAAGATCATTATGACGTAATCGTGATCGGCGGCGCGCTCTCAGGTCTCTCCTCCGCCCTGATGCTGGCGAAGGAAGGTCTCGACGTGCTCGTTCTGGAGAGACATAATCTCCCGGGCGGTATCGCGACCAGCTTTGTCAGAGGCGGGATCGAGATCGAGGCTGCCCTTCATGAAATGATGAGTATCGGACCCGAGGGAAACCGGCTGAAGGTCGGAAAATTCCTCGAGGACATGGGCGTTAACATCGACTGGCTGAAGGTCCCGGAGGCGTACCACGCATCCCTTCCGGGACTTGAGGTGACCCTCCATCCGGGGCTTGAGACTTTTGCCAGGGAGGTCGACGCAGAGGTGCCGGGAACCTACGACAAGGTCCTGCGCCTTCTGAATCTCTGCCACACCGTCTTTGACAGCGTCAACGAGCTCTCGATCCATCCGATGAGCAAGGTCAAAATGCTGTTAAAACACGAGGCCTTTGTCAAGACGGCCGGCTATTCCACACAGGAAGTGATCGACACCTTTGACCTGCCCAAAAAAGCGCAGGATCTGCTGGCTCCTTACTGGATCTACGTTGGATCCGGATTTAAAGATCTGCCGTTTACGATCTTTGCTGTCCTGATGGCGGATTATATCGGATACGGATCCTATATTCCGCACAGGTTCAGCCATGAAATGAGCCTGAAAATGGCGGAGCGCGCCGAGGCGATGGGCGTGCAGATCGAATACCGCCAGCATGTTGATAAGATCCTTGTCAGGGACGGGAAGGTGTATGGCGTCAGGACGGCCCGCGGGGATGAGATCCATTCGGATTATGTGATCAGCGCGGCTTATCCGAACAAAGTATATACATCCATGATCGAGCCTCTCTCGGAAGTTCCGAAGGCAGCGCTCAAGATGGTCAACGGCAGGAGATTGAGCCTTACGGCTTTCTCTGTCATCATGATTTTGGACAAGACAGCGGAAGAGCTGGGGATCAAGGACTACAGTATTTTCCGCGGCGATACGATGGATACAGATGCGCTCTACAACGACCTGAAGGGGCTTGGACCTTACAGGTACCTGACCTGCATCTGCCATAATCTCGGAAATCCCGATGCGACGCCGGAAGGCACCTGCTCCTTCTCCATCACAACGCTTCCCAGAGTGGACGGGTGGAAAACAGTGAAGGCTGAGGACTACGACAGGGTCAAGCACGAAGTGGCGGAGCAGATGATCGACGAGATGAGCAAATATCTGAACGTCGACCTGAAGGCGCATATCCTCGAGATCGTGATCGAGACTCCTATGACGGTCGCGCGCTACACGGGAATGTGGAACGGATGCATCTACGGCTACGCCCACACGATGCAGGACCATATCGTGGCAAGACTGCAGACGGCGGAAGCTGAGAAATTCATCAGGGGACTGGAATTTGCCGGCGCTCACCAGATCTCCGGAGACGGTATGGGACCGGCGGTGACTAACGGCAGAAAAGCGGCCAAGAACGTTCTGGATGATTACAGGAGCAAGGAGGCGCAGGCTAAATGAAAGTAAAAGGATTTTTAAAGGATGTTGGCGGTGCCTCCCGCGTGACAAAGGCAAGGCTTGAAGCATTTGAAAAGGCTTCCGATCAGCCGGTGGTCTCTGATTCCATCGGGGATGTCGCAAGAGAGTGGCATCCGGGCGCGCTGGACCTTGTGGTCACCCAGATCGTCCCTGCTTCCAAAACGGCAGTGACGGTGAGATTCAGGCGAGAGGACGGGAAAAAGCTTCCGCTGTTCTATGCGGGACAGTTCCTTGCGCTCGAATTTGACGTAAACGGAAAGACGGTCTCCCGTCCTTATTCCATCAGCTCTGCCCCGTTTGAGGCAAGAGGCGAAGAACCGTTCGTCGAGATCACGGTCAGAAGGTCCAAAGGGGACGGCTTTATCGCCGATTTCGTCAATACGCAGCTGAAGGTCGGAGACAAAATAAGGGGGACCATGGGATGCGGACAGTTCTACTACGAGCCGCTGCGCGACGCGAAACACGTCATGGCGCTCGCCGGAGGCACCGGTATCACTCCGTTTGCTTCCATGGCAAAGGAGATCGCACACGGGACGCTGGATATGGACCTTACGATCCTGTTCGGCTCCGTCAGCTCTGACGACATTATTTTAAAAGACGAACTGGATAAGATCCATTGCGACAAGGTCCATATCGTCCATGTGCTCTCAGGAGATGAGCCGGACTGGACGGGCGAAAGAGGATTCCTGTCAGCGGAACTGATCAGAAAATATACCAAAGGGGACACCTCATATTTCATCTGCGGACCGCAGGCTATGTACACATACCTTCGGACAGAGCTCGAGAAGCTTGATATTCCGAAGCGGCGCGTCAGATTCGAGGTATTTGGAAGTGCCAAAGATATCACGGTATTCCCGGGATATCCGGCAGAGGTCAGGGACAAGACGTTCACCCTCACCGTGGTGCGCGGCATACACGAGGATGAGATTCCGGCCAAAGCGACAGAGAGCCTGGTGACAGCCCTCGAGAGAGCGGGAATCAGGATCGAGACGTCCTGCCGCTCCGGTGAGTGCGGTCTTTGCCGCACCAAGGTCCTCTCGGGAGACGTCTTCGTATCGCCTGAGGGAGACGGGCGCAGGGCAGCGGACAAGGAGTTCGGCTATGTACATGCCTGCTCGGCTTATCCTGTCAGCGATGTGAAGATCAAAATACCGATCCTATAAGAGGTAAATGGCTGGACTCTTCGCAAAGCCCTGCAATTTTTTGCGCAGCCTGCCAGCCAGATACCATCATACAGAGGCGTCAGAACAGATAAAGATTTGAGGGGAATGGCGATGGTTAAGGAAGTAAACCCGAATATACATGTCAACGAGCGGGATTATCCCGTGACGGATCATCACTGCGACGATCCGGAAAAGGCGAAGCTGGTCAAAAAACTGGCCGTCATGATCACGGATAATATACCCAGAAAGCTGCCCGGCGGAATGAAGGAAAACCACATGGATTTCTGGATCCTGGACCGTCTGCTGTCCAAGGAAGAAGTAAAATTCATGCTGAGCTTCAAAAAGCGCCGGACAGGGTATGTCACCAAAGAACTCGCGGTGATGAACAATATGTCCGAGGAAGAGGCGCAGAAGATCATCGACCGCCTGATCGGGATCGGTATTCTCGAGCAGAACCGGGACAACCCGGACCAGCATATTCAGTACTGGATCCCCAAATGGGTCGTCGGCTCCGGAGAATACATGGTGGAGCATAAAACACTGGCAGACGAGTATCCAGAAGTGGCGACCATGTTCAACCTTGCGCCCCAGGAGCCCCTGGAGCTGGCAGCCAAGCTCGTTCCTCCGGGAGGCGCCGGGATCGGCATGCATGTCATTCCGGTCGAGAAGGCGATCGGCGCTGAGCAGCAGAGCGTCAGTGTGGAGCACCTCTCGCACTGGTTGCAGAAATATGACAAGTTCTGTACAATGGTCTGCGCATGCCGCAAGGCACAGAGGATCCGGGGCGAAGGCGTCGGCGATATCGAGGGGCAGATGTGCATCGGCCTCGGAGATATCGCGGAGTTCCTGGTAGAGACCGGAAAGGACGCACATTACGTCTCCAGGGAAGAGGTCATGGAGATCCTCGAGCGCGCGGAGCGCAAGGGATATGTCCATCAGATCACGAACCTCGACGGCGAGGACAGGATCGTCGGCATCTGCAACTGCTCACCCGGCAGCTGCTACGGGCTCAGGACTTCCCAGCTGTTCAATACGCCGAATATGTCCCGCTCCGCTTACCGCGCCCATGTGGATGTCACAAAGTGCGTCGCATGCGGCAAGTGCGTAGAGGTATGTCCTGCCGGCGCTGCAAGGCTCGGCCAGAAGCTGTGCAAGCAGGACGGCACCAGGGTGCAGTATCCCATGAGGGATCTTCCGGATGACCATGTCTGGGGAGAGGACCGCTGGGATAAGAACTACAGGGATACCAACAAGATCAACTGCTACGATACCGGTACTTCGCCCTGTAAGACAGCATGTCCGGCTCATATCGCCGTACAGGGATATATCAAAATGGCATCGGAGGGCCGCTATGCGGACGCTGTCCGCCTCATCCGCCAGGACAATCCGTTCCCGGCAGTCTGCGGCGCCATCTGCAACAGAAGATGTGAGGACCGCTGCACCAGAGGTACGATCGACGAGCCGGTCGCGATCGATGAGATCAAGAAATTCTTAGCCCAGTGGGAGCTTGAGAATCCGCAGGACTTCACCGTGATCTGTGAAAACGGAGAAGGCAAGCAGTGGGATGATTATAAGATCGCCGTCATCGGAGCAGGTCCGGCAGGCCTTTCCGCAGCTTACTATCTGAGAACGGAAGGCTATCCTGTCACTGTTTTCGAGAAGGAGTCCCGCCCCGGCGGTATGCTCATCAACGGCATTCCGAATTTCCGCCTGGAAAAAGAGGTCCTGGAGAGAGAGATCAGCATCATTCGCGAGATGGGTGCCGAGATCCGCTGCGGTGTGGAAGTCGGCAGGGACATCACGCTGGATGAGCTGAGAGCCCAGGGATACAAGGCGTTCTACGTCGCTATCGGCCTTCAGGGCGGAAGACTTGCAGGCGTTCCCGGAGAGGACTCCGAGGGAGTTCAGTCCGGCGTCTCCTTCCTCAAGGAAGTCAACCAGAAAGGCAATGTGCGCTTCAAGGGCGATGTCGTGGTCGTGGGCGGCGGCAACGTTGCTGCCGACGTCGCAAGGGCTGCGCTTCGCTGCACAGACGGCAAGGTGACCATGGTCTGCCTCGAGCAGCGTGATGAAATGCCTGCTGCAAAGGATGAGATCGCTGAGGTCCTGGAAGAGGGGATCGGGATCCTTAACGGCTGGGGACCGAAAGCTGTTCTTGGAAAAGACGGTAAGGTCGCGGGCATCGAGTTCAAGCAGTGCACCTCTGTCTATGACAAGGATCATCGCTTCAGCCCGGTCTATGATGAAAATAATACGATGACACTGGAATGCACCGACGTGCTGATGGCGATCGGCCAGGCAGCTGACTGGGGAAAACTCCTGGAAGGCAGCAAAGTCGAGGTCCGTCCGAACGGAACGGCAGTGGCAGATCCTGTCACTTACCAGACAGCAGAGCCGGATATTTTCGTCGGCGGTGATATTTTCCGTGGAGCCCGTTTTGCCATCGACGCCATTGCGGACGGAAAACAGGGCATGGTCTCCATCAACCGCTTCGTCCATCCGGGACAGTCTCTTACGATCGGCAGAGACCTGCGCGAGTTCATCGAATTCGACAGGGACAATTTCGCAAGACCGGAGAGCTTTGACAGCGCAAGCCGCCAGAGACCCGGCTCCCGCAGCGAAAAGGCCAGAGAGACCTTTAAGGACCTTCGGCTTCCGCTCACACAGGAGCAGGTGCAGAAAGAGGCGAAGAGATGCCTGGGATGCGGCGCGACCTACGTCGACCTCAACCAGTGTGTCGGCTGCGGATTATGCACGACCAGGTGCGAATTCGACGCCATTCATCTGACAAGGGATATCCCGGCAGCGTCCGAGATGCACAGAGCTGAGGAAATGATGAGCATCGTCGGCCCTTACGCATTAAAGAGAATGGGCAAGATCATCAAGAGAAAGGTAACCGGAAAATCGGAGTATCCGACAGTACAGGAATAACGCGATAAAAATGTGCCGATGCACATTTTTGATCGCTAAAATTGAGCCGCAGGCGTCTCAATTTCTGTTGGAGAATTCGCCTCCGCGAAATTCTCCAACGGAATGCTGCGCTGACGCTTCGGCATGGGGTACAAGTATGGATCAATATAAAATCATTGAAGTAAAGCAGAGTATTTTTGCAGATAACAACGCGGATGCCGACAGGCTGCGCGGCCAGCTGAAAGACCAGAAGACATTCCTGATGAATCTGATGTCTTCCCCGGGCGCCGGCAAGACGACGATGTTAAAACAGCTGATCGGCGCGCTGAAGGATGAGATGAAGATCGGCATCATGGAGGCGGACATCGACTCTGACGTCGATGCGGCGGCGATCGCTGAGACGGGCGTTCGCGCGATCCAGCTGCACACAGGCGGCATGTGCCACCTGGACGCTGACATGACAAGACAGGGTCTCACCGAGTTCGGAACAGAGGATCTGGATCTTGTTATTCTGGAGAACGTCGGCAACCTCGTGTGCCCGGCAGAGTTCGACACCGGTTCCGTCAAAAATGCGGTGATCCTCTCCGTTCCGGAAGGACACGACAAACCGCTCAAATACCCCCTGATGTTCGAAGTGGCGGATGTCCTTCTCATCAATAAGATCGATGTGCTTCCGTATTTTGACTTTGATATGGATAAGCTCACGGAGTACGCCCACATGCGCAATCCGAAGCTGGAGATCTATCCCATTTGCGCCAAGACGGGCGAGGGTATGGATGCGTTCGCGGACTGGGTGCGCAGGGAAGTTGGCGCCTGGAAAGCTTGACAGCTTTACTCATATTCATTGCTGGATTGAACGGCCAGACTTAATGCTGAATAGGTGTCTGCCGCATTGCACATATAATTCAGGGACGCTCCCGCTCTGTCCTCGGACGCAGCGGTACTCGCACTAACAAACGCTAAGGCAGTAAAGAACACTGCCTAAGAGTTTGTAACGTTCTAAACGTCACGCGTTGCGTGACGTTGTTGGCTGCACAATACGCAGCCTAAGGACTACATCGTAAGATGTATGCCTCGCAAAGCCCTTCATCTATATGTGCAACGCGGCAGACAATGCAACAATACTAAGGCTGGCCGTTCAATTAATGCATAATCAACAGCGTATATGCCCT
>JAFTFD010000389.1 GCA_017449745.1 Lachnospiraceae bacterium
AATCTCCCCGATCAACGGGCTTTTCACCAGATTACGCAGGTCGGTGCATCGAAGTCCTAAAGATGCCAGTTCGCTGTCAGACAAGGCCCTCAGCTCATCCGATGTGAAGCTTCGGGTAATGATCCCGTCGTCCAGATAGAGGAAGCGATCCGCAAGGTCCATGAGATAATAGAGCCGATGCTCGGATACAATAATGGTTTTTCCCGCGTCCTTGATGCGACGGATCGTCTCATGCAGGCGAGTGATGGCCTTCTTATCCAGGTTGGACGAGGGCTCGTCCAGCACATAGACCTCCGGCTGGACGGTATAGACACTGCCGCAGGCAATCTGCTGCTTTTCCCCGCCGGAGAGTTCAAAGATGTTGCGTCCCAGCAGGTTGGAGAGCTTCATATCTTCGACAGTTTTATCCAGACGGCAGCGTATTTCTTCACGCGCCATACCCTGATTCTCGCACCCAAAAACCAGCTCACCGGTAGAGTCTACATTGAAAAACTGGCTTTTGGGGTTCTGGAAGACGCTGCCAACTCTTTTACTCGTCTCGGAAAGAGGGGCGGTAGAGACGCACAGATCGTCCACCCACACCTCACCCAACAGCTCACCGGGGAAAAAGTGGGGCGCCAGACCATTGACCAGTCGGGTAACCGTGGTCTTACCGCAGCCGGATGGACCGCAGAGTACCACGACCTCTCCGCTTCGGATGGTAAGATCCAGGTTGTCCACTCCCTCTCCGGTTCCGTTTTCGCCGCCATAATGGAAGCTCACATTTTTGAATTTGATCATACTCCCGCCGCCCCCTTTGTCGTGACCAGCACCACAATAGTCACACTCAGTGCTGCAAAGATCAGCATTGTAATATAATCTGCTGCACGCAGCCGCACCTCCTCATAAGAGCTGCGTTTCACATCAATGTCCATGCCCCGTGCCAGCGCTGCAGCAGCCAGCTCCTCCATCACGCCGATGGTGGAGAACAGCAGCGGCACCAGCACATATTCGATCGTCTTTCCCGGATGGCGCAGCACAGAGCTGAAACTCAACGAAATACCGCGAAAGGCCATGGCCTTCCGGATACCGTTCCACTCGTCCTGCACAGTTGGGATAAAACGAAAAAGCATGGCAACAGGGATCACCGCCTTAACCGGCAGATGCATCGCCGTCAGGGCAGAGAGGAACTGGCTGATCCGTGTCGTCTGCACAATCAGAAGAATGCTGAGGATCGTGGGCAGCGAATAGAGGATGATCGTGCTCAAAACGGATACGATCAGCACCACTACCGGAGCGGAGCTGCCTGAATGATCCACCGCCTCCTTGATGTACAGGGCAACGGCAAAGAGCAGGAAAGCCTTTAGCGCTGTCCAAGGCTTTCCGCTCAGCGCCAGAACGGCACAGACCGCCCCCGCGAACAGCAGGATATACAAACCACTGTAGGTATAGAGGCTTGTCACACCGCAGGCGAGAAAGATAAATAACTTAGTTCTGGGGTCAAAGCGAATGAGCGCTTTGGAGTCATCCCCGTAGATGCTGAAGTCCATGGTTACACGATGTTTCCTTTCTCAAAGTGCTTCTTAATGAGCTTTGAGGCGATGAGCACTCCGATACCGGCACCAATAAGTGCCAGGCCAATCTGGATAAAAGCAAGACCATTAATAGCATATTTAGCTAACTCATCGGCAAAGGCCTGACCATAAAAGCTGACGGAACGAGCCATGAACTCGTCGCGATGGAAGTACAGCATGGTATAGGGGCACACCATGTTCAGATTGAAGGCCAGAAAGGACAACAGAAACATCTTCTTAGACTTATATTTGCCTGCCATGATAATGAGCTCCGCAGCCAAAGCAGCAACTATAGCCAGTACCATACCCAGTACATTGCCGGAGCAGGCGACAAGAGCAAACAACACGCCGAGGATCAGCGCAGGTCCGAATTTATGAACCTTAAGTACGCAGAGCTCATAAACAGTTGCGCACACTACGCCAACCGTAAACGGAGCGAGGATGTACAGAACCGGGATCGCACTGGTGCCCAGTACGACAATGAGCATAAGCACGATATAAATTGCGCCGAATGCCCCTGCATAAATAAGGTCCTTAGTACGCAGCTTCTTGTCGCTTTGCTGTGTGGTTTGAGTGACTTCTTTTCTTGCCATGATTTGTTTCTCCTTTTTAGATGTTGTATAAAAGCGGCCTGTGCCGATTTTACCCGTTTTGGCAGATAACGATTTCGCAAAAATGTTATTAAAAAAGCCTGATCGCTTTGCGATCAGGCTCTCAGTTTTCCTTATTTATGTCTTCCAGCAGTCTGTGAAATCCGGCTTCTGAAAATACCGTCAATTGTGTGATCAGCTTTTTTACTTCATTCATGGTGTATCCTCCGTAAATAAGCTCCATATACTCCTCAAATTTCATGTGCAGAATGATTTGGACAAGGGCAGGATCAACATGCCTTCCTGCATAGCGGTCAAAGACCTCCTGATAACTTGGGTAAAAAACCTCTTGAATCAGATACTCCTTGAAGCCCTCAAATTTGGTTCCCTTTGAACATTCAAACAGGAGGCGAAACTCGTCCTTGTGCGAGATAGCATAAGTGATAGATGTCAGTTCATTCTCCACACCTGTGGTCAGATCAGCCAGCTCCTGCGAAATCACTTCCTGATACATCTTCCGAAACCCATGGATCATCGGCTCAACAAGGGAAGAGAACAAATCCTCTTTCCCGGAAAAATGATTATAGAATGCTCCTGTAGTAAGGCCAGCATTTTTGCAGATGGTTCTAAGGGAGGCCTTTTCAAAACCGTATGCAAGAAACTGATCTTTCCCGCTGCTTAACAATGCTGCTCGAATATTCTGTGGAGGTCGTAACATTGCATTTCCTCTTGGTTAGCTTTATCTAACCCAAAATAACACATGTTATCAAGAAAGTCAATGTGCAACTTTTTCTCCAGAAACCTTTTTACTTCCAATGCAAATCGCTCCGGGAACATCATCACAAGTCAGATATTGTTGTATCTCACGATACTCTTTTTTCGCGTCGTGACCGGGCAGGGTAAACCGATCCGGCGGGAAAGCCATTTCCATAAATTTCACTAATTTCTACGTCATCCGCGCAGATGGATCAGAAACCCGCGTCTGCCGCCTTCATCCACAACCTTCATGGCGATGCGGGTGTAGAGCTTCAGCTTGCGCTTTAATTGCTTTCTGGCAGCACCGAAGAATGGCCGTTCCTCTACAAGCTCCATGCCACATTTTGCAGCCACGCTTTGACCGTTATCAGCGCTGAAATGCAGCTCTGCATCATGATTACCGGTCTTTTTGATATAGTCATTGGCGTACTTGATCGCCTTGCCAGTCATAGCATCAAAGATCACTTCCACGCCCGGGAAGGAGTTTTTCAGCTGTTTCAGGAAACCGATGACTTTATCTTCCTCAAAATACTGGAAGACGCCAATCACTGTGACAAGTGTCGGCAGGCTCTTGTCTATGCCATCTGCCCATGCGAAATCAAACATATCGCCGGAGATCAGGATCTCATTTTCACTTTCACCGAGGACCTTGCGCCTTGCCGCGATCACTTCCGGCAGATCCATTTCATAGAAGACCGCCTTCTCGGAAGCCGGGTTGATCCGGAAGTAAGCGGTCTCCAGACCGCAGCCCACATTGACGATATTGCACTTCTCATGCCGGTCGATAAACGCTTTTATCATCCGGTCCGTGTTATAGAAGCGGCAGGCTCCGGCCATCTGGAAGTATTCGCTGGACTTTGAAGCGATCTCCTCATAGGGCATCTCACTTTTCAGCGACGCAGCCTTATCATCCCTGAAATATTCAGGGAAATGTTCGGATACGTAGATCCGAGCTGTCAGGGGGATGTACAGGGTATCTGCGACACCTTCAAATTTACTCATATGCTTTTACTCCTTCTCATGCATCCTTCCTCCGTATCAAACCTTTTCCGTTCCATCGACCAGTTTTAATGCGCATACGAGATACATCAACAGCCACCCGAAGGATTCGAAGCCGGAGTCCAGGCCTTCCGCGATAACATTCATCAGCTGCCCGAGAAGCGAGATCATGACCGGGTTGCAGATCAGAGCGATCTTCCCAACAGGGAGTTTTCCTTTGACGACGAACCAGATCCACGCGATCGTTACGAACACGTCGCAGATCACAAAGCCAAGCCCCAGCGGCACCACGATGCTTTTCAATACGCGGAAGACCATATCCATCGATGTCTGCAGACTGCCGGTTGCATCCATTCCCGCATTGAACACGACCGGCAGCATGCACCTCTTTTTCTCCCAACAACAAGTCCCTCAGGACGAGACATCCAACAGTGGTTAGTCATATCTAACCGCCGCCTATATTATATTCCATTTCCGGAATAAATCAAGAGTGGAAATCAGGATTACTCTGTCATATGAGTCTGAGTTTTACCTGTCTGTGCTCCGTGTTGAGTGGTAGTCGCAAATTTTGCGACTACCACTTGCCCCGCTAATTCCTCTTTTCTTGCATTGGCTATGTGCTTTCCAATAGTCTTGATATCTCTGTCAAATAGTTCAGACATTTGTGTGCGATTTAACCAGACAGTCTCGTTTTCCACAGCAACAGAAAGAGAGACCTTTCCATCTGCACTATTAAACAGTACAAGATCTGTAGTTTCTTTCATTGTCATTATCCTCATTTCTGGATTGGTATGCGTTCGCCAAATCTGAACAAGTATTATTCCCGGTTATCATTCTAATAATTCCAATATCTTTCAAATAACGACCGCCCGCATTTTCAATTCTTTCTTTGCCATAGCAGAGCCTCTATTCGTTTGACTGGATGATGTCGTTCAAAGTGATGTACTCATTGCGGAACTGCGTTGTCCCTGCCTCTTTCGGCAGATGGATCGCATGCTGCGGACAACTGTGCAGACAAGCATAGCAGACTTCGCAATGATCGGAGAACTTCACCCCGTTTTCCTTTGTGACAACGACATTGTTTGCCGGACAGACCTTTGCGCAGATGCCGCAGCGAATGCAGCTATCATTCACGGAATACGACAGAGCGGTATCCTTGCGCAGCCACTTATCCGCCAGCCTCTTGCGATACATAGCCATCTGGGCTTTCGTGAATGCCGTGATCTTTACGTCCACAGTCTTCCGGGCAGCAATGTCTCTGCACACGGTTTCAAGCTGCCCTTCCACATTCTTTTTGTGCAATGTATCGATCTGCTCCTGCATATCAAAGTATGGAAGAAAGTTATCGACCATCTGGATGGCGTTCACATAGCTGAGCTTCAGTCCGGCTTCTTCTGCCGCCAGCTTTGCATGCGCATACGCCTCTCCAAAGCCTGCTCCGTAGGTGTAAATGAAGAAGAAATAGTCCGTGAGTATTTTGGCTTTTCGCATAAACGCCCTGACCATCATAGGCATTTCAGCATTATAAACCGGGCAGACAACACCGACTGCGTCATCCTCAATGGTGATAGCTTCCTGCCGCATCAGTTGCGGTATTGAAAGCAATATCCCTCCAATTTTTCTGGCCACATACAGGCAGTTTCCTGTCGCGGTAAAATAACAAATGGTCATACTAAGTCCTCCCATCTGCTTTCTTAAGCTTCCTCCATTTTACAAAAGGCTGACGCCGCTTCACAGAGAACGTCAGCCTTTAAGCTTGGTTTACTACGTAATTAGAGTCCCAGAAGCTCAGTCCAGAGTTTTACTTCTTCTTCCGAGCCTTCTGCACCGAGTCTCTTGCCGTCGCAGACAGTCACACTCTCACCGACAATGCCCTTGATATGCTCTACGGATTTTTCGACACCGCTCATGCCGGAAGTGCAGAACGGGATGATCTTTTTACCGCTGAAATCATAGGCATCCAGGAAGGTGTCGATGATACTCGGCTCGCGGCCCCACCAGATCGGGAAGCCAACAAACACCGTATCATAATCGGCCATGTTCTCGACGCATCCGCTGATCGCGGGGCGGCAGGACTCGTCAGCCATTTCCACATTGCTGCGGGAGGTCTTTACCGTATAGTCCAGATCCTCTTTTGTATAAGGCTTTTCAGGCTTGATCTCATAGCAATCCGCGCACTCAGCCTTTGCAAGTTCGGCAGCAACCTTTGCGGTAACGCCGCTGGCGGAAAAATAAGCGACTAAAATCTTGCTCAAACCAGCCCTTCGCAAATTCCTTTAAGAGTTCAACCTTTGTCATCGTAGATACCTCCGTCGTTATTATCGTTATTGTGCGCTGTCTTATTGTGCGCAACTACGATTATTATTTTACACACATAGGAGGATCTATCAATTCAGAATGTCTTAATATTTTCTCATTGTGAGAAAATATACCCTGATCATCTCATTTTCAGAAGAGATATTGATGAAGGGGCTCGGGCAGCGCCTTTTCGTAGATGTCCACCAGATCGTCCTTTTGAACATTGTATTTACCCAGGATCCATTCGCAGGTCAGTCCGGTTCCCCGACAGCCTGAAATACAATTTCATGCTCACCATCCGGAGAAGTCGCTGCATCGATATCTGAGATTTTGTACCTTGTGACATAGATAAAACTGCCGATCAGGAGCAACAGCGCTGCGAGTATCACGGCGGCGATTCCTCAGACCCATTTTAATATCTTTTTTGCTTTCATTTTCCCCCTAAATTGAAAAACCCCTCTCCAACACCCGGCGAAAACCAGCTGATTCCCCACGGTTTCTGCTCATTTTTCCGCGGCTATCGACTGCGGATCCATGCTGCAGCCTCCCGCTCGGGGCTGTCAGTCAAGACATCCGGCGGGATCGGCTCCTCGCAGAACACTTCCCCTGTGCGCAGTGCCACGTCCGCTCCGACGGTCAGCACGATCTGCGTTCCGTCGTACAGGCGGAAGACGGTGTTGGTGCTGGCATATCCCGCTGTGGGGGAGCCAAAACTGCGCACGTTTTCCAGACCCCGGAAAGCCAGCAGCACGGCCTCACCGGAGCTGCCTGTCCATTCGTCGGTCAGAATGGCGATGGGGATCGTCTCGGGCATTTTGAAGCTCTCCACTGTCATACCGCTCCCGCCCGAGAACGCACCGTCTGCCAATGTCATGGTGTTCATTTGTCCGTTTACATACCGAATGCCCAGCAGGGGACCGTCCGGCAGCAGCGGGGAGAGTGCGCAGATCATCGGCGCCAGATCGCCGCCGCGGTTCCCGCGCAAATCGAGGATTACACCGGCTGCGTCCTGGTGTTCACGCAGCCAGGAAAGCACGATCTGCGCGTATTCCTGTGCCTGCTCCGCTCCCTGCGTGAATTCCGGGATCACAAGGGTCACGATACCGTGCTCCATGCTGTCGATGCTGACCAGCGGAAGGGTGATCGGGTCCTCCCGGGCTTCCTCCTCTTCCGCCGGTGTGATCAGCCGGGAATGCTTGCCGCCTGCAGCGTAGAGCGCTTGGCTCAGGATCGGCCAGGTATCCTCATAGCTCTGCGCGGCGCGCAGCGCATCCTGTGCCGTCGCCTTTGCCTCTCGCCACTCTTCTGCAGAGGAGTAATACCCATTTTCCATAAAGGCAAGCGCGCGTTCCCCGTAAGCCTGCGGGCTTGGCTTGCGCAGATAGATGCCGAAGTTCGGCCCATATAGCAGGAGAAAAGCGAATAGTAACGCCATTACAACTGCCAGCAAAGCGGCGGAAATGATGAGGATTTTTCTTTTCATGGAATGAATACCATCCTTTTTCTTGTGTTATCCCTGTTATTTGTGCCAGTTCCTCACATAGCGCTTTCCCCGCAGCCGCCGCAGGTCTCCAGGCCTTTCCCCATGGCACACTGACGGATCGGACAGAGCGATTCGCAGTAGGGCGTCTTGACCCCGTCGATCCGGCAGCCGACGCAATTGATCATCTCAGCCGTAATCTCCACACCGTTCAGTTCAGACCACTCCCTGGCGACTCTCTGGCGCAGCGCATCATCATTGTTCACGGTTGCAAGACGTGCCTCACACGCCTCACAATTCAAACCGCAATAAGCAATATATTCATTCATGTCCGATATCCTCCCTCAGTGGTTTCACTTTTACTTTTCTGGTAAAAGACGAATCCATCCTCAACCTTTATGATCCGATAGCCTAATCTTTTGTAAAAAGCATTTGTCCGCTCATTCCAACATGGAGTCTACGATTTTTTCTACCTGGTTTGCTTCTGCTTTGACAATATACATCCCACTTCTCCTGCTCTTTTATAACTTGTATTCCATTTGGACATCATAAGGCTCCGCAAATCGTTCTTTGTTAATCTATGTACACGGATCAAACAGGGGTGCCTACTTCGATGAGATTGCCGTCCGGGTCATAGAATCTTACGACCCGCTGTCCCCAGCTGTGCGTCATAAGGTGATTCACATATTCCGTGTCAGGATATGGATGATATGTATATCCTGCGGTGCCGCTTCCTTCATGCCATCCAGAAATGCCCTGGTGATGTGCATTGTATCGCTTTTGTCCCGCTTGGGACTTCCGTTCAAAACAAGTATTTTCATCGTATGCTCCTTCCTTTTATGATCCAGTTATCCAGAAACTGCATTTGCTCATCCGTGTGAAACCAGTGTTCTCCGCCGTCCATCACGGTTAATTCAGTGTCATGAGCCTTTGCAAATGCAGTGATCGTTTCGTGCGATGTCAGGTTATCCCGGCTGCCATACAGGATCCTGGTTGGAACAGTCCATGAGGCAGGATGCTCGCGGACATAACACAGGTACTCCCAGGACAGATCTTCACCGAACGAAGTGGGGATCACGCCTTTCTCTTCCAGTTCTTTCTCCGTAACATTGGCCCAGGACATCATGTTAAGGATCAGCTTCTCCATATCAACGACAGGAGAAATGAAGTATGCTCGATGGATCATCTCATCGATCCCGGCGTTCATACTGAAAAATGCGCCGATACTGTTGGCGATCAGATCGATACTGTCATATTCAGCATTCAGCTTTGTGACCGCCTCCCAGATTTCCTCCCCGGTTTCCCATGGCGTAGAGGTCTGATAATCCAATCCTATGACTTCGCATTCAGGAAACAGCGGCTTATAGTGTTCGCTCTCCCCGGCGCAGCCGCCCTTGCCGTGGATATACAATA
>JAFTFD010000390.1 GCA_017449745.1 Lachnospiraceae bacterium
CTTCGCCGGATACATCGCGGGTGATCGAGACATTCTCGCCTTTCTTGGCGATCTTGTCGATCTCATCGATATATATGATTCCCAGCTGGGCACGCGGAATGTTGTAATCTGCCGCCTGGATCAGTTTGAGCAGAATGTTTTCTACATCTTCTCCAACATATCCCGCCTCGGTGAGGGTCGTCGCATCGGCGATCGCAAAAGGCACGCCCAGAAGCTTTGCCAATGTCTGTGCCAGATACGTCTTGCCGGATCCCGTCGGTCCCAGGAGCAGGATATTGCTCTTCTGAAGCTCTACATCATCCGCTGCAGGCTCGCTTTGCGCCAGGACTCTCTTATAATGATTATAGACGGAGACGGACAGGACTTTTTTGGCTTCCTCCTGCCCGATCACGTACTCATCCAGAAACTCCTTGATCTGAACAGGCTTTAAGAGCTTGATGTCATTCATGTTCAGAATGTCATCGCCCTCATATTCTCCCATGCCATCGTCTGCATCGCTCTCGTTGATGATATCCTCGCAGATCGCGACGCACTCATTGCAGATGTAAACGCCGTTGGGGCCTGAGATCAGCTTGTGAACCTGATTCTCCGTTCTGCCGCAGAACGAGCAGCGGCAGGGAGGAACGATTCTCTTGTCATTTGCCATTATCGTATCCTTTCAATGATCCTGTAATGATCCTGTGATCAGGCGTTTTCGATTTCCTTGCGGCTCGTATAGATATGATCGATCAGACCGTACTCGAGGGCCTCCTCAGGCGTCATCCAGTTGTCGCGGTCCGTATCGCGCACCAGCTCTTCGTAAGTCCTGCCGGTATTTTCCGCGAGAATACGGTTCATTCTCTCTTTGATGCGCGCCATATGGGCAGCCTGGATCGCAATATCGCTGGCCTGGCCCTGTGTTCCGCCGAGGGGCTGATGGATCAGGATCTCGGAATTCGGAAGGGAATATCTCTTTCCCTTGGTTCCTCCTGCCAGAAGGAATGCTCCCATGCTGGCCGCCATACCGATGCAGATCGTGGAAACATCGCACTTGATAAAGTGCATGGTATCATAGATCGCCATACCGGCAGAGATCGACCCTCCGGGGCTGTTGATATAAAGCTGTATATCCTTCTCGGGATCCTCGCCCTCCAGGAACAGAAGCTGCGCTACGATCAACTCAGCCGTCACATCGTTGACTTCATCTCCGAGCACGACGATGCGCTCCTTGAGAAGTCTTGAAAAAATATCATAAGATCTCTCACCTGCGCCTGTCTGCTCAACAACATAAGGGACCAGATTTGCCATTTTTCTCTCCTTAAAATAATGAAATAGACCTTCGCACAGCCTGCACCGCCGTTTTACCCGGGGATCTGCCGCGAAGGTCTATCTATCTGACGGATCGTAACTGTCCAGTGTCTGAATCATGAGAACAGCTGCGACAGATCAGGATTTAAGCATTCGCCTCTGCAGCCTCAACAGCAGCCGCTGTTGCCTTTGCTACAGCGTCATCGGCATTGTCTGCTTCTTCCTTTTTCTTCTCCACTTCCTTAGCATTGTCTGTGATGAATGTGATCGCCTTCTGCACGGCAATGTCTTTCTTGAGGTCTTCCTTAGCCTGGTCGGAGTCGAAATAGCTCTTTACGTTCTCGACAGGCATTCTGTACTGGTCTGCCATCTTCTGCAGCTCTGCCTCGAAGTCCTCATCGGTAGCCTCGATACCCTCAGCCTTGACGATCTCTTCCAGAACCAGACGTGTCTGGATGCGCTTTGTTGCCTGGGGCTTCATCTGCTCCAGGAAAGCTTCGCGTGTCATGCCTGTATACTGCAGGTACTGATCAAAGGTCAGGCCCTGATACTGCATGTTCTGAGCCATCTCGTTCGCGATCTGCTCCTGCTGTGTTCTGAGCATAGCGTCCGGAATCTCGATCTGTGCGTCAGCGATGACTGCATCTACAGCATCGTTCTCCTTGGCCTGGCGCTGCTCATTCTCCTTGCGGTCAGCGAGATTCTTCATGATGTTGTTCTTGTACTCGTCAAGAGTAGAGAACTCGGAGACCTCATCCGCGAACTCATCGTTCAGCTCCGGAAGGACCTTCTCTTTGATTCCGTTGACCTTGCAGTGGAACACGGCTGCCTTGCCGGCCAGAGTCTTCTCGTGGTAATTCTCGGGGAATGTGACCTCGACGTCCTTCTCCTCATCCACGGAAACACCGATCAGCTGGTCCTCGAAGCCGGGGATAAAGGAACCGGAACCGATGGTCAGGTCCGCGTTCTGGGCTGTGCCGCCGTCGAATGCAACGCCGTCCACTGTTCCTGCGTAATCAAGCTTGATCATGTCGCCGTCCTTGACAGGTCTGTCAGTGACATCGACGATCTTTGCGTTGGCGTTCTGCTGACGGGAAAGCTCTGCTGCGATCTCCTCCTCGGAGACAGTCACAGGCTCCCTCTTTTCGATCTCAACGCCTTTATATTTTCCAAGGCCTACAGGCGGCTTAAGAGCCACTTCTGCTGTATAGATGAAGGGCTTGCCAGCCTCAAGCTGTGTCACATCGATCGTAGGATTGGAAACAACTTCCTCGCCGCACTCTTTGACAGCATCTGAATATGTCGCATTGATGCAGTCATTGGCAGCATCCTCAAAGAAAACGCCTTCTCCGTACATCTTCTCGATGATCTTGCGGGGCGCCTTGCCCTTACGGAATCCGGGAACGTTGATCCTGTTTCTCTGTCTTAAATATACTTTCTCAACGGCCTTATCGAACTCTTCACTGCTCACCTCGATGATGAGCTTTGCCATGCTTTTTTCCAGTTTTTCTACTGTAACGCTCATTGTTTCCTCCTGCGTAGTTGTGATTATCCGCTAATCAGACAATATTAGAGTTTAACATAACCCGCCGAAAAAGTCTACAGGCAGTCTGCCGCCATTCTGCTGCTCTTTTTACAGCTGCGGGATCGGAATATTCTTGCAGAATTCCAGTCCCTCCAGCGTCTTTGCGGTGATCACGACGGGCGTGGTCGCCTTGATGGATTTGATGTATTCGATCGACTTTGTTCGGGTCGCCGCATCCATTCCCTCAAAGGGCTCATCCATCAGGATGACGTCCGTGGGGATCGCGCACGCGCGGATGATGCAGACCCTTCTCCTCATGCTCTTGTCCAGTTCCTTCACCGGCTTGTCCAGCATCTCGTCAGGCAGGAGCTTGCACAGCTCCTGGCGGGCGATCCTGGGAGAGAGCTTTTTATTTACCATGGCAACGTTGTCCACTGCCGAAAAATCCTCACAGAGCCTGTCGTCCTGAAAAACAACGCCGGCGTTGATCCATGCATATTTATAGTCCCCGAGAAGGCGGATCCTTCCGCTGTCGGGCTTCTCAAGACCCAGAACGATCCGGATAAAAGTTGTCTTGCCGCAGCCCTCGGGACCTGTCAGAGCATAGCAGCTGTCAGAGGAGATCTCAAGGGAAAAGTCCTTCAGAACCTGTTTTCCGTCATAAGCTTTGCTGACGTTTTCAGCTTCGATCGTCATGATTATCTGTCTCCTTTTATATTTTTCTTTTTAATCTTATTTTTTCCCTGTGCCGGCCAGAAGCCGCACGATCGCTCCGATCCCTTTTTCCAGAATCAGGCCTGCCAGGGCCAGTACTACCGCACAGGCAAGGATCTGCGCCGTGCTGCCCGCTGCGAATGCCTGTACCAGGCACTCTCCTGCACTGCCGGCTGAGGCGATCGCTGCTGCATCCGCTCCATCCGCTGCCGCGATACGGCTTAGAGCCGCACCGATCACCTCAGCGGCTACCGCAAATCTCCATGCCAGCCCGATCGCATTCGGGACTGCTGCCGCAAGCTTCGTCTTCATCTCGGGCAGGAAGATGTATTTCAGTCTCGCCGCAGTCGGTACCCGGAAGACCTGTGCCATTTCAAGAAGTCCCTGGTCGACCCCCTCAAGCCCGCTGTTTACCGAGGAAAACATAGCCGGGAAGGCTGTCAGGAAGCTGACACACAGCGCCATCATTCCGCCGGCTTTCCATGCCGTCATCAGAAACGCTAAAACTGCCGGCAGAATTGCCGGCAAAGCGGCCTTGATCGGCCATACCGCATCTCCTGCTGCCGGACGCACGAAAGCGATGACGCCCAGCACAGTCCCCAGCGCTGCGCCAAGCAGTGCCCCTATGAGTACCTTGACAAAAGAAGAGCCTATCCCTGCCCAGAATGCCGGGGCAGCTGCCATACCCGCCAGCGCCGCTGCTGTCTCAATCGGCCCGGCCCCCTGCATGAGCCCGTGCAGCAGGAGCGAGACAGCCTGCCACACTGCCAGCCAGATCAGCACGAAAATGATTTTCCGCTTCATAACACATAGTCCCCTTTCCGGTCTGTTTGTTAATAAAAGTCTGTATCTTATCTGCGCAATGGGCATTTTGGCCAGGCAGATAAATAAATCTATTGTGGATTATATCATGCCGCGTATCCCTTATCTATTTGAAATATTGCCAGGCTAATGGGGCTCCTGAAGGGCTCCTGAAGTATAAAAGTAATATGCACCTTCCGGTTATTTCATTGTGCTTTATGTGCCATCATGAAATGTGTAACAAGTCAAGATTCCAAACTTTTCATTTTAATTTCATAGATTTTCCCGTTGCATGTTTATATAATACAAATAACAAATGAAATCTGCATCTGTGATTATTGTGCAGATTGACAAGGAGGATGAGCCGATATGGCAGAATACAGAACTGATAAGAAAGTCGCTATTTTCCTGGCGGACGGCTGCGAAGAGATCGAAGCGCTAACGGTCGTCGATCTTCTGTTCCGCGCCGGGATCCCGCATACCACAGTTTCCATCACTGACAGCACGACCGTCGTTTCTTCCCACAAGGTCACCGTTATTGCTGACACCGTGATCGGGGGACTAGACTTTGATGAGTTTGATATGCTGGTCCTGCCGGGCGGAATTCCGGGCACCCCCAATCTGGGAGCCTGCAAACCGCTGACAGATGCCGTCACCCGCTTTGTGGAGGATGGCAAAGAGGTCGCAGCGATCTGTGCGGCGCCTTCCATTCTCGCAAATCTCGGCCTTCTTAAGGGCAAGGAAGCCACCTGCAATCCGGGTTTTGAATCCGTTCTGGAGGAAAAAGGGGCCATCCTGACCCGCAAGCCTGTCACCGTGACCGGGAACCTGATCCTGAGCCAGGGTATGGGCACTGCCATTCCCTTCGGTCTTGCGATCGTCGAGCATTATCTTGGAAAAGAAACCGCCGATGAACTCGGCAGAAAGATTTTATATTTATAAGAGAAAAGAGATCATGAATATTCTATTTTTTCTAACGCCCAAGGCGGAAGTTAAATGTGTATATGAGGAAGATACGCTCAAAGAAGCGATCGACAGCATGAACAGCCACAATTTCTCCACGATCCCGATCATTAACCGCACGACCGGAAAATATGTCGGTACGATCGCCCAGGGGGATGTGCTGCGTGATCTCAAGCACCGCCAGAATGCGGTTCCTCAGATCGAGGCGGAAAGGCCGATCATGCAGATCCGCCGCAAGAGAGATTATAAACCAGTGCGGGCCAGCGCGGATATTTCCGAGCTCTTCGAGAGTGCCAAGCACCAGAATTTCGTCCCTGTCGTGGACGATACGGATATCTTCATCGGGATCGTTACCCGCAGCAGCATCATGGAGTATCTGATCCAGCATTCGGAATACTCAAACCGGGAATGAAGAATACTCCAGCCGGGAATGAGGAATACTCCAACCGGGAATGATAACCGGCAAAAAGGCAGCGCCTCAGCGCTGCCTTTTATATATCTCCGCAAGCTGCAGTATCCTGTCTGCCAGCTTCTTATTCATGTCTTTGGTCCGCATCCGCCATTTCCAGTTCCCGCCGATCGTGGAGGGATGATTGATCCTGGCTTCGTTTCCGCGGTTCAGATAATCCTGCATCGGTATGATCACCGTATCTCCGACAGACATAAACGCTGTCCGGATAGATGCCCAGGATGCCTCGGATTCCCTGCGGATCCCGATGTAATCGGCCGCATATCTGCGGTCCTCTTCCCTTACATCCGAATACCAGCCGCGCATCGTCTCATTGTCATGCGTTCCGGTATATACGACGCAGTTCATCGGGTAATTATGCGGAAGATAATCGCTGTCTTCCCTGGAATCAAAGGCAAACTGCAGGACCTTCATATTCGGATACCCAGTCCTTGCCACCAGTTCCCGGACGGAATCCGTCATATAACCGAGATCTTCGGCTATGATCGCCTGCCTGCCAAGCTTCTCTTCCATAGCTGCGAACAGGTCATATCCGGGACCCTTGCGCCATCTGCCGTTCTGTGCTGTCTTATCACCGAAGGGGATCGCATAAAACTCATCGAACCCGCGGAAATGGTCGATCCGCACAACGTCATACAGTTCAAAGCATTTTTTAAGGCGGCTTATCCACCACTCGTAACCGTTCTCTTTGTGGTATTCCCAGCGGTAGATCGGATTTCCCCAGAGCTGTCCCGTCGCAGAAAAAGCATCCGGCGGGCATCCTGCCACGACAGTAGGGTAGCCGTTTTCATCCAGTTCAAAGAGCTCCGGACGGCTCCAGGTGTCCGCGGAGTCAAATGCCACATAAATCGGAATATCTCCGATAATAAGGATGCCTCTGTCATTGGCATAGCGCTTGAGGTCCGTCCACTGCTGATAAAACAGATACTGCTGGAACTCCCAGAACCGGATCTCATCTGCCAGTGTCTGCCGATAACGGGCAAGAGCTTCCGGCCTGCGGCGGCGGATATCCTCCTCCCACTCTATGAAGCTCATGGAATCCATTTGCTTTTTCACAGCGCTGTACAATGCGTAATCCGGAAGCCACTCCTCGTTCTCCCTAAGGAACTGTTCAAAGGCCGCTCTGTCCCCATCATATGAAGAGCCGGTCCATTTTTCCTTCACCTTAAGCGCGTAAGGGCTGTTCTGATACGCCTCCCACAGCATCGGAAAGCGGGCCAGATAGATCTTCTCATAGTCGATATAGTCCCTGTTATCGCCAAAATCGTATTTTTTCAGCGCGCTGCTGCTCAGGTAGCCGGCCTCGACAAGCTTTTCCGGATCGATAAAATACGGATTGCCGGCAAACGTAGAAAATGACTGATACGGAGAATCTCCGTAACCTGTCTGCCCGAGGGGCAGGATCTGCCAGTAGCTCTGTCCTGCTGCCGCGAGAAAATCCACAAATGCGTATGCTTCTTTTGAAAAGCTTCCGATGCCGTACCTGGACGGCAGGCTTGCCACCGGAAGGAGTATTCCACAGCTTCTTTTCATAACGATCCTCGTGCCTTAGCGTCAGCACTTCCGGTCAGAACGTCCATTTCAGCTTTCTGACCATATTGACAAATTCACCGTTTGTTCTTGTCTTCGAGAAGAGATTGAGCACATCGTCCGTTGCTTCCTCTCCCTTTGATCCGACAAAGGCTCTTCTCAGGATCCCGATGCTCTCCAGCTCATCCGGTGTCAGCAGCAGGTCATCCCTTCTGGTTCCGGATTTTGCAAGATCGATAGCGGGGAAAATACGGCGCTCTGATAATTTCCTGTTGAGTACCATTTCCATGTTGCCGGTGCCCTTGAATTCCTCGTAGACCACATCGTCCATCTTGGACCCCGTCTCGATCAGTGCCGTTGCCAGGATCGTAAGGGAACCTCCCTCGCGCATGTTTCTGGCAGCGCCGAAAAAGCGCTTGGGCATGTGAAGCGCCGCCGGGTCAAGACCGCCGGAAAGCGTTCTGCCGCTGGAAGGCTCCGTAAGGTTATAAGCTCTTGTGAGTCGTGTGATGGAATCCAGCAGGATCATGACATCCTGCCTCTGCTCGACAAGTCTCTTGGCGCGCTCGATCGTCATCTCGGAAACTCTCTTGTGATGCTCCGGCAGCTCGTCAAACGTAGAATAGATAACCTCCACGTTCGGGCCTTCGATCGCCTCGCGGATATCTGTGACTTCCTCCGGACGCTCGTCAATGAGCAGAATGATCATATGGATCTCCGGATTGTTCATCTTGACGGATCTTGCCACCTCTTTAAGGAGCGTAGTCTTACCTGCCTTCGGGGGCGAGACGATCATTCCTCTCTGGCCCTTTCCGACCGGGCACATCAGGTCCATCACTCTCATGGCGACGGAAGCACCTGCCTTTTCAAGGCGGATCCTCTCATCCGGGAAGATCGGGGTCATGTCCTCAAAATTAAACCTTCTCTTGGCGACCTCGGGATCCAGGCCATTCACGCTCGTCACGAACAGAAGGGCGCTGAATTTCTCGCTCTGTGTCCGGATACGGATGTTGCCTTCGATGATATCGCCTGTCTTCAGGTTGAACCTGCGGATCTGGCTGGGCGCGACGTAAACGTCCTCATCTCCGGGCATATAGTTGGCGGAACGGATAAAACCGAATCCGTCCGGCATGACCTCCAGAATTCCATGTGCGATCTCGCCGCTGTCCAGTTCCCGGTTGAGCTCATTTTTATGCGCCACAGGAGTGTCGGGCCGCGTCAGGCCTCTTCTCTGATAACGCATGTCCGTATTATTCGGAGCGCTGCCGGGTGCACCGGCCTGGGGCTGCACCGAAGGAGTATTCTCGCGGGCCGCAGGAGCGGGCTGTGCTGCATTCTCGCGGCTCCCGGCCTGGGCAGGGGATGTCTTGGGCGGAAATGCAGGCGGAACGATGGCCATAGGAGCCGGCGAAGCCGCTCTGCCTCTGTTGTCCTGATTTTCAGCCCCCGCTTCCTTAGCCGGAACATTCTCCTGCGCGCGCTTTACGATCGTCTTTTTCTTTCTGGATCCGTCTGCTCCGGAGTTTTCCTGCTTTGATCCGCGGGAGACGGACTCCTCTGTGCCAGATACTTCCTGTTTCTGGGCACGCGGCTGCTTGCTCTGATCTGCGGCAGGTGCAGGAGAAGCCTCTTTTTTTCTCGCCTCCTGCTCGTCGAGCTCGATCATCATGCGGATCAGCTCTTCCTTTTTCACTCTTGCGGGGACCGTCATGCCCCTTTGTTTTGCGATACCGCGAAGATCCGTGACCTTGAGAGTATCATACATTTCCTTCGTCATAAGGTGCCTCTTTCATTATAATGCAAAACAGAGCCATGCCATCGCGGTCCGCATTTCAAGCATACGGACTTGCGTGTATTGCTTTATACATTACATCTTCCATGCGCAAAATCTGCATCTGCAGCAGCGCTGTAAAGCCACAGCATATCTCTAAAATTAGTCAGTGATTGGGGTTTGTTTGGATATTGCAGGAACATTGATGATGAGAACACAGCATCTGCGTGCTGCTCAAAAACGCAAAACTCAGAATTCTGCGATGCCGTAATTATAAGACAGAAAAAAAGGAATTGCAACGAAAACAGCGCTGCTGCGGGCATTCTGCGCCGCTCACAGCAGCTCACTGATCAGATATTGATAAATTTCCCCGCTTTTTTCTTTCCACCTGCGGGTCATCTGGCGGGCCGCCTCTTCCGTAGGCATATTCAGGTCGATTGAGACGAGCACTGTCTTGTTTTCCTTGACACTCAGATGTGCGGTATAACCGCCATAGCTCGCTTTGTAATAGTCGCCGGTAACGCTCCTGTCCTCCCGGAGCTTCCTTCCGTTTTCCATAAGAAACGCATCGACCTGCCGGCAGACGCCTCCCGAAATATCCTTTCGGAACATCTCTAGCGTCTGCTCTCCCTCTGCTGTGATCGAGAGAAAAGTTTTCTCCCCCGCTTTCCTGCTCGCAACATATCCATTTGCTTCGATCTCGCCGTATGTTCGAAGGAGCGACTCAAAGTCTACATATCCGTTCTCGATCAGGAACCCGGATACCATCGGCAGGGCGATCTCATCGCCCGCCCGATGCAGCATATATAAAATAATCAGCTGATACATTGCTGACGGAGCTTCCATTTTTCCCTCCTTGCCGAAGCACTTTGTGCGACGGCACCATGGCGAAAAATCCGCGAAGGCGGTTTTTCGTCTATGATATCGAGATCTGCGCCTCTGCGCAGGCTCGTAGTTGTAAAATCGGCTCTTTCAGAGCGATTTTACAACGTTCCTCCTTGCCGAAGCGTTAGCGAAGGCTTCTCTCCTTCAGATCTTCCGGCTCGGTATACTTTCCTTTACCGGTGAGTTCCGACATATGCCTGCGGATCTCTTTTTCGTATCCGTTCTCGGATGGTCTGTAAAGTTCTTCCTCGCAGACGGCATCCGGCAGATACTGCTGCCCTGCATAATGCTGCCTGTAAATATGGGCATACTCATACCCGATCCCCCGGCCGAGATCGGCCGCATGGGAATAATGCGCATCCTGGAGATAGGGAGGGATCGGAAGGCTTCCCGTCCTCTCGACCAGGTCGCATGCTGCGCTGACGGATTCGACAGCCGTGTTGCTCTTGGGGGCCGTCGCCACATATTCACAAGCCTGCGCGAGAATGATCTGGGACTCCGGCCAGCCGATCCTCTCGGCGGCCAGGGAGGCCATCGTCGCTACGCAGAGAGCATTGGGATCCGCATTTCCGACGTCTTCTGCCGCGCAGATCATGATACGCCTTGCGATAAACTCAGGCTCCTCGCCGGCCTTGATCATCCGGGCGAGATAATAAACGGCGGCATCCGGGTCGGACCCCCTCATGCTCTTGATAAAAGCCGAGATCGTGTCGTAGTGATTATCGCCCTTTTTGTCGTAACGCGCCACTCTTTTCTGAATGCACTCCCTGGCCACTTCCTGCGTGATATGGATCATCCCGTCATCCGCTCTGTCCGTAGTCAGGATCGCCAGTTCCACCGCATTGAGGGCGTGCCTGGCATCTCCGCCGGCGATCTCCGCCAGGAACTGCGCCGCGTCCTCATCGATCACAGCCTTATAGTTTCCCATTCCGCGCTCTTTATCATAGACAGCCCTGTCGATCAGGGTGCGGACATTTGCCGCGGTGAGCGGATGCAGCTCAAAGATCATGGACCGCGAGATCAGCGCGCTGTTGACTTCAAAATAGGGATTTTCCGTCGTAGCCCCGATCAGCGTGACCGTGCCATCCTCGACAAACGGGAGCAGGTAATCCTGCTGTCCCTTATTAAAGCGGTGGATCTCGTCCACAAAGAGGATCGTTTTTTTGCCGTAACCACCCCTGATCTGGCGGGCCCTGTCGATCACTTCTTCCATGTCCTTTTTGCCGGCGGACGTAGCGTTGATCTGCCGGAACTCCGCACTGGTCGTATTGGCGATCACCTTCGCCAGCGTCGTTTTTCCTGTCCCGGGCGGGCCGTAAAAGATAACGCTGCCCAGCTTGTCCGCGCGGATCGCCCTGTACAGCAGCTTATCCTTCCCGATGATGTGCTCCTGCCCGACCACTTCCTCCAGGGTCCTGGGTCTTAACCTCGCAGCAAGAGGAGCTTCCTCCTCTGCGTTTTTTTCTTTCATATATTCAAAAAGATCCATAGTAGGCCTAAGCTCCGTGAAAGCACTTTAGATCACACTGATCTTCCATATATCGCGATTGTATTCCTGCACAGTCCTGTCTGAGGAAAAATAGCCCGCTTTTGCGATACTGACCAGGCTCTTCCTCATCCAGCCTGTTCTGTCCTCGTAGTCTGCCAGCATCTGCGTCTTGACCCGGACGTAATCCTCAAAGTCTTCCAGTACCATGCCCCTGTCAACATACAGAAGGTTGTCATAAACTCTCTGCAGGGTCTGCCTGTCGCCGGTCCGCATCATTTCCTCCCCGACGATAAAGTCCATCGTCTCCCGGATCAGGGCACTCTGCGCGGCCTTCTCCTGCGGGCGGTAATCTCCCGATGCCTCTTTTGCATAAACATGGAACGGATCGACTCCGAAGAGATAGAGGTTCTCTGCTCCGATCAGGTCCCGGATCTCCAGGCTGACGCCGTCTCTTGTCCCAAGGGTGAGGCCGCCGTTGAGCATCATCTTCATCCCGGTCGTGCCGGAGGCTTCTTTGGAGGCCAGGGTCAGCTGCTCGCAGATGTCGCAGGCCGGCACCAGCTTCTGCGCATAACTCACGTTATAGTTGCCGATCACGATCAGCTTCAGCCACGGCGATACGTCCGGGTCCGCAGCGATGACATCCTGCAGGACCAGAAGGAAATGGAGGATATCCTTTGCCGTCTGATAATCCGGCGCAGCCTTCCCTCCTATGATCATGTTGATGGGTCTTGCCGGAAGCACTCCCTTTTTGATCTCCAGATACTGATGGATCGCGAAGAGCGCAAAAAGGCTCTGCCTCTTGTACTCATGAATTCTCTTGACGTGAATATCAAAAACGCCATCCGGATCCGGCTTGATGCCGCTATGGGCGAAGATGAAGTCAGACAGTTCCTTTTTCGCGCCCGTTTTGATGGCCTCCAGCTCTGACAGCACCTCCGGGTCCTCCTGGAACTCCAGAAGTCGTTCGAGCTGTATCGAATCCCTCTTATAGGCGTCGCTGATCTTTGCGGAGAGGTAGTTCGACAGCGGGTGGTTGGATTCCAGCAGCCATTTGCGGAAGGAAATGCCGTCCATCTTATTGTTGAATTTTTCGGGATACGTATCCTTGTAGGACTTCAGATGCGTATTCTCCACTATGCTGGTATAAAAGTCCGCAGGTCCGTTGACGGAAAAGCCGTAATGAACGCACATAGCCCCCATGGAGACCGTTCCGTTATCCCGGATGATAAAGGTATCAGGCGGCACATTCTTAAGGCGGGTCCTTCTGTCGAGCTCCCGGATGATGGGCATCAGGTGCGGAACCACCTTCTGCAGCATGGTCATCGGCCATCTCTCCAGCGCTTCGGGGGAGATCTCATGGTTTGTAAAGGCGCAGACCCTGGAAGCCACCTCGATCGCTTCGTCCATGGGCATTGCCTTCTCTGCGGTCAGGATCCGGATCAGCTCCGGAATGATCAGCGCGGGCGGCGTGTCATTGATCTGGATCACCGCGTGCTTCTCCATATTGCGAAGGTCGTATTTCTGCTCCTTCATCTCCAGCAGGATCCACTGCACCGCGCAGGAGGAGAGAAAATACTCCTGATAGAGTCTTAAGAGCTTTCCTTCTTCATCCGAATTGTCGGGATAGAGAAACAGGGTCAGATTCTTATCCACTTTTCCGCGGTCAAACAGGATGCCCTCCCTGACCAGTGTCTCGTCAACACCGTCCAGGTCAAACAGCCTGAGCTTGTTGACGCATCCGTCATATCCCACCGCCTCGATATCGTACATATTCGCCCGGACCGCAAAGTCGCCAAAGGTGACCTCAAAGCTCATATCCGTCGGTGTCAGCCAGGACTCCCTCTCGACCCAGACGTCAGGGATCTCCCACTGCCTGTGCGCGTGCAGGATCTGCCGGAAATTTCCAAAGTGATACAGCAGTCCTATTCCTTCTCCCGGCATACCCTCGGTCGCGATGGAATCCATAAAACAGGACGCGAGGCGTCCCAGGCTTCCACTCCCTAAGCCCGGCTCCGGCTCCGTTTCCTCGATCTTTTTAATATCCTTGCCGTATTTTTCCATCAATGCGACGATCCGGTCATAGATCTTCAGATTGATCAGATTGTTCATCAGAAGGCGCCCGGGGAGAAACTCAAAGCTGACGTAATAGATCCTCTTCTCTCCGCTCGTTCTCTCCGTCACGGCAAGCAGCCGCTTACAATAGGCCTGCAGGACATAGTACATCTCCTCCTCCGAACACTCTTCCAGAGTGTTGCCAAAGAACGTCCCCGCGATCCATGAAAGCTGCGCCTCCATGTTCATATTCAGTACATCCCTCTGCATATTTGTAGCCTGCTGTTTCATAAAGCTCCTCTTTTCTTGAATATAGCAAAATCGTAACTGTTCTCGTTTCATGAACGTGAACCGGTTTCAGCACAACTCAGTTTTTTCTGAGTCCTCTGGGATAATGATTCTTGAGCATGCCTCCTGCCGCCTTGGCCCAGCCTGCCGGAAAACCGTCCAGGAGCATTAGCGTCCATCCAGCCAGTTCCCTCTCGCAGGGGATCGAATCCCCCCGCTGGTAAGCCTGCATCTCTGGCTCCGTGCAGGCATAGCTGCTGCGCACATCCCCTGCCTTCAACGCAAGGGCCAGGGCATGGGAAGGCTCGAATCTGTTTTTTCTGAGGGTACCCAGATGCAGTCCCGGACGCAGGACCTTAAGTCCCGCAAGGGAGAGCCCCTCAGGCTCAAGATAAATCTCCTCCCCGAACCGGATCAGCTTTCCCCGGGTGTCTTCGCTGCACTGCTCCAGGAACGGCACGGTGAGAGCGGCCTTCTCAAATTCCAGGTATTCGGCCGCCGTGTTATCCGTTTTTCCGGCCTTTCCTTTCTTTTTCTTAAGGGTCGAGGTCTCTGCGGCCTCTGCGGGATGAGGATGGATGCCCGCTCTTTTCATTCTGCAGAGGAAATGTCCCTCGCCTCCGGGCTTTTTAAGGCGGTGCGGCCAGAGTCTTAAGGAGCCTTCGATCTCCCTCAGGATCTCCTCATCCTCTTCGCCCAGCATTTTCACCCATTCGCGGTTTCCGCGGCAGAAGCCGAACTGCTCCATTTTATCACCAAGTTCACCCGGCAGGTCATCCACACTGAAATCCGGATGTTTTTTCAAAAAAGCTCCGATCCCGGCCTCGTCTTCCTCCGGTGCAAATGTGCAGGTGGAGTAGACCAGTGTTCCGCCGGGGCATACCATTCTTGCCGCGGCGTCCAGGATCTCCTGCTGGCGCAGGGCGCAGCTTGTGACATTTTCAGGGCTCCACATCGGGATCGCCTGTTCCTCCTTGCGGAACATTCCCTCTCCCGAACATGGTGCATCGACGACGACCCTGTCAAAATAGCCGGGGAATCGCTCCGCGAGATGCTGCGGCGTCTCGTTCGTGACGATCACGTTTCTCGCTCCAATCCGCTCAATATTCTGTGAGAGGATCTTCGCCCTGGCAGGATGGATCTCGTTGGATATCAGGATACCCTTTCCCTGCATGGCCGCCGCCAGCTGTGTGCTCTTGCCTCCGGGCGCGGCGCACAGGTCCAGGATCCGCTCTCCCCTGGCCGCCCCCGAAAAAGCAGCCACCGCCATAGCGCTGGGCTCCTGCATATAATACAGTCCCATTTCGTGATAGGGATGCTTTCCCGGACGGACGTCCTCTGCTGTGGCGTAACAGGCTCCGCTCTCCTCCCATGGTACCGGGATCAGATCCCACTCCCCAGGCACCATAGCCTTGAGCTCTTCCCTTGAGAGCTTCAGGAGATTTGCGCGCAGAGCTTTCCTGTTATCACTCGCATAAGAAGAGAGGAAGCAGCCAAACTCTTCCTCTCCAAGCATTGTTTTCATCCTGTCCGCAAATGCAGACGGCAGATCAGTCTGATTCATATTCTGTTCTTTCAAAACCTGCAGCTGTTCACGTTCTGCGAACGCTGAGAGCTGCGATACAGCCGACAATGGAAATTTGCTCCGCGAACAGGCCTTATGCCGGCTCAGTCGATCAGCATGGCTCTCATGACCCCGGCCCTGCTGTATGCGCGCTTGCCGGCTCCCATTCCGGTCCTGCGCACCGTAAACTGTTCCGGAAGCGTATCGGACGTGCGCAGCGCCGCCACTGCGGCTGCGCCTGTAGGCGTGACGAACTCTCCCCTGTCGGGAACGATATGAAGAGCGATCCCATGCGTGCGGACGATGCTCGTTGTCGCCGGAACGGGGACCGGAATGATCCCGTGCTGGCAGCGGATCGTACCCTGTCCGTCGTAGAGGACCGGAACGATTACGTCCGTGATATTTTCCTTTGCAGCGAGGTCGTCAAAGCAGACAGCGATGGAGATAATATCCACGATCGAATCCAGGGCGCCCACTTCATGGAAATGCACTTCCTCGATGGTCTTTCCGTGGACCTCGGCCTCCGCCTGTGCGACGATTCCGAAGATCTTCATGGTCAGCTCCCTTGCGCGGTCCGACATCTTTGTCGCATCCACGATCTTCCTGACGTCGGAGAGGGAGCGGTGCTCATGCGAGTGATGGTGATGGTGCTCATGCCCGTGTTCATGATCCTCGTGGGCATGGTCGTGCATCTCATGATCATGCCCGCCGCAGGCACAGTGATCGTGCTCGTGTTCATGCTCATGATCGTGGTGATGATCATGGTCGTGGTGATGATCATGGTCATGACCGTGCTCATGGTCCTCGGTTCCGAACAGATACTCCATATCATGGTCGTGGTTATCCTGTTCCAGGATCACGTCAAAGTCACAGGCATTGACTCCTGACTTCTGTACGGTGCTGATCCGGATCTCAAATCCGTCAGCCGGTACGGAAGAGAGCACGTCTTCCAGCACTTTCCTGTCTGCGCCAAGATCCAGAAGAGCGCCAACTGTCATATCTCCGCTGATGCCTGAATAACACTCCAGATACAGTTTGCTCATCACATTCTCCATTCTGAAGCGCCATTGACTCCGGGATCCGCGGCGCTTCAGCGCAGATCCAGCCGTAACTCATCCTTAAAAATATAGCAGTATATATCAGAGGTTTCTGTCGCTCTTTCCGCCGTAAAACACCTGCAGCAGCACCCCGCCGGCAACGAGCAGGATGGCTGCTCCGACCGCGAAGTGTATCAGGAAGCGAATCAGAAGGATCCCCAGCAGCACAGCCGCAACCGTCAGAACATTGGCCAGTGCCTTCTGATCTGTCAGGAAAAGGACCTTCCCGTTCCCGCGCGCAAGGAGAAAATCTGCCAGCTTTTCGATGCGCCTGCGTATAGAAATTGCCGTATTTTTTGTTTTTTCAGCCAGGATTGATAATCTGTATTTCATACAAATAGTGTTACTCCTTCTTCTAGTAAAAGCTGCTATATACAGCTGTTCATCAGACTGTCACACACAGTTTACCGCTTTCTGAATACAATAATAAAGCATCCGCCAGTTTCTGTAAAACAATTATTGCTTCTACTATGCCGGTTATGTTATATTTAAAGAGGATTTTCGCCTGCTGTTTTTATGATAGAGCCAGCATGCGGTGCCGCTTACATCTGCGGTCACTGTCTGTTAAAATGGTGTTAACAGACGGATTGCCTGATGTAATACTATGTAATATGCAGTTATCAACTAATTTTTTGGGGGTACATGTATGGAAACAAAAACGGAAGAAATCATGAACGCCGAAATCGCGCAGCTTGTCAAGGATGAAGTCGAGAAGGCAGTTAAGAGTGAGATCAGCAGAGGCAATGGCGTCAGCAGCAAAGAGGTCGTAGGCCAGCTTGAAGATGTTCATTCCGCTCTGAAGAACATTGCCGCTTACGAGAAAAAGAGCGCCAGCAGAGCTGCATGGTCCGCATTTGCAAGCTTCCTTCTGCTGCTCGCATTCATCGCTGTTTTCGTTCTGCTGACACCCGGTGTCCGCGATCTGCTTAACAACCTCAACGGCACGATGAACAGTGTCGCCGGAACCGTAGAGCAGGTCAACACTCTGGTAGGCACAGCCGATGAGACCGTCAAGGGGCTGAACGGTGTTGTATCCGATGTCGGCACTGGCGTGAACGGCACTTTCGATGAGGTCAACGGACTTCTCGTAAACGTCTCCAACAAGGTCGATGGAATCGGCAGCGCAGTCGACAGCATGAACGAGGCAGTCAGCAGCGTGAACACTCTGGTTCAGGAGAACACAAAGAGCCTGGATGACACTCTCAAGCAGCTCTCCACCATCGACATCGCAACACTGAACAAGACCATCGGCAACGTCGAAGCTATCACAACAGAGGTTCCTTCTCTGATCGCAGAGGTTGACGGTGCAGTCAAGAACGTGAACGACACAGTTATCGATGTGGACGCTACAGTTAAAGATCTCGGCACAGCAGTTGTCGGCACGACCGATACTCTGAACAAGACCATGGAGACTGTCGGCAGTCTTGATGTTAACGGTCTCAACAACACCATCACAGATCTGCAGGGCGCAGTTAAGGATGTCAGTGAAGTTGCCAACAACATCAACAGCACTGTGACAAGCCTGGATGACGCTGTCAAGAAGACTTCCGAGTCTGTTGACAAGACTCTGGAATCTGCAAGCCAGATCAACTACAGCTCTCTGAATGACGCGATCAAGCTTCTGACCGATTCTGCAAGCGGACTTGCAGATGCAGCAGCTGAGTTCGTAAATGAAAAAGGAAACAACTGATTAATTGTTCTCCCCTGATTCTTTCGGGAAAGAGGCCATCAGCTGGACTCCCAATTTATAGCTAAACAAACAGAGATCCCCGGACAAGATGTCCGGGGATTTTTACAGTCTCTCATATAAACTGCCGGGTCCCGCAGAGTTATGGGTACCGGCCTTCTAAGGAACGATCATTATTCTATGGCTATTAAAGAAATCACTCCTAAGGAGCTCGACTCCCTCACGCCCGGGAGGTTCCTGCTCATCGATGCAAGAGAAAAAGCAGAATATGACTACGGAGCCGTTCCCGGCTGTGTATATTTCTCGCCGGAGCGGCTGACGGCCATGGCCGGTCAGAATGCCCCCGCCCTGCCAAAGGACCGTCTCCTGGTGATCTACAGCAGCCGGGACGCATCCAGCCTAGCGCTTGCCGGCGCGCTCAAGGAGCACGGGTTTGAGACCTGCGTCCTCACAGGGGGATACAGCGCCTGGGCACTTTATTCTGTTCAGAAAAGAGTAAACAGCGCGGAGAATTCGGACAGCGCATTGCCTGCGGCTTCCGAGATCGAAAAGAGCATCCAGAAACGCTTTCATGGGCGGCTGATGGGACCGTTTGCGAGAGCGATCCTCAAGTATGATATGATCCAGGAAGGCGACAGGATCGCCGTCTGCATTTCAGGCGGCAAGGATTCCATGCTCATGGCAAAGCTCTTCCAGGAGTTTCAGAAACACGGCCACGTCCCTTTCGAGCTGCGTTTTATCGTTATGGATCCCGGCTATAACAGCAACAACCGTGCCATGATCGAGAACAACCTCCGGCTCCTTGGCATCCCCGCCGAGGTCTTTGAGACAAGGATCTTCGACGCCGTCTATACGATCGAGAACTCCCCCTGCTACCTGTGCGCCAGAATGCGCCGGGGCTATCTTTACAGAAAAGCAGCCGACCTTGGCTGCAATAAGATCGCGCTCGGACATCACTATGACGACGTGATCGAGACAGCCCTGATGGGAATGCTCTACTCGGGTCAGTGGAGCGCCATGATGCCCAAGCTCTGGAGCACCAATTTCCCCGGCATGGAACTGATCCGTCCCATGTATTTCATCCGCGAGGAAGATATCCGTCTGTGGCGTGACGCAAACGGGCTCTATTTTTTGCAATGCGCCTGCCGCTTCACGGAAGAGGCTGCCTACTCCGGGCAGGGCCAGGATACGCATTCCCTCTCCAAGAGACAGGAGACCAAGCAGCTGATCGCACAGCTGAAAAAGACCAACCCGCAGATCGAAACCAATATCTTCCACGCGACTGAAAATGTCACGATCGACAAGCTGCTGGGCTACAAGAAAAACGGCAGGCGCCACAGCTTCCTCGACACCTATTCCGAGCAGGACGGCTCGGCGGAAGCCTGAGTCTGTTCTGCCTGGTTCGCCTGATCAGCAGCTGCCTCGACCAGGCTTCTCGTATACGGATGACGGGGCTTCCTGAACAGTTCTTCCGCCGGCGCTGCCTCCACCAGCTCTCCGTTCCGGAGCACTGCGATCCTGTCGCAGTATCGTCTGGCGGCTGCCAGATCGTGGGTAATGAGAAGGCAGGACATCCTTCTCTCCCGGACCATTTTTTTCATAAGGTCGAGGACCTGTATGCGAATCGGGGCATCCAGAGAGGAAACCGGCTCATCGGCGATGAGCAGCCCCGGTTCTGTGATCAGCGCCCTTGCAATACCGATCCTCTGGCGCTCTCCGCCCGAGAATTCATAGGGGAATCCTGCCGTGTCCTGCGGCTGCAGACCTGTCTCTGCAAGGATCCTCTCCGCTCTCTTTTCTATTTCTCTTCGCGGCAGCTTTCTGCCCGCGTACAATCCCTCCGCAACGATATAGCCGACGGTTGCCCTTTCATTCAGAGAACTCATGGGATCCTGGAAGACAAGCTGGATCTCTCCTGCCAGTTCCTTTTCTGTTTTTCGGCTGAGTTTTCCCGAGATCCTGCTGCCCCGGTACCGGATCTCGCCTGCATCGATCGGCAGGACCCGACAGATCGCTCTTGCGATCGTCGTCTTTCCGGCTCCCGACTCTCCCACAAGGCCTGTTATCTCCTGTTCATACAGATCAAGAGACAGATCTTTTATGACCGGCACGCCGCCCCTGCTCCTGCCGTAGGACACTGTAACATGATCCAGCTCCAGTATTTTCGCCTTTCCCGTTTCCCCCTGAAAGGTCTTTTCAGATCGGAGTGCTCCCTCCGGGATATTCGAGATATTTTCTGTTCGTTTCGTCTCCTCTTCAGAAACAGTTACAGAAGCGCCGCGCACCGCGGCGGCTGACTGAACCAGATAAGCTGTAAAGGGCTCCTTAGGATGCTCCAGGATCTCCCGGCAGGCCCCTGTCTCGATGATCCTGCCCTCATGCATGACCGCGACCCTGTCCGCTATAGACCTGGCAGCCTGCAGATCATGGGTGATAAACAGGATCGTCAGTCCGTATTTTTCTTTCAGCTGTATCAGGACCTTTAGGATCTGCGTCTGGATTACTGTATCAAGCGAAGTCGTAGGCTCATCGCAGACCAGCACCTTCGGGCTGCAGGCAAGCGCCATTGCGATCACCGCTCTCTGTCTCATTCCCCCGGAAAACTCATGCGGATATTGCCGGAATCTTTTTTCAGGCTCTGTGATCCCCACTTCCTCCAGCAGCTCGCAGACTCTCTTCTTTATCGCCCGGCCACGGAGCTCACTGTGAAGCTTTAAGGCCTCCCCGATCTGATATCCGACTGTACGGAGCGGGTCAAGACCTGTCATGGGGTCCTGTGTCACCATGGCGATCTTTCTGCCTCTTATGCGCAGCCAGTCCCTCTGCGTATTCAGCGCTGTCAGCTCAATGGCAGGCTCCGTTCCGTCATCATACAAGATCGTTCCGCCCGTGACCTTTCCGTTTTCCGCGTTAATGCCAAGGAGGCACCCCGCCAGCACACTTTTGCCCGCTCCGGACTCTCCCGCGAGCACAAGGCACTCTCCCCGTTCCACCTTAAGATCGACGCCCTGCAGGGCATAGACCTGCCGGCGTCTCACGGTGAATGCATATTCAAGATTTTTGATCGTAAGGATACTGTTCATACTGATCTGCGGGGATCCGACGCATCCGCAAATGCGTTCCCGATGACATACATGGATACTGTGATCAGAGAGACGATACCCACCGGCAGCAGAAGCTGATACCGGAGCGCAGGCTCGCTCATGACAAGGCGTCCTGCCTGGATCAGGTTCCCGAGCGAGGGCATATCCGCAGGCAGCCCTATTCCGATATAGGTCACGAATACCTCGTTCCCGATGGCTGCCGGTATGGCAAAAGCTGCGCGCATGGCGCATATTCCCGTCAGATAGGGGAGCAGGTTCCGGACCATGATCCTTGCCGCTGACGAGCCGAGAACTCTTGATGCGATGTTGTATTCCCTGTCTCTTAAAATGACGACCATGTTGCGGACAAGGCGCGCCGTTCCGAGCCACCCTGTCAGGGACAGGGCCAGAATGATCGTTCCGGCACCCGGCTTCCTGATATAGGAGAGCAGGATCAGCACCAGAGTCCGCGGAACGTTGGAAAACAGATTGTGGATCTCTGTAAAGACAAGGTCAAAGCGCTTCCAATATCCCCAGATCAGACCTGCTGCGGTTCCGAGCAGGATCTCGATCCCCGCTGTCACAAAACCGATCAGGAGGCTCGTTCTTGCCCCCGCCCAGGTCCTCGCCCACAGGTCCTGCCCGATGGAATTGGTCCCTAACCAGAACTCCGCATCCGGTGTCCGGTTTCGGAACTGGATCCCTGTTGCGGGATCGTTATAGATCATGACCGGGCTCCTCTGTCCGGGCAGATATGGCTGCAGAAAAACGAACAGGACCAGCGCAGTCATCACACAGAGAAAAAAGACGGCACTGCGATTCGTAAGAAACTCCTTCAGGATCATCCCCCAATAGCTTTTCTTTTCAGGCAGGTTTGATTTCCTCATCGTCTCCCCCCTCTCCTGCTCTCAAAAGCAATTCTGGGATCAACGAAAGCCAGCAGCAGATCTCCCAGCAGCATTCCCGCCATAGAGATCATAGTAAACAGCACGACAAGAGCCTGCACCAGCGTATTATCCTGGATCCTGATCGCCTGCACCAGAAGCCCGCCCATGCCGGGGACAGAGTACAGGCTCTCCACGTAGAGGGCTCCCATGACTGTTGTAAGCACCGCCTCCGGGATGTACTGCACAAGAGGAACCACGGCATTGCGCAGTATATGGCCGCGCCAGACCCTGTTCTCCGGCAGCCCCTTTGCCCTCGCAAGCCGCACGTAATCCTTATTGCTCTCATCGCGCATATATCTTCTCAGCCAGATCGCATAAAACGAAATATTCCCCAGCGAGAGGGAAAATACCGGCAGGATCCAGGACGTCCAATTGCGCCTGTCAAACAGCATCGGAAAACCGAAGATCTCCGTCCCGTACAGCTGGATCAGGATATGGTATACGGCGGCAGGAACTGTCTGTACAGCGACGACAAACAGGATCCCCAGCCTGTCAAAAAGCGCATGTTTCGTCTGCGAAGATCTGGCCATCCGGATCCCCAGTGCAAATCCCAGCAGAAGGGAGATCAGCAGTGCTGCGCACCCAAGCCTGATGGAGACAGGGGCTTTCGCAGCAAGGATCCTGGTGATCGGATATCCGGCGCGGTATCTTGAGGATACCCCGAGATCTCCTTTTACGAGCCTGCCAAAATATCTGACGATCTGCACCGGGGCAGGGTCTTTCAGCCCGAGCTGTGTCAGCTTAACGTCGATCTGCGTCTGTGAGACTTTGTCAAAATCGTTAAAATATCCTTCCACAGGCATTGCCCTGAGCAGCAAAAGTACGATGGAGACCACGGCCACCATCGTACCTGCTGCATGCAATATTCTCTTAAGACAATACCTGGCCACAGCTGCCCTACTCCGCTGCCGCTTCTATTTCCGCAAGTGCTTCCTCTCTGTCTTCTTCCCACTGAGCAAGAGCTGCCTTGAATTCCTCCATGTTCATGGACTTCTCGTGAACAGTTCTTCCTTTATAGCGGAAATTCGCCAGTCCGTACGGAGCGAACTCCCCTTCTGTCGGGTCAAGCTTCGAGACCTGATAGCCTCCCTGCGAATGAATACTGTAAGGAATGATGACAGCGTGCCGGATCAGCAGCGCTTCTGCCTTGGCAAACGCCGCATAACGGGCTTCTTCATCGTCGTAGATGGAGCTTGCTCTCTCCACTGCGGCGGCATATTCGGCAAAGAGCTCCTGCACTGCGGGATCTTCGCTTCTGTACCAGAAATTGTATGTGTTTCCGTCCGTAAATGGCTCCGTCCATGTCTGGGGATCCGCATAGTCTGCTCCCCAGTTGCATTTCATAAATGCATACTGCCCGCTCCTGCGGACAGCGGAAAGGAAGCCTGTCTCCGGCCCGGCCTGTATGATCAGGTCGATAAAATCACTGCCAAGAAGGCCCTCGATCTGCTGCTCCACGACCTGGCATTCCTTGTCCCAGTTCGTCGTTGCCGGATTATAAGGCATCAGCACCCTGACAGGGAAAGAAGCTCCCTGCGCCTTTAGTTCCTCGAGCGCAGCATCTCTGTACGCAATGGCTGCCTCCTCCTGGAAGGAATCTGCTGCTGAGATCCCGGCGAGCGCATCGTATTCCGTAAAATCCCTGCCGGCTGCCGCGGCAAAACCGGAAGGCGTCACTGTATTGTTCAGCAGGATCTCCGGATTATAGGGATCCTGTACCGCCAGTGCCTTGATCCTGTCGAGCGATGCCATAAGAGCGTGTCTGAAATTCTCATTGCCGACTGCCAGTTTCCAGTTTTCCGGCTCGTATTCCTCATCAAACTGCGGATCAAAATTAAAGGCGTAAAAATAGCTGTAGCTGTTATTAGGCCTCGAGGCATGGACCAGGTCTTTGGTCTCCTCGTCCTGCAGCCAGGAGTCCAGCAGATCCGTGCTGATCGTCGCGGAGTCGATCTCATCATTTTTGATCATGGCCGCTCCGACTGCCTCAGCCTCCGCGTTGTAGGTGGCGATGATCTCCTCAATATAGACATTTTCCGCGTCCCAGTACAGCGGATTGCGGGTCAACACCCGCTCTTCCTGCGGTTCATAGACGGACAGATAGTACGCCCCGTTATACAGAAGGTCTTCCCTGCTCATGCCGAACATATCCCCGGCCTGCTCCAGAAAATCCCGGTTCACCGGCATGTAGGATGTATAGGAGAGCACACTTAAGAAAAAGGGACAAGGCTGGTCCAGTGTATAGACAAGCGTCCTCTCATCTGCTGCATGTACGCCGATCTCATCCGGTTTCACCTCTTCCACAGGCTCGATGGCATTTCCATCCTCATCCTGTGTTTTCGTGCCTCCCTCGGAGAGCAGCATATAAGCCGTGTACTCATAATAAGCCTGTGCGCCGCGGACTACCGCGCCTGTATTATACATATAGCGGCTGCCTGACCCGTTTGCGGCGTCGTTAACGTATTCTGCGGCGGCGACCCAGTCATCCGCCGTCACATCCGCCACGGGCTCTCCGTTACAGTCGACCCACTTCGCACCCTCCCGAATATGGAAGGTCCACTCTGTCTTATCTTCATTGGCTTCCCAGCTCTCTGCCAGTCCCGGGATGATATTGCCGTATCTGTCATAGTCGACCAGACAATCCACCAGATTGGCGGAGACCGCATAATCATTGGCGTTGTTTGTTGCCAGGTAATTCAGCGTCGAGAGCTCGCTGCTGTACAGGGTCCTGAAAACAGTCTGTTCCTGTGTTTTGCTGCCCTCCGCCAGTTCCTGCGTTTCTGTGATCTCACCAGTTTCCTGTCCAGCTGTATCCTCCGCAGATGTCGCTGCAGAAGCAGGTGTCTGATCCTGTACGGAAGCCGGCATTGTGCAGGCAGTTACGCTCACTGCGAGCAGCAGTGCTGCCAGAACCGCCTGTCTTCTTTTTGCCAGAAGGCCTGCCGTTGACCGTTTCCTTTTCTCTGTCCTTATCCTTTTCATTCTTCCCCCCTGTCCCTGCTATGCAGTATGATTTTCTTTCGGATTATCCTGTGAATGTGTGCTGTTATAAGATATACTCCATCGTCGTCTTTTTCGGATGCATTCCCATTTTCTCGTAGAATATCCGCGCCGTATCATTGCCCTCCCACACGTTGAGGGTGATCTCATAGCAGCCGAGCTTCTTCGCTTCTGCCTTGACGTATTCGAAAAGGCTTCTCCCCACGTGGGAGCCTCTCGCTCCTGCATCGACACACAGATCGTCAATGTAAATAGAAGTAAACGGAACGATGTTCACAGAATCCGGAGCCTCTTCAAACTCACAGAAGCAGTAACCTAGAATCGAAGATCCGAGGGTCGCTTTTGTATCCTGGGTATCGTCGCCTTCTGTCTCCTCTTCCAGTGCCACATAGACCGGCCTCTTCTCATCCCGGAACATCTCCGCGAGTTCTTCCGCAGAATACTTGGTCGTCCCTGAAATAAAGATATCCGGCCGGATCGACGCATGGATCTCCAGTACCTGGGATAAAAGTCTTAACACCTCCGGAATATCCTTTTCTTTTGCTCTTCGAATGATCATTCGATTTCTCCTTTTCATACAGCCTTCGTGTGCTGCATCCCGCCCGTGCTTTTCCCCTCTTTCGTCTTTACCCGCGTTGTAACGATTATTGCCTTTTAAAACAGCCCCACTGCGAAAGAGACTACACAGCAGGTGATCGCAACGACAAAAAGATCCCCCGAAAACCAGGCTGCCGCAAGCCCTGCTGCCAGCGCGGCGGCACCCGCCCATACGTTGTGTGTCGCTGTCAGGATCGCAGGAAACGTCATCACTGCAAGCGTAACATAAGGAACGTAATGAAGAAAAGACTTAAACCAGCGGTTCGTGATCGGTTTTCTGAGAAACAGAAACGGCATCAGACGGATCGAATAGATCGTCAGCGCTATGATAATTAGAGAAAAATAAGTATTCTTTGTCACAGTAACTCCTGCTCCTTTCGGGATCTGCCCGCTTACCGGTTTTGCAGCTGTTCATTTTCTATGGCTTTTCTATTCCTCATCGGACACAGGCTTTATCACTGCTGCAGCGCCTGCGATCAGGATCGTCAGAATAATGATCCGGAAGCCGGAAGAAATATCTCTTAAGACAGGCAGTACGCTGAACAGCCAGCTCATCAGCATGGACAGGAAAACAAGTACTCCGATGAAATGGTTCTGTTTGGCGGGCGGTATGATAATGGCCAGGAACATGCCGTACATCGCTACGCCAAGCGCACTGCTGAGAGCATCGGGGAGGATATTGCCGACAAGAACGCCGAGCACAGTCCCGCCGCACCATCCCGCAACGGAGATCAGGGTGATCCCGTAGGAATAGATCGGTCTCAGATATCCCTCTACACTCACGGACAGCCCGAAGATCTCATCCGTAATGCAATACGGCAGCAGAAGCCGGTGCCAGAACGGAAGCCTGGGGTCGAGCTTTTGCGTCAGGGAGCAGCTCATGAGAAAATAGCGCAGATTAACTATGATACTGGTCGTGATCATCTCCACGACACCGGCTGCGCTGCTGATCAGGGTCACTGCCGCAAATTCTCCCGCCGAAGCGACCATGGTCAGCGACATGACAAAGGACTGCATCCAGTCCATTCCGATATTTCTGGCTGCGATTCCCAGTGCAAAG
>JAFTFD010000391.1 GCA_017449745.1 Lachnospiraceae bacterium
ATGCGTATGGAAAGAGTTAGGAGATAATAATGATCAGAAAAGAAAACAGAAAGTTAATCCGTGAGAAGAAGCACATGAAGGTCCGCAACCGCTTCAGCGGCACACCGGACAGACCGCGTCTTTCCGTTTACAGAAGTAATAACCACATCTATGCTCAGGTCATCGACGACACTGTTGGCAAGACCATCTGCGCAGCAGGTACAGTCGAGAAGGCTGTCAGAGCAGCCCTGACCAATACTGATGACACAGCCGCTGCAGAGTATATCGGCGAACTCATCGCGAAGAGAGCCCTTGAGGCCGGCGTAACCAAGGTCGTGTTCGACAGAGGCGGATTTATTTACCAGGGTAAGGTTGCAGCACTTGCCGATGCGGCACGTAAGGCCGGCTTGGAATTCTAAGGGAGGAGACAGATACGATGAAGCGTTCAAATATTGATGCAAGTCAGATGGAACTCACCGATAAAGTCGTTACTATCAAACGTGTCACAAAGGTAGTAAAAGGCGGACGCAACATGCGCTTCTCAGCGCTTGTCGTTGTCGGTGATGGAAACGGACATGTTGGTGTCGGCCTGGGAAAGGCAACAGAAATTCCCGAGGCAGTCAGAAAGGGCAGAGAGGATGCAGCCAAGAATATGATCAGCGTCGCTATGGACGAGGTCGGCTCCATTACTCATGACTACACAGGGCAGTATGGATCAGCAAACGTTCTGCTGAAGAAGTCTCCCGAAGGTACCGGTATCATCGCCGGCGGTCCTGTTCGTATCGTTTGCGAAATGGCAGGAATCAAGAATATCAGAACCAAGTCCCTCGGCTCCAATAACAAGCAGAACGTAGTTCTGGCAACACTCAAGGGTCTGGAAGCTCTTAAGAGCCCGGCTGAGGTTGCAGCAAGACGCGGCAAGTCTGCTGAGGATTTTAAGAATTGAAAGGAGCACCACAATGGCTGATAAGAAAGTAAAGATCACACTGGTCAAATCCACGATCGGTGCAGTTCCGAAAAATAAGGCAATCATTGAATCCATGGGCTTCCACAAACTTGGCAGCAGCGTTGTTAAACCTGACAATGCAGCAACAAGAGGACAGATCAGACTGATCGCTCCTTTTGTCAAGGTTGAAGAACTGGACTAAGGAGGGACAATCATGGAATTATCTAATTTAAGACCCGCCGCTGGTTCTACACACAGCGATTTCAGAAGAGGCCGCGGTCACGCTTCCGGCAACGGAAAGACAGCAGGCTTCGGACACAAAGGACAGAAGGCTCGTTCCGGAAGACCCAGAGCAGGTTTTGAAGGCGGCCAGATGCCTCTGTACAGACGCCTTCCCAAGAGAGGCTTCAAGAACTACAACAGCAAGGATATTGTCGCAGTCAGCCTTCGTTATCTCGATGAGAAGTTCGAGGACGGCGCTGTGATCGATGTCCAGACAATGCTTGAGAAAGGCATTATCGACCATGCCGGCGACGGTATCAAGATCCTGTCCGGTGATAAGGGCGACCATAAGCTTGAGCTGAGCAAGAAATTCACCATCAAAGCTAACGCTTTCAGCGCTGCAGCGAAGGAGAAGATCGAGAATGCTGGCGGTGTCGCTGAGGTCATAGAGTAAAAAACATTATTAGGGTTGTCATCTCGGTGGCAACCCTATCCGTGGCATATGCTGCGGAGCATTTTGCAGTGTTTTTAGCGAAAGGCATGGTAACCTAAAATGTTTGAAACCATTAAAAACGCATTCAAGATCAAAGAGATCCGCACAAAGATCGTCTTTACATTTCTGATGCTGCTGGTGATCCGTTTTGGCTCCCAGTTACCGGTTCCCGGCGTTGACAGAGATTATTTCTCCAGATGGTTCGCACAGCAGACCTCGGATGCTTTCAGTCTTGTGGATGCATTTACGGGCGGTTCTTTCCTGAACATGTCTGTTCTTGCTCTTAACATCACTCCTTATATCACATCTTCCATCATCATTCAGCTTCTGACGATTGCTATCCCGAAGCTGGAAGAGATGCAGAAGGAAGGTGAAGAGGGCAGAAAAAAGCTTGTGGCTATCACGAGATATGTGACAGTGGCACTTGCTCTTCTGGAATCTGCTGCCATGGCTATTGGCTTCGGACGGCAGGGACTTCTCGAGAATTATAATGTGATCGGTGTTATCACCATCATTGCCACACTTACAGCAGGCAGTGCTTTCCTGATGTGGATCGGCGAGAGAATCACGGACAAGGGAGTTGGAAACGGTATCTCCATCGTCCTGTGCATCAACATCATCTCCAGGATCCCGCAGGAGATCGCAGCACTTTTCAAACAGTTTGTTTTAGGAAAGTCTGTTGCGGTCGGTGTATTGGCAGCGGTCATTATCATTGCAATTATTGTTGCGATGGTCGTGATGGTCATTCTGCTCAACGATGCTGAGAGAAGGATCCCGGTACAGTATGCTCGTAAGATCCAGGGAAGACGCCAGGTTGGCGGTGCTCAGTCCAGTATTCCGCTTAAGGTTAATACTGCCGGCGTAATGCCGATCATCTTTGCATCTTCGATCATGGAGTTCCCGGTTGTTATTAGCACGTTTGTCGGATATAAAGGAACCGGTGTCTGGTCAGAGATCCTTCGGTATCTGAGTTCCCAGTACTGGTGCAATCCGGCTATGCCGAGATATACGATCGGACTTCTGGTCTATGTCATTCTGCTGATCTTCTTCGCATATTTCTACACCTCGATCACATTCAACCCGATCGAGATCGCAGATAACATGAAGAAGAACGGCGGATTCATCCCCGGCATCCGTCCCGGAAAACCTACCAGTGAGTACCTGAACAGGATCCTGAACTACATCATTTTCATCGGTGCGTGCGGTCTGACGATCGTCGGTATCGTTCCTTTCATCTTCAGAGGAATTTTCAATGCTTCTGTATCCTTCGGCGGAACGAGCCTGATCATCGTGGTCAGCGTTATCCTTGAGACGATCAAACAGATCGAATCCATGATGCTGGTCAGAAACTACAAGGCATTCCTGACAGACTGATCTATCAGTCCAAAATTCGGGATCAAGTTGATATTTAATGGGCGGCACAGCGCATTTTGCTGTGTCGCACTTTTTCACGTAATACTTTAAAGAAGGAGGCAGCCATGATCATAGTTATGCTTGGAGCTCCGGGTGCAGGAAAAGGGACGCAGGCTGATCTGATCTGCGAGGAGCTGGGACTGGCGCATATTTCCACAGGTGATATTTTTCGTGCCAACATCAAAAACGGCACACCGCTTGGGATGGAAGCCAAGAAATACATGGATGAAGGAAAACTCGTCCCCGACGAGCTCACTGTGAGGATCCTTCTTGACCGCGTCTCCAAAGATGACTGCAAAGACGGCTATGTTCTGGACGGATTCCCGAGAACGATCCCTCAGGCAGATGTCCTCAAAGAGGCATTGAATAAGAGCGATGAGAAAGTCGATTTTGCAATTGACGTTGAGGTTCCGGACGAGGATATCGTCAATCGCATGAGCGGCCGCAGAAGCTGCCCCAAGTGCGGAGCTTCCTATCATATCCAGTATCTTCCTCCCAAGACAGAGGGGATCTGTGATCACTGCGGAAGCGAGCTGATCCATCGCGAAGATGATAAGCCGGAGACAGTTCTGAACCGCTTGAACGTCTATCACGCGCAGACCCAGCCGCTGATCGATTACTATCGCGGTGAAGGCGTACTGCATTCCATCGATGGAACAAAGCCCAGAGACGAAGTTTTCAAGGCGATCCTGGGAATACTGAAGGCATAAAGGAGAAAAATCTATGTCGAAAGCAGATGTTATTGAGCTGGAAGGCGTCGTTGTTGAAAAACTTCCGAATACGATGTTTCGTGTCAAGCTTGAAAACGGTGCGATCATTCTTGCTCACATCTCAGGTAAACTGCGGCAGAATTTCATCAGGATCCTGCCGGGAGACAAAGTAACGCTGGAGATGTCCACATACGATCTGACCAAGGGCAGGATCATTTGGAGAGACAAATAATAATGCTTGCGCAACGGCAGGCACCGTGATATACTAATACGGCCGCTGTAAAGACACACTGGGAAAAGTGTGCCTTTTCAGTGCGTTTAGTTGTATACAGTATTATGTAGAAAGGAGAGCAGCGTGAAGGTAAGAGCATCCGTCAAGCCCATGTGCGAGAAATGCAAAGTCATTAAGCGCAAGGGTACGATCCGGATTATCTGCGAGAATCCGAAACACAAACAGAGACAGGGTTGAGCCATTCTACTTCGGCGTCTTGTGACGCGGCATCGGCAGTGTATATCTGCGGATGTTAAGAAGCTCTTTGATACCCTGGAAATGCAGTGCTGCGGCAGCGCCCTTACTGAAGGGGCCGGACCTGAACATACAGTACTGTAAATTTCGCAGCGGAAAGGCAGGACCGTATTTTACCTGCTGGGCAAGGTAGATAAAACTCCCGGACGTTCAACGGTCCGGCAAGTTGTCGCATACGATCCGGGTACATGAGACCTGTAGAAAATAACGTATGCATTGCCCCAATCAAACAAGTTGATATTATCATTACAATTTTGGAGGAAATTAAGAAATGGCTCGTATTTCAGGTGTAGATTTACCCAGAGACAAGCGCGTTGAGATCGGTCTGACAGCCATCTATGGCATCGGCCGCACATCTGCAACAAAGATTCTCGCTGCTACAGGTGTCAACCCCGACACCCGCTGCAGAGATCTGACAGACGATGAAGTCAGAAAGCTGAGCGAAGAGATCGCTGAGCACTATCTGGTCGAAGGTGACCTTCGCCGTGACATTGCTATGAACATCAAGATGCTCTCTGAGATCGGATGCTACAGAGGTATCCGTCACAGAAGAGGTCTTCCGGTTCGCGGTCAGCACACCAAGAACAATGCAAGAACACGCAAGGGACCTCGTAAGACTATTGCTAATAAGAAGCAGTAATCACTTCGGCTGAGAAACAGATCATAATTGTTCAAGTTCAATGAACGTGAACAATTATGATGCGACCGGCATGAGAATTTGCTACGCAAATAGGCCGGCCGTTGGCTCATAAGCTTATATTTACGCCCTCATCAGCAAGTGATTCGGGCTACTTGAATGGTTTCATCAGATCATAATAAGATAAAGACAAGTTAAAGGAGAAAGTAGGTTAGTTTTTATGGCAGCTACAAAAAAAGGCGCAGCAAGAACTGCTGCAAAGAAACGTGTCAAGAAAAACGTTGAAGGCGGTCAGGCACATATCCAGGCAACCTTCAATAACACGATCGATACCCTGACGGATACCGCAGGAAACGCTCTTAGCTGGGCAAGTGCCGGTGGACTTGGATTTAAAGGTTCAAGGAAATCTACTCCCTATGCTGCACAGATGGCAGCTGAGACAGCTACCAAGGCAGCCCTTATACACGGACTCAAGGCAGTCGATGTATTTGTGAAGGGACCCGGTTCAGGAAGAGAAGCCGCTGTTCGTGCGCTGAACGCTAACGGACTGCAGGTTCTGTCCATCACAGATGTAACTCCGATCCCTCACAACGGATGCCGTCCGCCTAAGAAGAGAAGAGTATAATATTAACAAAAGATTTGGATGAAGGTCCGGCAGAGCCGGATTGTAAACAACAACCGGATCGCACAGATGGTCCGGCAGAATAGAAAGGATTACAAAAATGGCAGTAGATAAGACACCAGTACTGAAGAGATGCAGATCTCTTGATCTTGATCCCGTCTATCTTGGATATGACAAAAAGTCCAAGAGACAGCTGATCAGACGCAGCAGAAAGCTTTCCGAGTATGGAACACAGCTTCGTGAGAAGCAGAAGGCTAAGTTCATTTACGGCGTGCTTGAGAAGCCTTTCAGAAATTACTATGACAAGGCTGACCGTATGAAGGGCATGACCGGTGAGAACCTAATGACCATGCTTGAGAGCCGTCTTGACAACGTCGTATTCCGTATGGGCTTTGCCAGAACCAGAAGAGAGTCCAGACAGGTCGTTGATCACAAGCACATCCTTGTCAACGGCAAGTGCATCAACATCCCTTCCTACCTGGTAAAGGCTGGCGATGTGATCGAAGTCAAGGAGAATTCCAGATCCATGCAGAGATTCAAGGATATCGCCGAGATCACTGCAGGAAGACTTACTCCTGAGTGGGTAGATGTTGATAAAGAGAACATGAAGGGCACAGTCAGCGCACTTCCGAAGAGAGATCAGATCGATGTACCTGTCGATGAGATGCAGATCGTCGAGTTATATTCCAAATAATTAAAGACTGATTTTTCCAGGAATACCTAAGGAGGTAAGCGCGTGTTTGATTTTGAAAGACCCGGTATTGAGGTCGCCGAGATCTCCGAAGATAAGAAATTTGGCCGCTTCGTAGTTGAGCCTTTAGAGAGAGGCTATGGTATTACTCTGGGCAATTCCCTCAGAAGGATCATGCTCTCCTCCCTTCCCGGCGCAGCTGTCAGTCAGATCAAGATTGACGGCGTACAGCATGAGTTCAGCACCATTCCAGGCGTCAAAGAGGATGTAACCGAGATCATCATGAACATCAAGAGTCTCGCGATCATGAACACCAGCGAGACAAATGAGCCCAAGACTGCTTATATTGAGTATGAGGGTGAGGGCGTTGTCCGTGCCAGCGATATCCAGGCCGACCAGGACATTCATGTCATGAATCCCGATCAGATCATCGCGACACTGAGCGGTAAAAAGACGAAACTCTTCATCGAGCTGACGATCACAAAGGGAAGAGGCTATGTCAGTGCGGATAAGAATAAGGATCAGGACACCAAGATCGGTGTTATTCCGGTAGATTCTATTTATACGCCTGTACAGAGAGTCAATGTGACTGTTGAGAACACCCGTGTCGGTCAGCAGACTGACTACGACAAACTCACACTCGATGTGACAACAAACGGAACACTTGCTCCGGATGAGGCAGTCAGCCTCGCAGCAAAGGTTCTGTCTGAGCACCTGTCCGTGTTCATCGATCTGTCCGAGAATGCTAAGAAGACCGAGATCATGGCAGAGCCTCAGGATGATAAGGCAGATCAGGCGTTGGCTATGAGCATTGATGAGCTCGAGCTGTCTGTCCGCTCTTATAACTGCCTGAAACGTGCAGGCATCAATACGGTGGAAGAGCTTTGCAGCAAGACGCCCGATGAGATGATGAAGGTCAGAAACCTTGGCAAGAAGTCTCTCGACGAAGTTCTTGAGAAGCTCAAAGAGCTTGGACTCAAGCTTAACACCGGTGCACCTATGACCGAGGCAGAGTGATCTGCGGTACATAGTGCGGAATTTATTCATTTGCTGCTCCGGTAAGTCCAAAGCGCACGGAGCGGTTAAATCAGCTTCAGGCCATGGGTAATTCCAAAGGTGCCATGGTCTTAATACAGACACGATGCCCCTGAAGAGGCACGTGTGTACTGCAAGGAGGAAAAAATGGCTGAGTACAGAAAATTAGGCAAAAAGACAAAATTAAGAAAAGCACTTCTCAGAAACCAGGCTACACAGCTCATCTACAAGGGAAAGATCGTTACAACACTGGCTCGTGCAAAAGAAGTCCAGAAGATCGTTGAGCCCATGATCGCTCTCGCAGCGAAAGAGAAGGACAACTTCGAGGAAGTCACTGTCAAGGCAAAGGTTGCCCGCAAGGACAAGGATGGCAAGCGCGTCAAGGAAGTCGTGGACGGCAAGAAAGTTACCGTATACGATGAGGTCGACAAGAAGATCAAGAAGGATCTTCCCAGCCGTCTGCATGCAAGAAGACAGATGCTCAAGGTCCTTTATCCTGTAGTCGAGGTTCCCACAAAGGGTGCCGGCCGTAAGAAGAACACCAAAGAGGTCGATCTCGTTGCTAAGATGTTCGATGAGTACGGCAAGAAGTATGCAGGCAGAAACGGCGGTTACACACGTATCGTTAAGATCGGCCAGAGAAAGGGCGATGCTGCGATGCTGGTAGTACTGGAGCTGGTATAATCTCTGTGTGCATTCCAGGAGCAAGAGTGAAAAATAACTGCTGATGCAGTTGTTTTTCACTAAGAGTCTGTGCCGGAGCACAGCCTCTGTTGATCATAGACGAAAAACCGCCTGCGCGGATTTTTCGTCATGGCGCCTTCGCACAAAGTGCTTCGGCATTTTGTGAAGAATCTGCGGTTTGCGGGATCAGACGATATATGTTATAATACGAAGTCACCGGCGGCAATGCCGGTGACTTTTTTGACAAGGAGATATTTTCACTCCTGTTTTCGCGGAATACTTGAAATCATCATCTGCGGGAAACCGAATAGAGGCTTAGATCCATGAAGATGATCACACTTAAAAACCTTGTGCATGACTACATCACAAGAGACGATGAAGGAAATGCTGTCGGGAGCAAGCGCGCTGTCAATGATGTTTCCCTGGACGTAGAGCCGGGGCAGTTCATAGCGATACTGGGGCATAACGGCTCCGGTAAGTCTACTCTCGCAAAGCATCTGAATGCCCTGCTGTATCCCACAGAGGGGGAAGTCTGGCTCGACGGGATGAATACGAAGGCTGAGGAGCACCTCTGGGATATCCGCCAGGAGGCAGGGATGATCTTCCAGAATCCTGACAACCAGATCATCGGGCAGGTCGTCGAAGAAGATGTAGGTTTCGGACCCGAGAACATGGGAGTTCCGACGAAGGAGATCTGGGAACGTGTCGAGGAATCTCTGAAAGCTGTCGGTATGTGGGAATACCGCAAAAAGTCTCCCAACAGGCTCTCCGGCGGACAGAAACAGCGTGTCTCTATCGCCGGTGTGATCGCCATGCATCCCAAGTGCATAATTATGGATGAACCCACAGCCATGCTGGACCCTAACGGGCGCAAGGATGTGATCCGCGCAGCCAGGGCCTTGAATGACGTTGAGAGGATCACGATCATTCTCATTACGCATTACATGGAAGAAGCGATCTACGCGGATAAGATCTTTGTCATGGACAAGGGCAAGATCGCCCTGCAGGGGAGCCCGGAAGAGATCTTCTCCCATGTAGAGGAAATGAAAAAGCTTCATCTGGATGTTCCGCAGGTTACTTTGCTCGCCCACGAACTTCACAAGAAGGGCGTGAAAGTACCGGAGGGGATCCTGACAAAAGAGGAACTGGCAAAAGCCCTCCCGGATGCGGCATCCTTAAGCGAAAAAGAGCAGGCAAAAACAGATCCCGGGAAGGCCTCAGACTCTGATTTTGAAGAAAACTCAAAAACGCAGAGTGCTGAGAATGGATCTGGAGAGGCAGCTGATCAAAGCGGTCTGAGAATAGAAGATATTTCCTTTGAATATGAGAGAGGGACAGCCATGTCTGTAAATGCCCTCGATCATATTTCCCTGACGATCCCGGAGAACCAGTTTATTGGCCTGATCGGGCACACAGGTTCCGGAAAGTCTACCTTTGTGCAGATGCTGAACGGTCTGCTGAAGCCTACGGAGGGCAGTATTTATTACAACGGGCAGAATATCCATGCAGATAACTATGACAGGAAGAACCTCCGGTCAGAGGTGGGGCTCGTTTTCCAGTATCCGGAGCACCAGCTCTTTGAGACGGATGTGATCAGTGACGTCATGTTCGGCCCCAGGAACCTCGGCCTACCGGAGGAGGAATGCCGCAGCCGCGCGTTGCAGGCGCTGCAGCAGGTGGGACTCCAGGAGCAGTTCTACACGCAGTCGCCCTTTGATCTGTCCGGCGGACAGAAAAGACGTGCCGCGATCGCGGGAGTCCTTGCGATGCATCCCAGGATCCTGATCCTGGATGAGCCTACAGCAGGTCTGGATCCGAGGGGAAGAGATGAGATCCTGGATCTGATCAGCCGCATGCATAAGGAGCTGAAGATCACGGTCGTTCTCGTCTCCCACAGTATGGAAGATGTCGCCAAATATGTGGACAGGATTCTCGTCATGGACCACGGCAGGATCCGATATGATGATATCCCTGTAAGAGTATTTTCTCACATTGCGGAGCTGGAGGAGATGGGGCTCGCAGCTCCGCAGATGACATACATCATGCAGTATTTACACCAGAAAGGATACCCGGTGAACACCAATATCCTGACCGTAGAGGAAGGGGTCAGGGAGATCCTGAAGGCTGTGTGAGCTTGTGATGCCCGGCGCCGGTGCGCCGAGGCAGATGCCCTGCGCTGACGCATCGAGGCAAGTGCCCTGCGCTAATGCGCAATGGCATAAGGAGAGCCATGTTTAAAGAAATAACACTCGGACAATATTATCAGACGGATTCGGTGCTGCACAGGCTCGATCCGAGAGTAAAGCTGATCGCGACTTTTGCCTACATTATCGCCCTGTTTATCGTGGACAATTTCTGGGGATATGCCGTTGCAGCAGTTTTTCTGATCCTTTGCATCCGTCTTTCCAACGTTCCGTTCCGTTATATCGTTCGCGGAATGAAGGGGATCCTGATGATCCTCATGATCACGGTGATCTTTAACCTGTTCCTGACGCCGGGCGAGACGCTCGTGCAGGTCTGGAAGCTCAGGATCACAAGGGAAGGCGTCGTGTTCGCTGTGAAAATGGCGGTGCGCCTGTCGTTCCTGATCCTGGGATCTTCGCTGATGACGCTGACAACAACGCCCAACCAGCTGACAGACGCTCTGGAATCCGTCATGAATCCCCTTAAGAAGCTCCATGTCCCTGTTCATGAGATCGCCATGATGATGTCCATCGCCCTGCGGTTCATCCCGATCCTGATGGAGGAGACGGACAAGATCATGAAGGCACAGATCGCGCGCGGAGCTGACTTTGAGAGCAAAGACCTCATGAAAAAGATAAGGAGCCTCGTGCCGCTTCTGGTGCCGCTGTTCATCTCTGCTTTCCGCAGGGCCAATGACCTTGCTATGGCAATGGAAGCCAGATGTTACAGGGGTGGAGACGGCAGGACCAGGATGAAACCTCTGGTCTACACGGCAAAGGACCGGATCGCTTACAGCGTGGTCATCTGCTTTTTCCTGTTATGCATATTAACCAGGGTCCTGCTCTGATCGCTCGGTATACGCAGCGTTCGATCAGGATTTTATTCAGAGATTTGATCAGATATTTGACTTGACGGCAACTGTTCGCGCTGAAGACCAGGCAGCAGGCTCAGTCTGTTAGATGTGAACAGCTTCTGTTTGAGAAAAACAGGCGCAAGAGGAACATGTATGTCTCGGAGAATTCTGTTAAGAGTCGCCTATGACGGGACGAATTACAGCGGATTTCAGGTCCAGAAGGATCGCTCGATCCCCACGATCGCGGGAGTCCTGGAGGAGCGGCTCAAAGACCTGACGGGGGAGGAGATCCCGGTATCGGGAGCCAGCAGGACGGACGCAGGCGTACATGCGCTTTGCAACCTGGTGGTCTTCGATACGGAGAGCAGGATCCCTCCGGAAAAATTCAGCTACGCCCTGAATACAAGGCTGCCGGAGGATATCCGCGTGCAATCGTCGGAAGAAGTGCCGGCAGATTTTCATCCCAGGTTTATTGCGACGGAGAAGACATACGAGTACAGGATCTACAATGCGAGGATGGAGTCCCCGGTAAAAAGACTGTACAGCCATTTCACCTATACAGACCTGGACACGGAGGCAATGCGCCGTGCCGCGGCTTATCTGGTGGGAGAACACGACTTTGCCAGCTTCTGCAGCGTGTATACCCAGGCTAAGACGACAGTGCGGACGATCACCGGAATTGAGATCCTTGAGACAGGCAGCTGCATGCCGCGGGATATCGTGATCCGGGTCAGCGGAACAGGCTTCCTCTACAATATGGTCCGCATCATAGCCGGAACGCTCATGGAAGTGGGAAGGGGAGCGATTGCCCCGGAAAAGACAGCGGAGATCCTGGAAGCCAGGGACAGAAGGGCAGCAGGACCGACAGCACCGGCCAGAGGATTGACGCTCGTAAATTACAGGATCCTTGAGGATTTTTGTTGACATGGAATTATCGGAATTATATAATAGCTAAGTGCGCGGCAAAATCATTGCCTTCTTTTGTGATGGCTAGCGAACTCCCCGGTTTTGCGAAAGATGAGGACGCCGGTGCGAACGCACGCAGATTTTCGTCAGACCAGTTCTGACTTAACTGAACCTGATTCGACAAAGGAGCACGTAATGAACAAGACCTATATACCCGGCAAAGCGGATATCGAAAGAAAATGGTATGTAGTTGATGCTACGGATAAGACCCTCGGTCGCCTTGCAGCCGAGGTCGCGAACGTTCTTCGCGGCAAAAAGAAACCCTATTATACACCTTTCCTTGACTGCGGCGATTATGTCATCGTTGTCAACGCAGACAAGATCAAAGTGACTGGTAAGAAGATGGATCAGAAGATCTACTTCTCTCACTCCGAATATGTCGGCGGTGCCAAGTACACCACACTTCGCGAGATGATGAGAACAAAGCCTGTCAGAGTCGTTGAGAAAGCGATCCGCGGCATGCTTCCGAGCGGAAAACTCGGCGATCAGATGTACACAAAGCTGCATGTTTACCAGGGTGCTGAGCACAATCACGCTGCACAGAAGCCCGAAGAGCTGAGCATCTGAGAAGAGGGAAAGGAGTTAAGAAATGGCTAAGACAGTTTACTATGGAACAGGCAGAAGAAAGTCTTCTGTTGCCAGAGTTTTCATGACACCCGGCAAGGGCAATATCACTGTAAATAAGAGAAGCCTGGACGAATATTTCGGTCTTGAGACACTCAAGATGATCGTCAAGCAGCCTCTTGCAGCTACCAACACAGGTGATCAGTATGACCTGACCATCACTGTTAAGGGCGGCGGCACAACAGGCCAGGCAGGCGCGATCCGCCACGGCATCGCAAGAGCACTTTGCGAGGCAGATGCTGATTTCAGACCTGTTCTGAAAAAGGAAGGCTTCCTCACACGTGATTCTCGTATGAAAGAGAGAAAGAAGTACGGCCTCAAAGCGGCTCGTAGAGCTCCGCAGTTCTCCAAGAGATAATCGTTTCACAACGTATTACGTCTTTGGACAATCATATACAACTTATTACACCTCAGGACAACTGTCCTGGGGTGTTTTTGGGTTATGGAATATCATTTGTAAATTTCTGCTTTAAGATAATAATAGAAATAATAATGGAAATGAAAGATTACAATGCATAATATGAGATAAAATCACATATATCATTTACAAAACCATGGATTGGAATTATACTAGTATTGATTGGAGGTAGTATTATGTTAAGCCAATTTTCTGTAAAAAATTATAAAAGTATTAAGGATGAAATGACTTTTGATATGCAAGCAGTCGCCATATCTGAGCATACCGATCGTGTGATACATGCAAACAATAATGAAAGTATATTGCCAGTTGCTGCCATTTATGGTCCAAATGGTGGAGGAAAATCTAATGTATTACAAGCACTGCATTCTTTGGAATTAAAAGTACTTCGACCATTGTACGCTACTGAGGTGGATGTGCAAAGTAGACTTCGCGTTAGAAATTACGAGATAGTACCCTTTGCGTTTAATGAAGATAGTAAAAATAGTCCTACCGAGTTTGAAGTCTTTTTTATGACTGAAAAAGCAGAGTATAGATATATATTGCATGTATTGGCTGAGAAAATATTATACGAAAGCCTTTCGATGCGCAAAGTAGAAACGAATCGAACGACTGAGATTTTTGAAAGGGAAAACGGAAAAATATCCATGGGAGATGGATTTGGCAGACTAAAAGTAAGTCAGGATATATCAGATACATTACCATTATTATCATATCTCGGAATTACATATAGGAAGAACGAAGTAGTGGATGACTGTATAAGTTGGTTTGAGAATGGAATTCGTTTCTTAAATTATGGAAGTCCTATGCAGGAGTTGAGGTTTGCAATAGCTAATTCTGCAGACATTAAAGAATTGATTCTTAACATGATACGTGAGATGGATTTGGACATTGAAGACTTTAAAGTTGAGAAACGTGAAAATGGTGATATTCATGTATATACGAGGCATAATGTGTCTGGCAATGTCTATGAAATAAATCTTGAAGAGGAA
>JAFTFD010000392.1 GCA_017449745.1 Lachnospiraceae bacterium
AGGATCCTCATCCTTCAAAATAGCCTCACGGATCAGAAATCTCATCATCCCCATAAAATAGTTCAGGACATCCCGATAATTTTGTTTCGTCTGAAGCTCTGCCAGTTCTGCATTGCGGAACTGCTCGATCATGAGCATCTTCCTGCCCTTGCTGATGCAAAAAGTGACGCTTCCTCCTGATCGCTGAGTCCCGAATAGACTTTGCAGAGGATGGGAAGCTCTTCACCGCTGTTCTTATCTACTCTGGCTGCTATCACGTGCTGGCCATCGAATACGACGTACCTGCCGTCTCTTAAACTAACCTTCGGCTCATTGGCGATCCTCTCATCAAAGGAATGGGAGATTCGTTTCACTCTCTCCGGGTTCAGGTTCCTTTGATATGTATTACGGGGAATCTCCAGAAGAGCGCTGCTGACCATTTTCTCTTCAAACGGTCTTACGATATCTTCTGTCATGTCATTTCCTCCTTCGTTTGAATATGTACGGAGTAGACGTCCGGCCTGCTCCACCAATAACGTCCTTTCGGACGATAATTTCGTGTATGATCTTTCCGTATTTGTCCTCGGCACCCCCGGAAATGCAGGCTTCTTTGCCTGTCTGGGAAATCATCAGATGTCCGGCAGCTTACCGAATCCATGGGCCGTTTTACCCCTCTGTGGGTCTCACAGAGCCGCCTCGCGGCGGAAGTCTCATTATGCTGTGATGGATCTTCGCCTTAATCCGGGGACTGTCCGGCTCTTACAGGCCAGCTGCCGCTCTGATCTTTCGACCGTCGTCGCGTTCACTGCTGATGTGGCTCCTCATCACAGGTTCGTACCTGATGAATGTCTATTCAGTTGTCAAGGTGCTTTGGTTCGTTTTTGCTGTAACAACTCGGTTGTTACGAGTCATATTTTGGAGGAGAAAAAGTTGTTTGCCGTGGGCCTGGCAGGGCTATTGAGTAGCCCTCGTAGGGCCATTTCCCTGTTTGAAGGTATAAAAAAACTGCCAGTCGTTGTCGACTGACAGTGTTAGTATTCTGATTCAGTTTATATTCTACTCATGAATTCGCCTGAAGGATAATATCGGGGCTTCATCGAATATAGTTCGTGGACAGCCTTTTGTCCTCCTGGACTGGCATTGCAATTCCAGTGTCTCTTTCATTCTCTATAATTTTCAGTATCCTATTCTCTTTTCCCCTTTGAGAAGATTGATACTACGGTTTACAGATCCAATAGTCGCACTCGTCATCGCCTGCCACAAGCGTATGCTCTCGGAGCAGTTTGCACCCGGCGGCTTCCGCCATTCTATGGTCCATCTGACAGAGGTACTTTGCCCACGGGAGATAATCATGTTTCCTAGCGAACTCCGCTACCGGGCAGGATGTGAATCGCCACGCGAGGCCATCTTTATGCCCATAGGGATTCACTTCCATTGTCCAGGTGTTGCCCCAGTCACGCTCCCCAGCCTTGCGGATATAACTGCCGTACATACGGGCGACCAGTTTTTGAACCCATCGTTTATTGACCAGCTTCGGCGCGTTCATGATCTTCCCCATTTTACGGATGTCATTGATCATCAGCTCATCGCCAAGCTTTGTGATGTCCTCTCCGGGAAAGTCCCTGTCACAGGCCTCAACAGCCGCAAACAGGATCTCGCTCATGTAGAGGTTGTCTGCAAGGATATTGTCTTTCCCGCCGATGTAGGTGGTCTTATCCCAATATTGCTGGACAATCTCAAGTGTTTTCTCCCATTTTGCGGTACCTTCCGCCGCGCCGAAACGACCGGTCAGGTATTTCGTCATAACAGGAGTGAGCTTTCTGATATACGGATTCGACTTTGGCTTCTTCACGTGCTGCCCTCCTTCTTATTCATAACACTTGTTTCTGATTCCAATAGATGACCAGATTGATATAAACACAGCCTTCAAACAAACTCTCGGATGCTCCGAGCACACCGATCCATTTCCAATTCCGGAGAACGAGATGGAGGGCAGCGATCAGTACGGCATACCCGGCATTTATCCATATCGTTTTTCGTGGTATCCCGTATTTACCACGTACCGTCATAAACAATATCATGAACAGCGGGAGGTAGAGCAGAAGTATCATAAGCACATCTGGGAGCGTCATGTAAGAAGACCATCTCATACACATCCGGGCGGCCTGTTCCGCAGAAGCGCCTTCTGCCAGCGCGTTCTTATATGTCAGAGGGAGCAATGATCCCAGCACAAAGTGTGCAAATCCGGCCAAAACTGCGCCGGCTATGCCGAGAGCCGATACCATTCCTGCTTTCTTTCCGAGTTCCGTTTTGATTGCCATATATGCGCTGACAGCGCCGAACATCATGACAATGCCGCCAATAATCCCGCACCATGCAGAGCCCACAAACCGATACGCCGGCATTTCCGCCCATAATGGCTGGATCTCACTTTCAAGCGCAAGCCCGGGATACAGATAGATCAGCCAGTCACCAATACCAAACAAAATGGCACCGACGATCCCCATGTATGCCATATTTCTGTATTTCTTCCACATGACTGATACCTCCGATGTCAGGTCAGATGGACTGTTCGCCCCGTGCCAATGCAGAAAGCCAGCCGCAATACTCCTCCAGATGTTCTCCCGGATATCCCACATGGCCGTATCCGCTGACCAGCTTGTACTGCGCATTGGGATAGGCTCTTTTCAGTTTTCTATGGCAGAAACGCCAGGCCGATTCTTCTTTGGAATAGAAGAAATATAGATGCTTCTGGAAGTCTCTGTCCATAGCTGGGTAGTCAAAGGTCACACAGGCGTCTGCTTCCCGCTCCAGCGTTTCATCACTCATATAAACAGCGTTCTGGCAGATCGGTCCGAGCAGGCTGCTGTATCGTTCGGGCTTCCCTCCGGAGAATTTTACGATCGTCGGCTCCCTGAGCGCCTCTTCCAGCGTCTTGCCCCGCAGATTCCCGACAATGGTTTTGAATTTACTGCCAAGCAGTTTTGAAACGGCTTTTGGGAAGCGGAGAAAGGGGCCTCCGTCAAAGAAGGCCGCGTCGACTGCGATGCCGTTTTGCTTCAGCTGCGAAAGGAGTTCCATCCCCATTTCTCCACCCATGGACTGGCCATATACGAGGGCAACGGAAGATATGGCATGTTCCCGTAAATAGCTGATGATTTCCTCCGCCTCACCCCGCCGTGAAGAAAAGACCTTTTCACTTCCTGCGTACTGTCCGTTGTAATCAACTGCGAGAATATGAAACTCCGTTTCCAGTCTGGTTATGATATTCGCCATGGTATCCGCCTTGCAGAAGGAGCCCGGCAGCATAATGACTACGGGAGCACTTTCTTCTCCGTAGGTATGGATCCTCATATTGATACACCTTTCTTCCCGTGGGTTTTCTCTCAAATCAAAAACAGGATGAACAAGCCAAGGTACATCACGGCCCCGGCTATATTTCCCGCGCCAGGAATGTTGAACGGTGCCTGCACAAGAAACAGCGGAAGAAGGTTGAATACGCAGGCCCACGCCGGAAGCGCCGTCATCCCCGCCACCACCGGTATAAAATGCGCGACCGAAAACAGGATAATTCCCGCGTAGCAGCCGATCATCACCGCCGAAGTTTTATCCCAGAAATCGGCGGTCAGCTTCCGCCCTTCTTCGCTGTGATCGCTTTTGATGTAGATCCATTCAGCCGCGCAGCCCTGTATGTGATGCGCCAGTCCGAAGGTATAGATCATCGCCGCGCCGACGATCATGATATTTGCCCACAAGGCGGAATACTGGCGCATCCAGATCCCGAGCGCAAGATATCCGAAAAACTGCAGGAACATCGCGAGTGTGCCGAGAACCAGCGACCGCAAAGGAGCGCTTTCCGGCATCGCCGTGAAAAGTCTCGCCATCTTCTCGTTATCCTTGATATCGGAATAATTGAAATTCCCGCCGGGCGTACAGAGAATCAGTCTGTCGCAGTAGACGCAAAGGACGTGCCCGATCATCGCCAAAATCAATATCCAACTGTGCTCCATTTTTATCCCCTCCCTGAAAAGCTCGTAATGACATCAAACATCTTTTCTGTAAAGCGTTCCGGATACAGTGTGAAAAACTCAGCATGTCCGACGCCTTCATTTTCCATGAGTTCTGCAAAAGGCATGTGCTTCTCTATATACCGGATATCCCAGGCCCGATCTTTTTTCTCTTCGGAACCATACCAGTAAATCACACGTCCTTCCGGCTTCGTCAAGGGAAGGTCAAGCCTGTAATTATTGGCTGAATAGAAGCATCTCCAGATGGTCTTCCGGCTCATGGACTTCAGGCAGTCCAGCATATACCTGGCGTCCTCCTCGGAAAACTTATCCGGATTCATCACCTCCCGCAGGGCTTTAACTCCCATGACCTTCGCAGCGGATGTCATCAGATAATCCCGGATCCCGATAAAATATGTGGCGATCTTCGGCAATTCATAAGGGGTCATCCCGCCGTCCATGATATAGCAGTCGGCAGTGATCCGCCCGGTGGAAAGCATCCTTGCAACCATCCCGCCGCCCATCGAACAGCCGAAAAGGCATTTCACATGGTTTAAACCTCTCTTTAGCAATACGTCTTCAACCTCTGTGACGACCTGTTCAACAGAAGTGAAATCTGCCTGCGGCTGTTCTTCGTCGAGCCCGGGATAAGAAACGATCATTACAGAAAATTGCTTCTCCAGTGCCGGCCGGACGTAGTCGTAGATGTCTGAGCGGCATCCCAGCGGAGGAAACATCAGCAGAACGTCTGTATTTTCTTTTCCGAATTCATGGATGGTTATCATCTTTCTTTTCCTCTGATCAATCATACGATCATGCAATAAAGCTCTGATCCCTTCCGCGCATGAAGTCCTTTTGCAGACGGTCGAACAGGTCACTGTCATACACCGCACGTACCTCTTCCTTTTGCGGGAACGGAAGATCCCGGGAGCCGGTTCCCTCATAGATGCGGATCTTTTCTGAAACCGCGAAGGCTTCCCCGCCGGGGAGCGCGCCGGTTTTCATAAAACCGATCCAGTCATTCTGCAGAACCTCTGACTGTCTCAGATTAACCTCCCTGGCCTCCTTTGGAATATCAGGAATATCCCGGATCGTGCCGAAGAACAACGGCAGTTCTGCGCAGTGATATGCGCCTCGGATGCCTTTCCAGAATCCCGGAACATAGTTCATGCGGTAGCCGTAGGCCTCAGTTTTCTTTGCAAACCGCTCCAGCGCCTTCAAGACAGAGGCGTGGAACATGGGGATCTCGATCATCTTGAACTGCAGATCCGGCAGATCTTTTGCCGTGGGGCGGATCGCTTCCGCCAGCCGTGTTCCCGCCTCGCCGTAGACCGTCTCGCACTTTTTTCGGTAGTCTGCCTCGTTCATGGCGATGCCCAGCTTCTTATACCAGGACTTGTTATCCACCATCTTCATCTCATCTCCGGTGGAACCGATCATGACCGGCTTGATGGGGAAGTGTCCTTCCGTCATGACTACGCAGGCATCCTCCGGGAGCAGCTTCCCGTCCATCACAGGAGAGGACGTGATCTCCAGCGGCATCCGGTACTTCAGAAGTTTCTTCCCACTCAACGCCATCAGCTGTTTCGCGGAAGAAATATGATTCTTCTGTTTGAAATCCTCCCAGATCGCAAGGGCCCGGCCCTTTGTCAGGCACTTCGGTTCCCCGGCCGAGCAGACGATCAGCTTGTCAAAGTACCGCGGGCTTTCGATGGAGAGCATCTGCGTAAACGCGGACAGGCCGCCCGCAGACTGGCCCATGAGCGTGATGTTATTCTCGTCCCCGCCGAACAGAGCGATATGATTTCTCACCCACCACAGAGCACACTGCTGGTCATAGAAACCCCGGTTGGCAGAGAGCGTGCCGTCGGCTTTCACCACCGGCAGAAAACCGGCGATCCCCAGCCGATAGTTGACCGTCACGACGACGATCCCCTTTGCCGCCAGATACCTGCCGTTATAGAGCGGTGTCGTGCCGGAACCATAGGTAAATCCGCCGCCATGGATGAAAACCAGCACCGGCTTTTTCACCTCTGTCCCATCTGTCCAGATATTCAGAACAAAGGCGTCTTCGAATGTTTTGTCCGTATTTGTCAGGATCTCCGGACGCATCATCGGCATTTTTAAGAAACGGTTTAAAAGGGGCGGAACGTCCTGCTGAGGAAAGCGAATCCCGTACCCTTTATTCGCAGGCTTTTCAGAATAGGAATCCACCGGCTCAGGCAGGTCAAAAGCTTCTGCCCTCGCATAGGGAATACCAAGATAGGCTTCGATCTCTTTCCCGAGGATCTGTTCAGTCTGTGCTGTGAATTCTCCGATCGGAGTCGTCAGTGTTTTACTCATTGCTGCTTCCTCTCATTACATTCGCGGATCAGATCATACATATGAAACTTCTCCCCGCAGTTGAGTACTCTGTCAAGCTTCATTCCAAGATGCACATAACGGGCAGCCTTATCCTGATCATCCGTATCAAAAATCACCGGCACACCCCGGCTTTCCGCAATATCGTAAGTGAAGTTTTATCATTGTTTAAGTCTCAGTTAGCTGTGTCTAACTTATCCTTGATAAATAGCCCATCACCAGCCGTCCATCGAAAAATCCGGATCACTGTATGATGGGCGAAAGATCGGTTAGCCACCGCTTACTATTATAGTTGCGGAAACTCATTTTTTCAAGGTAGAAAGTGGTCATTTTAGGTGCATGAACACAAGGATAACACGTTGACGGCTGCAGGCGTCAACATGGAGAAAGAGGCCTCAGAGCAAATAGCTCCAAGGCCTCCGAAATGATGGTCTAAATCATTGTTCAGTGATTCATTCTTCTTGCTGCTTTTCTCGTCACTGACCGGGGTGCCAGCCGGGACAGGATGTTCATGGTTTTAACAAAGGCCCCAGGATAGCAGAGCACCTTGCCTTTTTCAAGGGCTTTTATGCCTGCCTTAGCAACGTCTTTTGCACCAGCAGCTTTTTTAAACATCGTTGATCCCTGCTTCATCGAGGCAGCCTTTTCAAAGCCGGTTGCTGTCGGGCCGGGGCAAATCGCCGTTACCGTGACGCCGGTACCCTTTACCTCTTCGGCTACTGCTTCGGAAAAGCTGCGTACAAAGGCTTTGGAAGCATAATAGATCGACATATCCGGTCCTGCGCAGAAGGAAGCAACGGAAGACAGGTTCAGGATCCTGCCCTGCCCGCGCTCGATCATTCCCTTCAGGAAACAATGCGTCAGCTGCATCAGAGCGGTGATGTTGACCTGCACCATTTCATACTGCTTCTGCCAGTCGCAGTCGGCAAAGCTTCCGTTTTGTCATTTTCTTCTCCCTTTTTTACCCGCATCTCCGCCTCAGAAAGCAGATTCAGTATGCGTTCCTTTTCTTGAGTTCCGGCAGCGTTTCGATCCATTTTGCAGAGGCTTCCCACACAGAGAAAGAGCCGATAGTGGATATGATCGCCGCAATGATCAAAGGAAGAATACAACGTTTGTTCATCCTGAATGCTAAGCGGAATAATAAAGTCACTCACCGCAGAACCTCTTTTACCGGATCACTTCTTGAACTTTGCCTTTACATCGTTGAAGTGAGCCTTGATCTTTGCTTTGCGCTCTTCGATCTCCTGGCGGCGATCGTTTCTTTTCGCCTCACGGAGTTCTTTCTTGGCGTTTCTTGCCATCTCTTCCTGGATGCGCTCGGCTTCAGCGACTTCTGCCGCAACTTCCGCAGCGTCAAAGCGGGTAATCTCAGAGCTGAACTTCGCAAAGACCGAATCAAAAGCAGAATTCTCGTTCTCCTGAACAACTGCAATGATAACTGCCTTTTCATCTGTCACGCAGTTCAGAACATGCTCCATCAGAGAGGCGTTCTGCGCAGCGTCAGACCAGTCAACAGCACTGCCAAGGAGCGCACCGTAGCCACCCATGATGACCATGCCCAGCGGGCCGCCCGCAACGCCGAGAAGCGCACCGATGAGACCGCCCATCTGAGTATCATCGCGGGTCTCTCTTCCTGTATCCAGGCCTTCAAGCACGGACAGCTTGCCGTCTGTGTTCTTGACAAGGAGCGCCTGCGAAACTACATAGTTTTCGCTGAATACTTTTCCCTTGAGCTCGGAAAGAGCCTGATATGCTTCGCTTTCGACGTCGAAATTGATAATGACGATGTTTTCCATTTTACATTTCCTTTCTGCTTGAAATCATGCCGCCACTGCGATCAGGTTGGCACCGGCGATGATGATGTTAAGTCCAAAATTGATTCCGATAGCGATAATGAGTCCCGACGGATTAAACAGGCTGAATACGCCGCATACGATCATCAGGATGCCGACGATCAGTACGAGCCACCAGCGTCTGCCGAGGATCTCAGCATCGAGTGCCTTTCTCAGTTTGTGCACTCTGAGTGCATGGATGACCCGGAGGATACCGATCACGATCAGCCAGATCGCCGCAAGGTAAACGATCGCCATGTCTACGATCCACTGGAAGGCGGTGGAACAGGTCAGGATGATGCCGAAGACAAGGGAAGCGACTGCACCGGCCAGTGCCCAGCCGTCTGTATCGCCTGCTTTTTTGCGCTCATGCCACAGGATAATGCTGCCGATGGCGTCAACGATCATGTTGATGCCGACAATATAGCCGAGCGTCATGTAGGTCAGGGCCGGAGTGAACAGGCAGTACACGCCGGTAATAATCATGAAAATACCAAGAATAAAAGTGATAATTCTGCTTGCTTTCATTTCAAACACCTCACAGTTCGATCACATGCGGAGCGATATCCGGGTCATGGTTCGCCAGAGATTCCACGCAGTCAGGATCCAGGCTCTGCTCGCGGATCCACGCAAGAGACTGCTTCTGCAGCTGCTTGTCTGCCGCGATACCGGAAGTGATCTGCTCTTCCCAGCTCTTTCTCGCATATCCGCCGTCAGAGAAGAGAAGTACGAACTTGCCTTCTTCATTCTTCACCTTGACCGCGAACAGCCCGTCTGCATGGCCGGGGATATTGATCAGTTCGATGGAGCCATCGCCCAGAAGGTCATAAGACTTGCCGACCGGACCCTGCGTATCATTCCAGTCAAAGGTCGTCAGCGGGGTATCTTTCCACCAGCCCTTGTAGTAACGGACTCTGTTGGTTGCCTTTGATGCGAACTTCAGCTCATCAGCGGAGACCAGAAACTTCTTCGCGCCCTTTACCTGCGGCAGACCGTTGGCATGGTCGCAGTCCAGATGCGTAAGCAGCACCGCATCGATATCGGAATCCTTGATTCCCATCGCAAGAAGCTGCTCATCAATGCACTGTCCAAGGCCGATTCTGCCCTGGTTGACTTCGTAGAGAATGACGCTGCCTAAAGACTTGATCTGAGCCTTCTTGTCAAACTCGCCGTTCGGGCTCATCTCTCTGGCCCAGCCGGTGTCTACCAGGAACTTGCCCTGCGGATGCTCAATGAGATACGCAGAAACCGGAAGCCATAAACGGTCTTCCTTTTTCCCAAACACACCGGATGCCTTGATAGCATTGCTGTTGTCTCCTCCAAAGGGAAGATCCGGTGCCACACACACCTCACCGGTGTGAAATACGTGAATTCTGATGTCAGACATAATAAAACCCTCCTGCATGGAATCTTTCCGCCTGTTCAACGGTTGATTCCATTTTAGGAGGGTTTCCATCGAAAGAACACTACACAAACGGCAAATGTGTTCGGACTTACAGGGATGACACGAGCGATTCCAAAAGCTTTCCGATCAGCCGTTTCATCTCCTCGATGTTGAATGTATCCGGATGCTCCATCCACCAGGTATAGCCGGAGATCATGGAAGACGCCATGATCTCCGCAATGGCATCGTAGTTCTTCGCATGCTGCTTGTTCGGATAGCGCCTGCTGAAATTCTGCCTGATGGCATCCTTCCACTTTCGGATAAAGCGGAGATTTGGCTGCTTTACCAGAAAAGCATAGATGTAGGTCCAGTGCTCTTTAATATAGTTTTCCGTCTCGTCCATGAACATTTCCATATCCATGTCGGGAAAGCTTCCTGCGGATATCTTTTCCGCCACCGCAAGCAACCCGCTGATCAGGCTGTCCTCTATCTCGCATCTGACTTCATCTGTGTTGTTGTAGTAGGAATAGAATGTTGTCCGGGCAACCGGTGTCCTTGCGCACAGCTCTTTTACCGTGATCGCGGCAAAATCCTTCTGCCCGTATTCCTTCATAAACTGTTGTTTTATTGCATCTTTCGTATCCATTACAAGACCTTTTTTAAAGTTATGGCGATTTACACAAAATGGAATTTATAGCCGTCTTCTTTTATCTAGTCGCTTGCAAAACATAAAAGATCGTTACCCAACTCGTCATCCTGCGCCCATGAGTCCACGATCACTTTCGGGTAATACGGAACGTAATCTGGATCCATGATTACCGATTTGAGTTCTTGTCCCGGCAAACCAGCGGGCTTCAAAGCCGTTCTCTTTCAGATGATAACTGTTTTTCATTGCAAAAACTCCATTGCTTTTTTGGTAAATTCCACCGGGTGCAGTTCCGACAGCGCTTTATATGGATCATTGAGCAAGTGAATGACATTGGCTGCGATCACAGCGTCAAATGATCCATCGGGGAAAGGCAGTTTCAGAATGTCCGCAGTCCGGATCTCCACATTCGGATACGATCCGCATTTCTTTCTTGTCTGCTTCAACATCCCTTCTGAATAATCGGTTGCGACCAGTTTACTGCATTGTCATACATGATTGTTATCTCCTCGTACCATCAAATCAAAAACATGATGAATAACCCAAGGTACATTACGGCTCCGGCGATATTTCCCGCGCCCGGAATGGGAATGTGTTATTTCCAAAGCTTGCCGGATCGCAAGTTTCGTTCCCTTTGGCAGCTTCATTCTCATGACTCTTTCCCCAGGTAAGTCAAAATATCACGGTAGGCGTCCCTGGATTCCCTGCAGACCGGATAGACGGGAAATGCGTGGAACATATGATCCCGGAGATAAAAAGACGCCTTTACATTTTGTTCCTCCATGATTTTCCGGAAAGAAGGGACAGCGAACGCCAGCGTTTCATTGGAGGCGTAATAGAACCGGATCTGCTTCAGCCCGGAATAATTTCCTACCGTAGGATGCTGAACCCAGTCCGGATATTTTCCCCAGTGTTCGCTGATGGACTCGAACGAGTAGACGAAGGAAGCCGAAACCATCGCGTCTCCGTCTTCCAGACTTTCCATCCGGGCTCTTTCTTCTTCCGTGATCGGCACACAGCCCGGTGAAACACAGATCACTTTTCCAGGCTTTTCCAGATTTTGCCGATATTCATTGATATATGTAATGAGATCCAGCGCCTGCGACCCGCCGGAAGACACCCCTATGACAGAGATGTTATCCGCTTCATAGTCTTCCAGAAGTTTCCCATATGTCTCCACGATCATTTCCATGGTGTCCAGAAGGGAATGTTCCGTTGCCAGCGGATAGATCGGATAATAAACAGGAACGTTTGCGTCCCGACCCAGTTTAACCGCCAGGCCAAGCTGAGACTTCCATGTGTTCAGCAGTCCGCCGCCGCCCCATGTAAACAGAACAGCATGATCTCTGCAGCTGTCAGGCTGTGTGATCTTCACGCAGGGGTAGATCCCGAAGCTGGTGTGAATATCGATCTGCTCATAGATCGCCTTGTGATCTTTGGGCATGATAAAGGGATGTTTCCTGTTATAGGAAACGGCTTCCTCAAATGTCTTCTGTGATCCCTTTGCCAGTTTTCCTTTCATGCCGGAAAGCTGCAGGAATTTGATCAGCATTCTGGATGTAAGACTCATGACTGTTCCTCCTGACCGTTACTCTTCTTTCGGCATCGCCTGATCACCAGTGATTTTGAATGAAATCGACCGCCTGCTCCGACAGATCCGTGCGTTCCGCTGCACACTCCTCCGGGAATTGTCGCTCAGATCGGAACATCAGCTTCAGAAGCCACGTGTTGCTGCGCATGGGGATCGCAAAATGACTGATCTTCTCATAAGTCAGGCTTTTTACTTCGTAAGGAAAATCATGCTCCTGCAGATCGCTCACGATATACGCGGCCTGATCCGCCGATGGCCAGACTGTATCTGCTTCGGTGGATATGAGGAGGATCGGACCACGGATGTTTTCCACAGGGATGATCGATTCATCTGTGACGTCTTTTCCCGTGTTATAAGAAAGGATATTGAACTCCCCATAGCTGCGCAGCTGCTTGAAAATATCGAAATCCCGTACGACGTACGGCGTATAACTCAGTTCCTCTCCGCGGTACGACCAGCAGGAAGTTCCCGACGGGCCGCTGCGCCCGATCATGCCCTCGCTGACAAAATAGGATGGGACACGGGCGATCACACAGCCGATGTCGTCAAATCGGGATGCTGCCAGAAGGGCGTATTCCGATCCTTTGGAGATCCCGTCAACAGCGATCTTTTCAAAGCCCTGTTCTTTCAGCCACGCGATGGCGTTTTCCACATACTCCAAAGGAACACGATCCAGATTTTTTCCCGTCTCTTTTCCGGCGAAAAGTGTCACACCCAGCGCAGATATGCCATGCTGCTTATAGTACCAGGCCATGGTATCACTGGCGTTGGAACCACCCTCACTGCCCGAGAAGGTGATCACTGCTTTATCCCTTTCCCCGGAATCGTAGAAATGCCCTTCGAAGCCTTGCTCGGAGATCGTGAGGATAAGGTCTGCATCTGTGCGGCTGCTCTTTATCTTGTAAATGCCGAGAGCGGCAACAAAAACTGTAGCAACGATAATGACCGTGAGCCACCAGCGGCGCTTCTTTTTATCTCTATTCTTTTCCATGATACTCATTGCTGATCATTTCCTCCCTTGATAAAGAATCTTCCTTATTTTTCTCCATTATTTCCCGGATCAGCATAATTCCGAACCAGATGATCATGCTTTCGCTCATCAGGCCATTCGTGAAACCGAGCCGGAAAGCGCTGACAGGCATCAGCATGGTCAAACCCTTTAGCAACGTAAAAATAATCAGCACATTTGTAAAGGCCATGCATTTTGGGAATTCCGTCCGTCCGCGTATCTGCAGATAAAACCAGAAGATAAACACAGGCAGCATAAGTGCTTCCGAGACCGGAACCAGCCAGGAGAGCTGTGCATACAGCCCCTCACAGATGGCAAGGCTGTCAGCTGCATATCCGTTTGTGTTCATCCATGAAAACAGCGTCAGGATCATGATATAAAACAGGTGCAGGGCGATCCACGGCGTCAGGCCGAATGCGTTCAGGTAATGATATATCCTGCGATCCCGTTCCGTCCGGATATAGTTCTCAACTGCGAAGAGAGCAACTCCATACAGGATAATGCCCGGAAACGCAAGGGCCATAGCAAGGTTAAAACGCCACTGCGGGATGCCCGCCACGCCTGCTGTAAGCCATGACAGCAAACCGGAGTAAGACGGATCGCCGTACAGCATCAGCCAGTCCCCGCCGCCATAGCAGAGGCATCCGAGCATGCCGCAAAACAGCAATGCTTTCATAGGTTTCTTCATCTTCCAACCCCTCCTATTTCGGATTTTTCACCTTATCTCCAACGATCCAGTAGTCGCAGACGCTGTCTCCGTTTGCGATGGTATGCTCCCGGTAGAGCTTTCCATGCTGAAGCCGGAACATGACTTCATCCGTCGAACATAGAGCGGGCATCAGCTCTGAGATACCCTCTCTCTGGCAGAATTCACAGATGGGACAGCGAGTAAAGCAATAATAGCTTCCCTCCTGATGGAGAGCTTCATCAAAATTCACGACCCAGTTGACGGGATAGTCTTTTCCGTGAACCTTGTACCACGCCTCGTATTTCCGCATGTCGCGCTCCCACTTTTTCGGCGTCCTATTCATATCTGTCATGCCAAAAACGGTGCGAAGCAGTCCGCTCTCCAGCACATCGGTCATCACCAACGCCATCTCATCCGGCGTGATCTCCTTCCCGCTGCCAAGCCAAGCTCCTGCAAAAACATAGGCAAAATAAGCGTTCATCGCCATGGGATTTCCGGGTCCCAGATCATCCGCACGGGAAAGCAATCCTCTGTATTCGGACTTGCCTTGCCTGATCGCCCTATCGGCCAGTTCTTTACTGAAACGCTTTCTTATGCTCTTTTTCATCAGCGGCGCAAACATTGTCCAGTAGATCCCAACGTATTTCATGTTTTCCCTCCATTACAAAAAGCCGTTATTCCTTTGCTATCTCGTCTATGGCAAAAAAGCGCATTGATATCATGGCCCTTAAAAGCTCCGACACCCCCGCGCGTAAATGGATGTGTCATGTCCTGCTTCCGCCATCAGAGCGCCGTGATTGCTTCCCATTGTCTGGTTCAGCAGCGCGGCATATTCTTCC
>JAFTFD010000393.1 GCA_017449745.1 Lachnospiraceae bacterium
CATGATGTTCTGCTATGAGCGGCTGGGAAACCATAAGTTCATCCGCGGACAGGGAGAGGACTGGGTCTTTATCGACTGGGCTCCGATGGATAAGAGCGGCGCGCTTTGCGGAGAGCAGATCCTGCTGGCAGAGGCGATGGACGCCTTCCATGAGATAGAATCGGTCGTTTTTGAGATCGCTGAAGACGAAGCGGCAGGAATCGGATTGGATCTGGATCTGCGCACACGTGTCGCATGGCGGGAAGAGAGCAGCCGGCTTCGCAAAAATATCATGGAGTACTTTTATGATCCGAAGCTGGGCGTATTCGTAGATGGCTATGAGTCCGGAAAGAAGAACGTTTCCAGACAGAGCAATATCCTGGCTTATCTGTATCTGAACTGCTCCAAAGAGATCAGGAAAAACATTTATGAAAAAGTTGTCTGCAATGACAATGTGACAGCAATAACAACACCGTATTTTAAGTTCTATGAGAACCAGGTGCACTGTGAGGAGGGGAACCTGGATCTTCTGGAAGAGAGCATACGCAATTATTACGGAAGTATGCTGGCCCTGGGAGCCACCTCCCTGTACGAGCAGTATGATCCAAACCAGAAAGGCGTCGAACATTACAGCATGTACGGCAGGCCGTTTGAGAAGTCCTTGTGCCATGCCTGGAGCTGCAGCCCAATCTATCTGCTCGGGCGTTACCGCCTGGGTGTCGTCAATACCGGCATTGCGTACGATACCTTTGAGGTGCGTCCCTGCATGGGGGATCTGCAGCATTTCAAGGGGACGGTACCGCTCCCGAAGGGGGAAGTGCGGGTAGAAGCATCGCGGCACGAAGACGGCATGCATGTCAGTGTCACGGCAACAGCGCCCGGCGGAACGCTGGTGATTGGGGAGAAGCGCTATAAGCTCATTGTAGGGGCGACGACCACGGCGGTGGAGTGACGCCCAAAATGATTTTCATACCGGCCGGCCAATGAGCGGGTGCCTGTGAAAACTGCGGTTCCTTCGTGCAGATCCACTAACATCCATTGCTCATTCCGGTCGGGCACAGCCTAAAACTCAAGCCCGGCCTGATGGCCGGGCTTTTCAGACAGTCGGCTTTTCAGGACACCTGGACCGGTGTCCTGAATCCCGACCTCCTCTCACAATGAATGAAGTGGATCTAAGCGCTCATACACAGCAGTTTCCACAGACACCCGCTCAACGGCCTTATTTAGAAAAACATTTTAGTCTCGGGCTTGTAACCGTCTAAGCGGGGTGTTCCTTTCAGATGCTTGCATATTTGTGATTGGATCCACTTCATTTCTCACGAACAGAAGGCAGGTCGAAGGCGCCGGGTTCCCTGGCGCCTGAGTCGCCGCCGTGTTTAAAAGAGCCCGGTCATCAGACCGGGCTCTGAGTTTAAGGCGTTGCCTGCCTTCTTAGAGTGAGAAATGTTAGTGGATCCTCACAAAGATGCCGCGTCTAAAGGAACACTCCACTTAGACGGTGTTGAAAAGTTTTATTCGTACGCAAAGAGCCTGATGCGCAGGACGGTGGGCTCTGTGTAATTCTGGATCGCCACTTCATCGCCATTGAGCCGGCGGTTGCGGATCCAGGTGCCGTTTTCGAAATGGCCATCCTCCAGGACGAGGAAATCAAGCCCCTTCTTTTCCGGATCCGCAGAGAAGGGCGAGAGGATCACCTGGTTTACCATTGCATAGAAGGTGTCCTCGCTTTCCTTCAGGATGAGGCAGTATCCGTCTTTACGGGAAATGATGGGAGGAGTCACCATGATCCTGAACCCATATTTGCCAAAGAGCAGAGTGTTCTCTTCAGGACGTTCCGCAATGAAAGCCTGCAGGTCATCGGTTCCGTATTTTTCAACCAGCAGCGGCATCATATTCTTAAGGGTATCGGTGACCTGACGGTAGATCTCGGGATCCTGGGGCTCCTGCAGAAGCGGGTCTGTTGTATCCATGCCAAAGAGGTATCCCTGCATGACGTCAAAAGGCTTGCCGATCTTTTCGAATCCAAACGGGGAATAGCACATCGCGTGGTAATGGCCGATGCAGTAGACTTCCCTCGGAGCGGCATGGGAATGCGTCGCGGTCTCCGGAATGAATAAAGGCGTCCCGCGTCTTGTATATTCATCACAGATCTCGAGAAAATTCTGCACGTAAATATCGGGGGTCATGATATCGATGTTCGGAGCGCAGAACTGCCAGACTTCCGCGACACGGGAGACGGGTCCTCCTGTCGGGAAGACGCCCGCTTCATCTCCTTTGTCAAGCCAGCAGTTGGCAGTCATGGGAAGCGGATACTCCTCTTTGCCGGCAGCTGCGATGGCGTTGACATAGCTGGATACATAATAGGCGCTGAAGATCTCTTCTGCCTGAGCGCCGAAGACCTCTTCCCAGGAGCCTGCTGCGGAACCGCTTTCCACTGCTTCCTTCATCGCCTCTGTCATCGTATCTGTATGAGATCTCATATAATCCGCGAAATCCTGGGGAACCGGGCCGTAAAACAGGGCATCTGCCTCGTCGGAGTGTTCTCTGGCAGCTCCCATCAGGCCGGTCTCGTTCTCTACCTGTACTGCGATGACCGTGTTTTCTTCTTCATCGATGCTGCGAATATGCGCCATCAGAGTGCGGAATGCCCTGGCATCCGCTGTTTTCGTCTCTTCGCAGAGGTAGGACATGGTGGTGTAGATCGATCCGAATTTTTCGTTGATGACGTAGTTTTTCCCCTTTTTGACTTCAGCCCGGCGGAAACGCTTCAGATCCGTCTTGACCCATTCCGGGGCATAATAACACTGCGCGTTTTTCCAGGCGCCGAACCAGAGGAAAATGATCTTGCCGCCGCGCCTTCTTGCCTGCTCGATCAGGCCGTCGACAAGTGTGTAGTCAAAGTGTCCTTCTACAGGCTCAAAGAGCTCCCAGGTGACAGGCATAAGCAGTGTGTTCATTGCCAGTTCCTGAGCTTTGTCCCAGACGCCTTCCATATATTCGACAGAAGAGGAATTGGAATTGCCGACTTCTCCGCCCAGGCAGATGTACGGGGCGTCGTGGACCATCAGGACCTTTGTGCCGTTCTGTTCTTTCAGATAGGGAATATGTGCCATAAGAGCCTCCTTTTTATGTATAGAACATTCTGCTCCTTTTTTATGTATGGAACATTCTGATATCAGTATATGATACAATTATAAACCATATAAAGCTATTTTTGATCAAGCTGCTCCAGGATCCTGGCGATGCCGCCCCGGTCGGGATCCTCAAAATACAGATCCGCAGCTGCTTTCAGCTCTTCAGGAGCGTAAACAGCGGCGACCTTGACGCGCACAGCCTGCAGCATTTCCAGATCGTTTCGACTGTCACCAAAGCCGATGGTGTTTTCCCAGGATGCACCGGTGTGTTCCAGGATCCTCGCGATCCCCTGTGCCTTGGTACAATTCAGGGGAAAGAGCTCCCCGGCCAGCGCGTCGGCACTGCGGAAGAAGTAGTTGATCACGAATTCTTTTTCAAGAATGGGAATGATCTCTTCAAATTGAGCTGCATCAGCCGTGGAGAAGATGATCTTCTGGACCCGGATCTGACTGTTCCAGTTCGAGATCGGATGATTGACGCCGAGATCTGCCAGCTTCTGCTGCTCCTTGCGGAACTGCTCCATGCGTGAGGGGTCGAACTGCATGGCTTTATCCAGCGCCCCTTCGAAGAGCAGATCCATTTCAGGGGTGGAATAAGTCCCGTTTATGGTATCGAACTGCCAGAAAATATGGCGCTGGCGGAACATATCCAGCACGGTATCTATCAAAGAAAGAGGGATCTCATTTTCCAGAAGGAGCTGTTCGCCGGCATACACGCACCCGCCGGCACAGGCGACCATTCCGTCAAAGGGAAACAGCGGATAGACCATTTTCTGCAGATATTTTGGGGGCCTCCCGCTGCACAGGTAGATCCGGTTGCCGTAATTTTGTAATTTATGCAGGGTCTCTCTGGTATCCGGGTGCAGTTTTCTGCTGGCCCCAAGCAAAGTGCCGTCCAGATCGAAAAAAAGGTTTTGATTATTGAGCATAGTGTTTACCCTGACCGGATCTTATGATCCCGATCACCAGTGTGAGTTTACGTATTCCATCGGCGTCATGCCTGTGACTCTCTTAAAAACCTGGGAGAAATGGCTCTCCGAGGAGAAACAGAGCTGATGGCTGATCTCCGCACAGCTAAGGCGCCTTGTCTTGAGCAGAGTCTTTGCATGGCGGATCTTGCAGTCCATGATGTACTCCCCGATCGTCTTACCTGTTTCGCGCTTGAAGGCGCCGGCCAGGTAATTCTTATTATACCCTAATTCTGCGGCAATATTCTCCAGAGATATTTTTTCATAGATCCTGGTGCGGATATAAGCAATTGTTTCTTTTACCAGGGCAGAGCGGGAACTCTCCCGGTATTCCCGCACGACCCGGGTATAATCGCCTAAGATGCGCTGGGACAGAGCCATGGCATCATTGGAGGAGGTCTGCTGCTCGATCAGCTGGATATACATATCAGAAATTGCATAGGCATTAAGGGGAGGCACTCCACCCCGGATCGCAGCCCTGCAGGCAAGAACATTCGAAGTGTAGGCGGCATTCTTACTGTCTCTTAATGGATCGCCCGTTGTGGGCATGATGGAATAACCGCTGAGATTGATATTCGACTGAACGGCGGAGGAGATAGTTTCACCGTTTTCGACAGCTTCAAAGATCTGCTGCTCGATCTGGTAAGGGCTGTGGGGTATAAACGTCGGATCCGGGAGATTAACGGCAGCCAGGTCGTTAGTTGAAGCACTTGAAATTGTCAGATAATTATCGTATGACAGGATCTCCCTATAAAAGCAGTAGTGGAACTGCCTTGCGACGACCTGCAGACTGTGGATCGAACAGACCGGTATCCTGGGAAGGTACTGCCGGATCCTGTGCTGCATCGGCAGGTCTGTTGAGAGAAGCTCTGCCTGTCGATGTATGTACATCTCAGACAGGACGGAGGAAAAGCAGGGACCAAGTACGTGAAAAGACCATATATTTTCTTCTTCTGAATGAGGGAGAAAGATCCATCCGACAGATAGCTTGCCAAAATAGACTATCGGCACAGGGTGCTTCCGATCATAGGCAGACAATACGGAAGACTTATCCACACATGTTTCGAAAAGGGATGAATTAAGCTCCTTTTCTGAAGAGTTCGTTTCGAGAATAGTTACCAGATCAGCATCGTAACGGCTGTAGTCCAGATGTATGTTGCAGTCCTGCAGATGCAGAAACAGTTCCAGTTCATTGGTCATGATCTGAATACCTCGTGTACAAATGTAACAATAGAAAGTAATAAAACTCTGCTTTTGATGATCAAATCGCTGAAAAGTCAAACTTGGTATTAGTGAATTATAATAAAATAAGATGAATTTTATTATATCACATCTTGACGCATCGAGAATATAATATTATTCGCATCAAACTCATATCAAGACACGAGCTATATTTAAATATATAACATGTTCTGATGCGAGATAAAATATGGTTTCTGACTGCATAAAGAAGGGGGATCTATGGCTGGCAAAGTAAAAGAGAAGCCTTATAAGGCTCCACGGGTAACGTGGAAAAAGGATTTTCGGAAAAACGGCGTTCTGTATCTGATGTTCCTGCCGCTTTTCATCTACTACATCATTTTCAATTATATACCTATGGTCGGTATCCTGATGGCCTTTGAAAACTATAAGGTCAACAAGGGACTCTTCGGCAGTAAATGGGTAGGCTTTGCAAACTTCGAGAAGCTGTTCTCGGGAGATATGTTCCTGCTGGCATTCCGGAACACGGCCTGCATGGCGATCATGTCGCTGCTGCTGGGCTTCCTGCCTCCGATCATTCTGGCACTTTTGTTTTCCGAGTGTAAAGCAAAGAAATACAAGAGAGTGACGCAGATCATGTCCTACATGCCGAACTTCGTCTCCGCAGTCGTTGTCTGCGCGCTGGTTACGGAGTTCCTTGGACAGAACGGCGGAATCACAAAATTCCTGTCCTTCTTCGGAGCGGAGAAACAGAACTGGCTGGCTAACCCGAATATTCCTGTTTTCTGGCTGATCTACTGTTTCATGGGAATCTGGGTCGGATTCGGGTACGGCTCCATCATCTACACGACGGCGATCTCCAATGTCAGCGGAGACCTCAAGGAAGCGGCCGCACTGGACGGCGCAAACCGTTTCCAGAGAATCTGGCACGTAGTGCTGCCTTCAATCAAGCCGCTTGTCATTATCCAGCTCACAATGGCAGTCGGTACGATGTTCATGGTTGGTTTCGACAGAGTCCTGCTCCTGTATATGCCTAAGACATATGCGGTTTCCGACGTTCTGTATACATACACTTATCGTATGGCGTTCGGTTCCAAAGTCGATTACGGCGTATCTACCGCATCGAGCTTGTTCCAGTCCCTGATCGGTACATTCCAGCTGCTGACATCCAATGCGCTGAACCGCAGGTTTGCCAAGTACTCTCTGTTTTGATCGGAAAGGAAGGAGGAATTTAAAATGGCTAAGACAAATAATAATGAGACCTTCCGTGAGAGAATGCAGCAGCGCAGGATGCTGAAGATGGCAGAGCAG
>JAFTFD010000034.1 GCA_017449745.1 Lachnospiraceae bacterium
AACTGTTCGCGTTCGTTGAACGCGCACAGTTACAGGGATCTTTATTAAGGAATCAACTGACACTATGGATGATAACAGGCTGAAATTTCCATTGATCGGAACCATTGCCCTGACGCTGGTCGGCGCCGGCGCGCTCGCTTATGCCTTTTTCGGGATCTCCGGTGACGTGGACAGCCACGAGCCGCTTTCGTTCGTGGAAAAGATCCTCCCCGGCCAGACCGCAGCCGGTCAGGAACAAACAACTGCGGAACAGAATACTGACGAGGAAGAACCCGAGGAAGAGGTTCCGGAGACCGAACTCCTGGCACAGGAAATCAGGGAGCTGGCCGCAGAGAAAGCATCTCTGCTGGAGGAAGCCCCTGTCACTCTCCAGCTGAGCTCTGAGGTTACGGAGACGGTTCCCGCGGACACTGTCCGCGCCTGGATCGCCGTATCCGAAGATCCCGTTCTGGGCCTATCCTACGTCCTTGTAGACAAGGCACAGATCCGCAGCTATGTCGACGGGATCGCGCAGAAATACGATACGGTCGGACAGACCGCCGATTTCACTACGACCGGCGGGGAAGAGCTCCATTATACGACGACCAATTACGGATGGAGGATCGACCGGTCCGCGACGACCGATTCCCTGACATCTGCTTTTGAAAACATGGGCGCGCTGACACCGGAAGCCTTTGCAGACCTCATGGAATCCGCGGATACAGCAGCGGATACGGCAGAGACAGAGGGCGCTGAAAACACAGATCCGGAGAATGCGACCGAAGCTGCCAAGGAAACTGATACCCCGGCGGAGCCTGACACAGAGGCTGCCGCAGGCACCCCTTCAGGATCTGGCGCCGCATCAATGCGGATCCTGCGCGACAGATTAAGCGCCGCAGCTGTACAGCCGGCCGCGGCACTGGCCACATGGTCCAGTAAAGGAAGCGTCTGGGGAGAAAATACCATCGGCAGCTCCTATGTCGAGATCGATCTCACCCAGCAGCACGTCTGGGTCTACCGCGGCGGCGAAGTGGCTGTCTCCACGGACTGTGTGACCGGAAAAGCGATCTCCGGCAACAACACGCCGAACGGTATTTTTGCCATCCAGTTCAAGCAGCGCGACGCCATCCTGCGCGGCGAGGATTATGAGACCCCTGTCAGCTACTGGATGCCATTCTTCCAGGGGGTTGGACTGCACGACGCCGGCTGGCGCGGTTCCTTCGGCGGAGATATTTACGTCAGAAGCGGCTCCCACGGGTGCGTTAATCTTCCGCCTTCGGCCGCCGCCCAGATCTTTGAGGTAGTTTATTCCGGCGAGCCGGTCATCGTATACGGCGGCATGAACCAGGCACAGGCCTCTGAATACGCAGCAGCAAAGGATGCGGAAAAAGCTGCCCAGGAACAGGCAAACGCACAGTGGTCCGACATCCTGGAACAGCTTAAGACAAACTACATGGCTCTTGGATTATCAGAAGAAGAGGCTGCCGCACAGGCGCAGGCGGACATCAACCTCCAGCTCGCGGAGGCGCAGGCACAGGCTGCCGCAGGAGCAGAGGCAGCGGCACCTTCTCAAGAACCGGCACAGTAAAACAGCAAACACTGGGAAAAATGCATTATTAATAACAGCGATAATCAGCAATGATTAACGATAAAAGACAGGCGCGCGCTATTTCTTAGCCCGCGCCTGTCTTCCTTCTGCCACGCCAAAGTGGACATAGTGTGCCCATAGCTTTGCGGCGTCGTAGCCGAATGCCGCTTTCACATCCGGATAAAGATTCGCATAATAGACATGATCGAAGGTTTCCCGCGTAAGACTCGAAAGTGTCTTGCCGCTCTCATTTACCTCCCGATTAAACTGCAGGACTGACGCATAGTGATTCATTTCGCCTCCCGGCAGTCCGTTTTTATTCTCATATTCCAGCATCCAGAACCTGGCTGAGGCCTGCCGCCCCTCGCGGATCCCGCTGGTAAGCCAGTGAAGCCGGAGTCTTTCCGCATCATGGCCTACTGCTTCCTGCAGATCCGGATAATGTGCATAGTAATACTCTGCATCAAAAGCCGTGCCCGTATAGGCGTGCCAGGGGTTTTGGGCATCCGGATCTGTCGGATCCCATGAACGGAGCTTATCAGGGCTTGCAGAGATCGGACTGAGCCCGGGCTTCCCCATAGGTCCGGGTACCGCCGCATTGGAATACATGGTCACCTTTGTCCCCTGCGGGCAGTTATCGTAGATCCACTTGGCATCCGCGCAGGCAAGGCGCACACAGCCGTGTGAGTCTGCCGTTCCCAGATGATCATAACACCAGTATTGCAGAGAACCCGGATCCTTGTAGCGCTCATAAGGGATGGAATGGAACAGGATATTTCCCGTTATACAGCTGGTATACTGGCCGTAGACCCCGTAAAAAAGGGTATGCCAACGGTGTTTTTCCTTCAGCCCGTAGGTCCCGCTGGTAGGCGTCGCCGGCCCTGTCGAGCACAGCATTACCTTGAAGGGCTTCCCGTTTTTGTAGATCGTAACGACGTTCGCCGCTACGTTGACCCGGATGCTGTAGGTGGTCTCGGCTGCCTGTACAGGCAGTCGGCCGGACAGCCGGGACATGGCCGCGAATACAAGCAGCAGGATCACAACGCCTGCGGCTATTTTCCTGAAAATCGCTGTTGTTGGTGTTTTATGATTCACTCTCATAGATCCGCCAATTCTGTTTTTACTTTACGATACCGGTGTGAATTTCATTCCCGATGAGCAGTGGATCTCACCGGAGTCATCTATAAACACTGCTTCAAATCCGCTCATCTCTTCGATCAGCTTCATCCCCTCTTCTGTTCCCAGAAGCAGGCAGGACGTTGACAGCGCGTCGCACTCCATCGAGCGCCCCAGAGGTCCTGTCACGGTCACCCCGACCACATCAGACTGCGCAGGATACCCCGTCTTCGCATCGAGGATATGGTGATACTCTTTCCCGTTTACTGTAATATATCTCTCGTAGATCCCGGACGTCACCGCCGTGGCACTCACCATTTCCATGGATCCTGCGATCTCTGTCCTGTCCGAATAGGGCGTCTCGACGCCGATTCTGAAAGGACTCACTTCACCGGCATCCGATGCCTTCCCGCCGATACAGGCGATATTTCCTCCCAGGTTCACGATCGCGCTGCTCACTCCACACCTGTTCAGAACAAGGCAGAGCTGATCGGCAATGTAACCCTTGGCGATCCCGCCAAGATCCAGCTCCATCAGAGGATCTTCCAGCCGGACTGTGCCGGCCTCTTTGTCCAGGATCACCTTCCGGTAATCCACATGCTGCATGGCATCCGCAAGGACCACTGCTTCCGGCAGGTAGTGCTCCTCTCCGTCATCCCGGTGAAAATCCCAGAGATCCTCCGCGGGTCCGATCGTAATATCGAATCTGCCGCCTGTTATCTCTCCGTACTCGAGCCCCTTCCCGATCACTTCCAGCGTCTCGGCACTGCATGGGACAGGTTCGCCGCCGGAATGGTTGATCCGCCAGATCTCGCTCCCCTGTTTTGTCCTGCTGAGCAGCTCCTCATAGCGCCGGCACTCCTCAAAGGCAATATGGACAGCTTCCTCCGCGTTCTCTGTGCTCATCTTCTTCATTCCATAGATCGAGATCGCGCAGACTGTATCGAAAAAGAAATTCTGTCCGGTAACAGGCAGGGAAACGGATACTGCCTTAAGGTTCTCATCCTGTCCTGTCTCACCCCCCGATGTATCAGATGCCGCCGGTGTCTTCTGCTGCAGACTGCAGGCACAGGTGAAGATCGCAAGGATCAAAACCGCTGCCAGGATCTTCATCTTTTTATATGTAAAATAAGATGTTCCTGAATTTTTCATGTTGACATAATACCTGCTTTTAGCCGCAGGCGCAAGAAAAATACATCGGACGAAAGCCAACAAAAAAACCGGCGGAACACTCCACCGGTTTTAAACACTCTTTATCAGGTGTCTGAGCAGTACCCTCAGACTGGCCTGTGCAGTTTATCCGCGAACCTCTTTGACAATGGCTGCAGCCTCTGCGACCTTCTCCTTGATCTTGTCAAACTCGCCAGCCTTGATCATGTCGCCCTTGACCATCCAGGAGCCGCCGCAGCAGAAGATCTTGTCGCACTTCAGATATTCAACGACGTTGGAAGCGCTGATGCCGCCTGTAGGCATGAACTTCATAGTAGTCATAGCAGCGCCTACTGCCTTGATCATCGGAAGACCGCCTGCATTCTCAGCGGGGAAGAATTTAACATGGTCAAGACCCATCTTATAAGCCTGGATGACCTCGGAAGGAGTCTGTGTTCCGGGGCAGACAGGGATATCGCGGTCAAGGCACCACTGCACGATCTCGGGATCAAAGCCGGGGGAAACGATAAACTTAGCGCCGGCATTCACTGCGCGCTCTGCCTGCTCGATCGTCAGAACTGTACCTGCGCCGACCAGCATATCCGGGAATTTCTCCGCCATGATACGAATGGAATCCTCAGCGGCAGCTGTACGGAATGTGACCTCAGCAGCCGGAAGGCCGCCCTCCATCAAAGCCTGACCAAGGGGCTCTGCATCCTTGACATCATTAAGTACGACGACCGGAATAATACCGACCTCGCTGAATCTCTGTAAAACCTTCTCGACCTTAGGTGTATTCATCGTGTCCTCTCCTTTTAAATGAAATACTTTACATTGCGGAATGCTGTTCCGCATTATGAAACCGTGTTTCGTCTTGTGAAACTTTATACTTTCATTATATAGCGTTTCGTCGGGAAGTCAACAACTTTTCCCGTAATTACAGCCATTTCTTGACCTTAAAATAGATAAGGCTCCCCGCCGCTATGATCGCACTGATTACGATCACAATGAGGTATCCATACGGTGCCTCCAGCTCGGGCATGTAGCGGAAATTCATTCCGTACCAGCCGGCGATCAGGGTCAGCGGCATGAAGATCGCCGTCACCACAGTCAGGATCGTCATGATATGGTTCTGTCTTACTTCGAGCTGGGTGTGATACAGCTCCAGCTCGTAGCTTTCCATCAGTCTCTGATCCCCGCTGATGATCTGTTCCAGAAAATCATACAGGAATCCCGGCATTCTGCCATGCCCACTCTTCCTGGGACAGCATAGCGGCATACTGATATTTTTCGTTTTTGATTTCTTCAAGAGAACTCGGGGTAAGCACTTCCCGTAAAAGATAAACATTCATTCTTTCAATACTGTCGGAGCGTTTTCGCTCCTGTTGCTATTTAGTCCTGCCGGACAGTCTCATTTCCGGCGTCTTTGGATTCCTGCGTTTCTGCCTCCATCTTCTCACGGAGCTCCGCTTCCACTTCTATATCGACCACTTTTCTGCGGATGCCGGTGAGATAACTGAGCGGAAGGGAAAAACTGATCGCATCCGCGCCGGTCCCCTGCCCGTTTTTCTCTGCAACAGCATGCATGATGTCCTTTTTCTTGTCAGCAGAGGAAATGATCAGGATCATCTCGCGTTCTTCAGCGAGGGACACGCCCAGAAACTTTTTGGCAAACTTGGCGCCGGTCCCCTTGACGTGAACAGAGGTGCCGCCTGTCGCGCCTGCCTCCCTTGCTGTGTCCATGACTTCCTGTACATAACCTTTGTTCGTGATCATAACGATCAGTTCATTCTCAAACTTCATTTTCGGCAATCCTCCATCGACCGGAGCTTCATTCGTAAAATAAGCAAGCGTGTTTCCGCCGGTAATGCTCTTGACGGGAATGGACATCAGGATACCGTTTCCGGGGATATCCATATACATTTTCTCCCGCGCGGCTTTAAAGAGCTTTTTGGATGTCGGGCCGTCCGCCAGCGCGCTGATGACAAACTTCTCGGAATCCTCTCTTTTGTAGATCGTCAGCATATCCGGGGAGGCGGTCCCCCTGCCTATCATCGTAAAGCTCAAGAGGATCCCCGACTCATCACAGATCTGCTGGAACTGCTCTACATTTTTTCTGCCTAGAAGGGCAACGACAAAATATAAAACCATCTATTTCCCCTCCTATCCGATCTCCCAGAGCTCGATGACCTCTGTGTCGTTGAACTGCTCTGCTGAAACTTTCTTGCGTTTCCACTCGTTGATCCGGTAGATCACGCCCATCGTCTGGATCGTGATCAGCGGCATCATGGCCACCAGAGCGACGATACCGAAGGCCTCCGTCAGAAGGTTGCCTCCAACCGCGTGGCAGACTCCCATCGCGAACGGCAGCATAAAAGTCGCTGACATAGGTCCGGAGGCGACGCCGCCGGAGTCGAATGCGATCGCTGTGAAGATCTTCGGCACAAAGAAGGACAGGAGCAAGGAGATCGCATATCCGGGCACGACGAACCACATGATGGAAAACCCTATCAGGATCCTCAGCATGGACAGTCCCATTGCTCCGGCAATTGCCAGGGATAAGGTAGTCCCCAGGGATTTTCCGGAGATCGTTCCGGCACTCACCTGCTCTACCTGAATGGTCAGAACGTGAACGGCAGGCTCCGCCGAGACGATAAACCAGCCCATCAGCATACTGACAGGAATGATCATATATTTTCCGAAGGTCGTCGATGCCATCTGCTGTCCGAGGATCAGTCCCAGAGAGGAGAATCCGACATTCACGCCCGTCAGGAAGATCACAAGGCCGATGTAAGTAAACAGGATCCCCAGGGTGATCTTCGCCATCTGCTGTCTGGGGAGTTTGAGCATCGTCCACTGGAAGACGAGGAACATGATAATGATCGGGGAGAGAGCCACAGCGACTTCCTTGACGTAATCAGGGATCGCTCCGAGATAACTGCGGCCGATACCGACCGTATCCTCATAAGACTCGATCGACATGGCTGCGATCGTGCCGCTCTCACTCTGGTAGAAAAAGCTCAGCAGCAGGACTGCGAGGATGGGACCGATCGAACACAGGGCGACAAGGCCGAAGCTGTCCTCTTCCGCGTTTTTATCATTTCTGATCGAAGCGATACCGACGCCGAACGCCAGAATAAACGGAGCAGTCATAGGTCCCGTCGTAACCCCGCCGGAGTCAAACGCAAGGGAGAGATAATTCGGATCCGTAAAAGCAGCCAACAGGAAGATAAGGCCATAGAAAACCAGCAGGATCGTTCTGAGGGATATCCCCGTCAGAATGCGCACCATACTGATCAGCAAAAACATGCCTACGCCGATCGCCACTGTGACGATCAGGACGAGCGTATTGATATGCGGGACGTTCTTCGCCAGCACCTGCAGATCCGGCTCCGCCACCGTGACGATCACGCCCAGCAGAAAGCTGAAGGTCAGGATCAGTTTTATGTTTCTGGTCTTGGTGAGTTTTGATCCGATCGCCGCGCCGATCAGAGACATGGAATTTTCAGAGCCATATCCGAACAGGCTGAGTCCCGCGATCAGCATGATCGCGCCGACAAGAAACGAGAGCATCAGATCCGTCGGCACCGGGATCACCAGAAAGACAAGGACCACGACGATCAGCGTGATCGGCATGACCGATGCTATGGATTCCTTGGCCTTGTCTCCCAGCGCCGCTCTGGCTACCCGCATCAGGCGCCTGAAAACATTGTCCCTCTGTTTCTTCCTGTCCTCAGAACTGTCATTATTAGGTGTTTTTGCCAGATTCATGGCATTCGCATCTTTTTCTGTCATCCCGATATCCGTCCTGTCACTATAATGCTCAAACAGCTGCCCCGACATAAAAAACTATGCTATATAAATTATAAGATTCTGTCCGTTTCCCCGCAATGAAATCTTGGTACAAAAAGTTCTTGCTTTTTTGATTCAATCGTGTATAATAGCAGATGTTCAGCGAAACAAAGAGTTCGCTTGAGATGCGATCATAGCTCAGCTGGGATGAGCGTCCGCTTGACGTGCGGGAGGTCACAGGTTCGATCCCTGTTGGTCGCAGAAACTTAAAGCCCTGTAATTTCAACAAAACGTTGATTTTACAGGGTTTTTTAGTGTTTTATCTTTCATCGTAACTGAACGATTTTTCGCCCCAAATACCCCATTTTTCGGGTCATGTATGCCACGAAATATGACACGAAAATCGCAATAAAAAAGAGCCTGTATCCTTTGATACAAGCCCTTTTCTTCTTATTAATATTAAGTTCCTTGCACCAGATTATCACTCGTACTGAACAGCTGAGTGATATCTTGCTCAACTAGAGTGCCGTTCACCTTCTCCCATGCCTTTACAACCTGCACAATTGAACCGTTCAGCTTGAGGTACAGAACTGGCTGTGCAGCTGATCCGATAGTGACGGCAATGGTCGCATCTCCGCTTACCGTGTAGGTATACGTATAGTGGTCTATGCCGCTTCCGGTCGAATAGGTAACGACAAACGAGATGCCTTCCACCAGACCACCATAGTATCCAACGTAGTGCCTGAGCGTTACATTGTCCAGCTCTGATCTTGTCGGCATATCTGTCGGTGTGATAGTGATCATGCTGCTGGACGTGCTTGGAAAGTCTACTTCCTCGCTGATAGCTGTGCTCCCACGATACAGGACGCACTGAGATACGTGGGTGGAG
>JAFTFD010000035.1 GCA_017449745.1 Lachnospiraceae bacterium
ACGGTGAGGTCCATCAGGCCGCTTTCGACAGATACCCCGACGTGCACCTGCGGCACAGGTCTGATCTTGTAGGAATTGAAGGCGTCTGTCCCTAAGACCGTGCCGTAGCGGGACAGTGTCGGCACCGCTTCATTCAAAATGCGGTACATGCCCTCTTCCTTTACCATTGACACGTAGCATCTGCCATCTTTTTCCAGCTTGTCAAAAAACAGACGGATTACTTTCTCTACACGCTGTTCCTGTATAGTATCACGAGTGATGGTTTTATTCGCATTATCTGTACATGGAATTCCGGCTGTATTTGTATCCGTTCTGTCGGACAGGGTCACGTTCGACGGCAGTTCGATCGATGTCTGGCCGTATTTTACGATCTCATGGAGTGTGAGAATTTCATTCTCATAATCCATCCGGAACTGGAACTGCGGCGGGGGCGGCAGGATCTGTTCTACGGCCGGAGAGCAGTTGTCCGTCACCTCGATGCACGGGTTCTCCTGGAATCCCGGCAGTACACGATAGAAGAATTCCTGCAACCGGTCCTTGCCCACTGTAAAGCTAATTTCTCTTTGCTGCCCGTGCGAAAGTTTCTGAAACGGCATTAAAGCGCGTCTCTCCTCTTCCGTAAGCCGGGTGAGATATGTATCGCTCAGACAATACTGCTGATGATTCTGGCTGCCCTTCATAAGACTCGGCATGATGCCTTTCACGGCAGCCCCGGCAAATTCTCCGTTGTTTTTCCTGAGAGGCTCACAGGTCAGCTGCACGCGGACCGGAACATGACCTACCCTGATTTCTCCGGAAATACCTTTCTCTTTATTTTGATATTCGCAGGAACCGCCCTCCATGAGATCATAGAAGCGGTCCAGCATGGCACCTTTGAGCTCTTCCTGAGACTGCACGGAAAGAGAGGTCGTGCCGTATCCCCATCTGCTCCTGGATGCCAGACGGTCATTGACCGACCTGGTGTCAGCGACCTTACGGGAAATAAACTGCATCCATTTCTCGCCCTCCGGCGTCAGTCCCATCGTTTTGAAATCGATCTGGTCTGACTTGCCAAGTGTAAATGTCTCTTCGCTGACCAGGGCATCTGCAAAGTCCTGCATGTTCCTGAGAACATAAGTTTTTCTGCCGCTTTTCCCTACTTTGAAAGAGAGTTTAGGCGCGACTCCATCATACGTGATCCGGGGAGCGATCATGATTACCGGTTCTTTTTCCTCAGGCTCTTCGGAAATCATCTCCTCGATTTCTATTCTTCCGCTGTCCAGAGCTTTGAATAGATCTATAGCCGCTTTGTCCGTGTAATCGCCCGGATTTTCTCTTTCTATGTAATCCGCAAGAGCCGCCAGGGCACAGAGAGAGTGCTGGCACATCTCCCTGACATTGCCGTAATAATAACTATAATAGTCATCCGTGTATCTGGTTTTTCCACAGGAACAGTGAACCTTCGTGATCTTCTCGTAGGTCATACGGAGTTCCACATCACCTTTTGCGCTCCTGTCATCATCTGCTGCCTCGACAGGAACCGCCCAATTCAAATCATAACGCAGTTCCTGCTGTCCCTCCTCATTATAATTGACGGAGGACTTTTCCTTTACGACGAAGGACTTCAGTCCTTCCTTGCCTTTGGGCAGAATGATATCTGCCAGCTCTGTATAAAACTGGTTCGTCTTAAGGTCTTTTGCAGCGGTGATCACATCATAGTAAGCATTTCCGGAGACAATATACTTTTTCCGCCTCAGATACTCCCTGGCAGACATTTTATTGCCGATCTTCTCCTCACGGATCTTTTTAAGACGCTCCTGATTCTGACGAATGATCTCCCGCTGCCGTCGCTCCTCTTCCTCCCTGCGCTCCTTCTCCAGCCGGATAGCCATCTCCTCGTCAGTCTCTTCGTAAGTCCAGGGACCATGTTTCTTTTCCCAGTAAAGCATGGCAGCGGCCATGTGCTGACAATGATTCTGAAAACCCCAGTAATTCTTCTTCCGGGCCGCTGCGCACGTGCATTCAAAGTGAGTATCTTTTTCCCAGGACTCTGTTGAGAGCTGCGGCGCCGGACCGATCGTAACACGGAAAGCAGCGTACTTGCTGGAGCCTACATAACACCTTAAATAACGCCGAGTCTCATCTGTCGACGCTTCATAAATATTATCCTTGGACAGCTGTTTTTGTCCCTGAATCAAAGTATAGCTGTCAAACAATTCCCTCCATTCATGTCGGAAGTTCTTTCTCTTAGGATCGTTTTTCATTCGATAATTTTGCTCTCCATACTGGTGATCAGCCGGCTATTGCTCCTGCTGGCACAATATGATCAGCCGGTTGATCATTCCACTGCATTAACTTCGATCAACCGGCTATCACTACTGATGTTATGTTACGATCATCCGGGAATCACGCCCGATGCCGTGACATCTCCCAGCGCAGTACCGCTGTAAGTACCATTAAAATGCCATGTAGCAAAGATGACCTGCGGGCCCGGAGTGATCGGAACGCTAAATACCGCCAGGAGGTTGGCTGCCCTTTCCTCTCCGCGATAATCGATCGCGTTTGCATTTGCAACATACAGCATGCTGTTAACTTTGAGCTCAACCCCGCCCGGCATTGCATCCAGCCCAATGGCATAGGAGTAAGTCGAAACCGCCACATTAAGTACGCGCTGCCCCCAGGCTCCCTCCTGAACGCTCCAGTTAACGATCAGGTTAAGCGATGTTCCGGTTGCGGACATGAAATACCCTGAAGTAGTACCGACCCCGCCGTTCATTCCTCCGGCTACCTTGTCGATCTCCTCCATTGAGAGCTCTTCCATATTCATCTCGTTGTCAATTCTTTTCTCGTCGCTCATAACTACCTCTTTTCTTGTTAATACCAGGATGCAAACCGCCTTTTCGTTCTGTACTGTTACTCTGTTCAATATAACAAGGCAGCTCTGCTATATATGTTAATTCAGTTTCTCCGCAAGCCGCAATACTCTTGCCGCATTTTCTTCCAGCTGTTTTCTGGAAAGCCTGCCGTCTTTCAAAGCTGCCAAAACATTCTTGTAGTCGGGTTTTCCGCCCGGCATGAACAGATCGCCGCCTGCTGCCGCGACTTTCCACGCCTCCGGTACCGGGTGCGCCTCTTTATCCTTGGGAGAGCCCATTCCCACGACCCAGTCCGTCATGACAATACCCCGGAATCCCCATTCTCCGCGCAAAATATCGCTGGTGAGATCCCTGCGCTCAGACGTATGCACTCCGTTGAGCAGATTGTAGGAAGTCATGACCGCGTGGGGCTGCGACCTGCGCACTGCGATCTCAAACCCTTTCAGGTAGATCTCGCGCATTGCTCTCTCTGAGACGATACTGTTGGAGCGGTACCGGTTGGTCTCCTGATTGTTCGCCGCGAAATGCTTGATCGTGACTCCGCAGCCGGGATGTTTCTGCACTCCGTCTGTGATTGCCGCAGCAAAAATACCGGAAATCAATGGATCCTCGGAAAAATACTCAAAATTGCGGCCGCACCGGATCGACCGGTGAATATTAAGGGCGGGGGCCAGCCACAAATGGATCCCGAAGCGCTCCATCTCGCTGCCGACGATATCTCCGCAGGCCTCCGCAAATTCAGGATTCCAGCTCTGTGCCAGAGCCGTTCCGATCGGTATTGCCGTGCAGTACTGATGCAGGATCTCTGTATCCTTTTTGGGTTTCGCCGCCGTCAGTGCCATCAGCTTTGTCACTACCCTCGGCATCAGCTCGGAGATCGTTTCCGGGATCGTTGATCCAAGAGCGTGGACGCCCTTTTCGTCTATGTAATAATCCTTGCTGATACGCAGTCCGGCAGGTCCGTCTGACATGACCAGCTTTTTCCCTCCTGGATAATGGTCGCTGATCTCACCGGCTGCACCGGCCACCGTGGAAGAAGCATTTCCGATAATACTGAGTGCGCCGCCGCTTGAGCTGAAGCCGCCGACTCCCAAATAGGCGAGTTCCTCGTCAGTAAGAGCTGCGATCGCGGGATCAACAGACTCACTTTCTACAGAGTCACCTGCTTTGCCTTTGCCGCATTTA
>JAFTFD010000036.1 GCA_017449745.1 Lachnospiraceae bacterium
AACCATGAGCCACCGCGTGCAGGGCGGCGAGCTTTGCCATTCCCGGCCTTCTGAGCTTGCTGACAGGCTGCCAGTTCGTAGAGGAAGGGCAGGATTCCATCAGCAGGAAAGGCTTTTTCTGAATGCTCCGCATCAGGTCATGCTGCAGCCCCGTGTCCGCTGCGGTCCAGGATTCCGGTCCGTGATGCCATGCCGGATAGCTGTCCCAGGAAATAAAGTCCACGACATCCGCAAATTTGCGGTAATTCAGGCCGATAAAATCATACATCATGTTGATCGTCGTCGGCTGCGGAGCCCCTTCGCTGCGGATCGCCTCCGTCTCGTCAAGAACAAAGCTCCTGATCATATCCGTGCAGAAGCGCTTCCACTCAATATTAAGGCCGTGCAGATCCCGCTCTCCTCTGGGGGACGGGCTCTCGATCTGGTCAAAGCTGTTATATACGTGGCTCCAGAATCTTGTGTTCCATGCCAGGTTCAGGGCGTCGATCGTTTTGTATTTTTCCTGCAGCCACTTTCTGAACTCCGCCTGGCAGTGCCCGCAGTGACACTCCCCCTGCAGCTCATTGGACAGATGCCAGGCGATGACGCCGGGATGATTTCCAAAACGCTTTGCCAGCTGGCGGTCGACAGCCTTGACTTTCTCCCGGTAGACCGGTGATGTCAGGCAGTGGTTGTGCCTTGCGCCAAAGAAATTTCTCTGCCTGTCCGCGCCGGTGCGCAGTACCTCCGGGTATTTGTCCGCCATCCATTTGGGTCTTGCCCCGGAAGGCGTCGCCAGGATCACGGAGATCCCGTTTTCATAAAGCCTGTCGATGATCTCAGCCAGCCAGTCCAGCTCATAGACGCCCTCCTCCGGCTCTTCCATGGACCAGGAAAAGACGCCTACCGTTGCTTCATTGATGTGAGCCTTTTTGAAATACTCGATATCCTTTTCCAGGATCTCCGGGTGTTCCAGCCACTGCTCCGGATTATAGTCTCCGCCGTGAATATAACCGTTAAAGCCGATACTGTTCGGTGTTCCCATATTTTTTATCTCCTGTAATTTTATGATTAGACCGCCAAAAGTCATTACCTTCACTTGTGACTGGCAATTTGCACAAATAGATGAAGGGCTTTGCGAGGCGTCGGGTTTACAGCAATTCCGCAAACAGTCTTAAGAACAGCTGTCCCAATCTCAAGTAAGCAGAGCGTCCGCTCTTGTACTGTTCCGTGACCTCCAGGCACTCCGGGAATGTCCTCTCGAAATCCTCCCTGATCTCCCTGACCACATGGCTCTCCGCGATAAAGCAGCCATTCTCAAAGTGATGATACAGGCTCCGGTAATCGAGGTTGATCGTACCGCAGGTCGCCATCTTATCGTCGGCGACGCTCATCTTGCAGTGGCAGAAGCCGGGCGTCCACTCAAAGATCCTCACCCCGTTGATCACCAGGCTGTTATAGAAGGATCTTGTGACGCTGTAGACGATCTTCTTATCCGGAATACCGGGTGTGATGATACGGACATCCACGCCGCGCTTTGCCGCCAGGGACAGGGCATGCGTCATTTCATCCGTAAGGATCAGATAGGGCGTAATGAACCAGCAGTACTGTTCTGCCTTATTGGCCATACTGATATAGACCTCTTCTCCCACCCGCTCTTTATCCATAGGGGAATCGGCATAAGGCTGATAGAAACCGTCTTCCTTTGCCTCATAGACCGGTCTCTTCAGGTATTTTGAAAAGTCCGTGTCATTTTCACTCTCATTTGTCGCGGCGTTCCACATCTCCAGGAAAGAAGCTGTCAGGCTCTGCACGGCGTCGCCCTCCAGACGGATGCCGGAATCCTTCCACTGTCCGTAAGGATGGGTCAGGTTAAAATACTCGTTGGCGAGGTTATAGCCGCCGGTGAAACCGATCACGCCGTCCACGATCGTGATCTTCCTGTGATCACGGTTATTGAGGAAGAGGTTAAGGCCAGGCTTGAAGGGGTTGAAAACACGGCATGCTATGCCGAGGCCTTCCATCTTTTTTACAAAATCGGTATTGATGAAGCCGATGCTCCCCATATCGTCATAGAATACCCTGACCTCAATGCCCTCATGGACTTTGCTGACCAGGACCTCCTCGATCCTCGCCCAGCTCTCCAGGTCCTCAATGGCGTGGTATTCCATGAAAATAAATTCCTTCGCCCCGCGCATAGCCTTCAGCTGTGCCTCGAGGGCAGGACTCGCGTCGTCGTAGTAAACTACGTCCGTATTCTGATAGACCGGATAGGTCGCATGGGTCTGCACATAGTAGGCGATACCCGCCGCGGCCATGTTGGCCTTTCTGAGCCTCTCCATCGTCCCCTTTTTCGCGGGCAGCCCGGGCAGAAGGATAGCGTCAATAGCTTCATAACGCTTTCTCATGCTCTTGGTTCCGCGGTTAAAACCGACGAGCAGATACAGAACGATCCCCATCACAGGAAAAGCGAGGATCAGTATGATCCACGGCATTTTCATTGAGGAGGTCTTGCGCTGCGCATAAATAGCCAGGACCAGGATCAATGCAATGACCATGGTGACCATATTGATCCACTCTGCATACAGATTGAGACTTGTAAACAGCAGAAGGATCAGAACAACTTCGAGCAGGATCGATAAAACGACAAAGATCAGTCTCTTGATACCGTTTTTGCTCGCGGCTTTTTGCTCATGCGTTTGATTGTTCATAAAAACCCCTTACAATAAAATAGAAACATACTTCCGGGCTGATCTTTTCAGTTCCGAAAAAACACCGCAAACAATTGCTATAGGCGTATTGTATCATATGCAGCCATCAAACAGGCAGAAAAGCTTGCCGCAAACGCATGGCAGAAAGGTATTAAATACAAATGAAAACAGATCTCAGCGGCATCTATACCGTTACGACAAACGAAGTCAGCAATATTCCCGCCTCTCTCCCCGGCACCCTGGACACCAACAGGATCGGTCATGCCGATACTGTTAACAAGCCCTGGCATCCGGATCTGCAGGAGAAAGGGGTCCCTGCTCCCCAGGCGGAGGACGGCAGCGCGAAGATCATTTCCAGACTGACCAGAAACTACACCTATGAGGGACCGGCGCGCTTTTCCAGAGTATTCGAGGAAGAAGGTCCTCGCCCGGAAGATGCCTCAGGAAGAATGGGAAAGGAGGGTCGCAGCCACCGGCGAGATCTCCCTGATGGCTTACCGGCAGGAAGTGGAGGCCGTCCTGAGGTCCCCCGTTCTCTCCGGCACTTCGCTCCTTAGCCTCCATGATTTCCCCGGACAGGGAACGGCTCTTGTCGGAATGATGAATTCTCATCTTGAGCCCAAGCCGTATCCATTTGCGCAGCCGGAACGTTTTGCCGCCTTCTTCGGACCGGTCACTATCCTGCTGTATCTGGAAAAATACACCTGTTTTGACTCGGAGAAGATCCATGCCGGAGTCAGGATCGCCAATTATGGAAAAACAGATCTGAAAGGAAGTGTAGAGATCCGGGGACTTTTCAGCACAGAGGGGCATGAGTGAAATGTCCCGCATAAAAAACTCACATGAAAGATCCCTCGTGAAAAGTTCTGCAGGATATCAAAAACTGCGCAGACTCTAAACGGAGCCTGCGCAGTTTTTTGCAATCCTGTTTTACTGTTCATCAACATAGTTCCACTCGGAAGGATCTTTCCAGTCCTTTTTCCCGAGGAACTGCTCCAGCGGAAGCCTGGCGGCCTCTTCCGGCGTCAGCTTAGCTTTCATGAGCTTGGAAAATCCGCTCTTTGCCGCAGCGGCGAACTGGTCTTTCCTGGTCATCTGGTTCAGCATCGGCTCGCCCGCCTCAAAGCGCCTTGCGTTCTCGCGGATGATCTCGATACTGCGGCCTGCGCGGTTCGGGACCTGCGGTGTCGTATGCGGGGTGATATAGACATTCTGCATTCTCCAAAAGGGATGCTCTGCGGGAAGCGGATCCTCCTCGATAACATCGAGGCCGGCCCCGCCGATCACGCCGGTCAGCCAGCATTTTGCCGGTGTTGCCGAATCCGATGATGCCGGCTTTTCTGCCGTAGACGCACGAATGATTGCCGTGGCAGGACGCGCTTTATCATTTTCAGAAGGACATCGAAGAGCTCATGAATTCCCCCACGATCGACAATGCCATGCCAGTGATTGCTTTTTTACTCCACATTCAGCTCCACGCATTGTTCCGCTATGCCGGACGTGCTGACCTTGACTTGGATCTTCCCCGCGCTGTCTCCCGCGCGGATTACAGCCAGCGCCTTGCCGTAATAGGTGGTGTGGGTCTTTTCGGTAAAGCACTCTCCCATGTTCGGCTTGGCAGAGCCGAGAGCCAGCAGGCTGCCCGCGCCGTTCACCGTCACGGTAACGGCTATATCCTCCGAAGATTTGGTGATCCCATCCCGGTCAGTGAGGTCGATAGCCAGATAGCAGAGATCCTGCCCGCCGGCGCGTAATTCGGTCCTGTCCGGGCGGAGGCAAAGCTCTGTCGCAGCTTCCGCGGTGTGCATGGTCTCCCTTGCGATCTCCGCGCCGTTTGCGTCATAGCTGATGGCGGTAATGGTGCCCGGCTGGTAGATCACCTTCGGGAAGACAGCCTTGTATTCTTTGGTTTTCTTTCTGCCATAAGTCTTGCCGTTGACAATCAGCTCCGCCACGGCGCCCGAGGCATAGACCGTGACCTTGGTCTTTTTCCCCTCGCAGCCCTTCCAGGACCAGCTTGCCACGGCGTCCGTATCGCGCCACATGGAGACTGACCCGGTCTCACCCGCATGGGTCAGAGGCTCCACACCGATCCCCGGTCTGTTGCTCAAGCCCCAGACCAGGCGGTTCCACTGCACCTCCGGGCGCAGCTTGCCGCAGATGTCGATGACACCGCAGCCGCCGGAAATGATGGGGGCGTCTTCACCCGGCTTCTTGAAGCTTTTATACCGCACGGTACCGATACCGGATTCGCCGAGATAGTCCCAGCCGGTCCACATGAAGTCGCCGATCACATAAGGGAGCTTCTTGACAAGCTGCCAGTTGTGATAGAGGTTCTTCGGCAGCGTCTCGGAACCAACGATCACACGGTCCGGGTGCAGCTTGCCGTCCATCTCATAACGGGAGGCAGCATAGTTGTAGCCTCCGATGTCCAGATAGGAAAACGCGACTTCTGTAGCCTTATCGGCCGCAGGCTTGGCCGCGGACTTTTCGATGATCCCTCCCAGATGATTCATCAGCAGGTTAAAGAATGCGCTGGTAGGCAGATTATCCATCGTCTGGCTGCCGTTCTTGTTTTCCTTACCGTCCTTTTTGTCACCGTAGATCCCGCCGCCCTTGGCGGTCATGCTGCAGAGCATCAGATTGACGCCCAGCGTCACAGCCTTGTCCGGGTCGAGCGCTCTCGCCAGAACGGCAAGCTTCCTGCACATCTCCTGCCCCTCGGGGATCGCCAGCTCGGAGATCTCGTTGCCGATGGAATTCATCACCACGCAGGGGTGATTATGATTTTTCAGCACCATAGCTGTCAGATCCCGTTCCCACCAGTTCCGGAAGTCCTGATCGGCGTAGTCATAGGGGTTTTTGTGCACCAGCCAATTGTCGCAAAACTCGTCCATCACGTACATGCCCAGCCGATCGCAGGCCTCCAGCAGCGCTTTGGACGCGGGGTTGTGGGCGCTGCGAATGGCGTTGAAGCCCGCTTCCTTCAAAAGCCGCACTCTGCGCTCTTCCGCCGCGGCGAAGGAGCATGCGCCCAGAATGCCGTTGTCGTGGTGGATGCACGCGCCACGAAACAGGGTCTCCTTTCCATTGACGAAAAAGCCCTTCCCATTCCAGACCAGTGTGCGGAAGCCGAAGGAATCCTCCGCTTCGTCCACCGCTTCCCCGTCCTGCAGCAGCTCGACACAGCAGCGGTAGAGCTCCGGGTGCTCGGCGTCCCACAGGCGGGGAGCTGTGACTTGGAGCGACACCTCCGCCACACCCTCTATAACAGGCGCAGCGGACTCGGCTGCGACGGAATCGCCGTCGCAGATTTTCACGCGGATCTCCTCGCCGCCGACGACACCGACCTTCACATGGACTGTGTCATTGTTCCGGGTGGAGATCAGCAGGCCATCCGGGAGGATATGACGGGAGTGCCCGGAATACAGGCTGACATTGCGATAGATCCCGCTGCCGGAGTACCAGCGGGAGTTGGGCACGGCGGAGTTGTCCGCGATGACGATGATCTTGTTTTCTTCTCCGAAGCGAAGATGTTCATCCAGCGGCACATA